>NZ_JAODBE010000160.1 GCF_025463795.1 Amnibacterium sp.
GGCGGCGCGCGCGGGGTCCGTCGAGCCGGGGACGGTGGACGCGGCAGGGCCGGGCGAGGCCCGGCGCGGGCCGAAGGTCGACGTCGGCGGCGACGGAACGGCGGCGACGCTCGCCGGGCGGACGGGATCGGCCCGGACGACCGCATCATGGCCCGGAAGCAGCACGAGGGCCGCGGCGAACCCGGCGAGGGCCGCCCCCGCGGCGATCCACACCCGCCGGCGGACACGCACGGCGCCGTGAAGGGCCCGGCCGACGAGAGCCGCAGCGGCGCGGCGGACGGGCAGCGACGAACGAGCTGGAGCCTCCGCCGGTGCGGGGCGCACCGGGGCGAGGAGCCGCGCGGGCGTGATCGCCCTGCCGGAACGGCCCTCAGAGGATCGGTGCAGGAGCACGGCTTCCGGCTCGGCCAGTGCGAAGAGCAGCTCGACGGCCGAGCCGCCGGGATCGCGCTCGAGGGCGGCCAGGACCTCCCGCGGAACGGGCGGCGGCAGCAGCCGCGTGGCCAGCGCCGCCAGCGCGCGGCGGTCCGCCGCGGACGCATCCCCGCGACCGGCCGGAGTCGCCGTCGCGGTGCGGGGCATCAGCAGCACCGGGCATCCGCTCGCCGTGAGGCCGACGGCGGCCGCGCCGACGGCACCGTGGGCCGCTCCCGCCGCGTTCAGCGCAGCGACGGCCTCCGCGATCGGGATGAGCACCGTCAGCGCCTCGCCCGCATCCAGCGGCGCACCGGCGACCAGATCGACCAGGGCGATCGGGACCTCGGGCACCACCACGACCAGATCGCCGTTCGGCGCCGTGCCGAGATCGAGCACGCGCTGCACGTGGTCGCCCTCCGCCCGCAGCCAGGCGTCGAGGGCGGCCTCGCCGCGCTCGTCGCCCTCAGCGATCCGGACGAGACGGACGGGGAGCCCGCCGCCGTCGGTCGCCAGCGCGTCCCCGTTCGGGAACCGGGACCGGATCGCGTAGCCGACGAGCTCGTTCACGAGGCGAGCATGCGCGGCGGAGAGGCCGGCCAGGCATCGGGACGTCGGTCGACCCCGCGGGACGAGGTCCGCCGGGGGCTGGGGAGGAACGGATACCATGGCCTCATGGCGAGAACGAGCGCCGGCGTGGCCAAGGAGCCCGGCCGCGTGAAGCAGATGTGGCAGATCTTCCAGATGACGCGGAGGTCGGATCCGACCGCGCAATGGTGGATGCTGCTCGGGTTCGTCGTCACCCTCCTGGTCGGCGTCGCGCTGGCCCTGGTGCTGTCCGGCGGCAGCGTCCTCACCCTGGTGCTCTACATCCTGCTCGGCATCGTCGGCGGCGGGCTCGTGGCGCTCATCATCATGAACCGCAGGGCGGAGCGGGCCGCCTATGCGCAGCTCGAGGGGCAGCCGGGCGCGGTGGGCGCCGTGCTCCGCACGTCGCTGCGCCGCGGCTGGCGGGGCAGCGAGGTGCCGGTCGCGGTCAACGGCCGCACCCGTGACGCGATCTACCGCGTCGTCGGCCGCCCTGGCGCCGTGCTGATCGTCGAGGGTCCGAAGGCGCGAACCCAGCGGCTCGCGGACGAGGAGCGGCGCAAGGTCGGCCGCGTCGCCCCGAACGTGCCCGTCACCGTGCTCCATGTCGGCCATGAGGACGGCGCGATCCGGCTGAACCAGATCAGCCGACGGCTGACACGACTGAAGCCGAAGCTGACGCGGGCCGAGGTGCTGGCCGTCAGCAACCGGCTCGAGTCGCTCGGGACCGGCCTGCCGGTCCCGAAGGGCATCGATCCCACGAAGATCCGCGCCGTTCGCAGGTGAGCCCCGCGCCGCGCCGATGACCAGGATCGAGGCGGCGGCGCTCCTCGGTGTCACCGCCGACGCGACCGGACCGGACGTGCAGAAGGCGTTCCTGCGGCTCGCTCGACGGGTGCATCCGGACGTGCTGCCGAACGCGACCGCGGCGCAGCGGCGGGAGGCGGCCGAGCGCTTCGGCGCGCTGGTGCGGGCCCGCGGCGTGCTCCTCGATCCGGGAAGCGCGCCCGCGTACGGGTCCCCCGTCGCGCCGTCCCCGTCGGGGTGGGCGCCTCGCGCGGGCGACCCGACCGGTCCGCGCTACCGGGCGGTGCCCGGACGCGGCCTGGGCAACTCGCTGGTGGTGCTCGTGCTGCTGGCATTCCTGCTCGTCGCCCTCGTGACGGTCGACGACGCGCTGCGCACCCACGCGTTCGACTCCCCCGCCGACGGCGCCACGCCGGTCGCCACGGCGACTCCCTGACTCGGTTTACCTCACCGAAACAGGGCGGTCACGAAGGCGAAACGGCCCCCGCAATAGGGTTGGCCGTCTGCCTTCCGAAGTCCCACGAGCAGCAGGTTCAGGAGAGTCTCACCGCATGCCGACCCCCAAGTTCACCGACTCGTCCGAGGTCATCAAGTTCATCAAGGACACGGACGTCAAGTTCCTCGACATCAGGTTCACCGACCTGCCCGGCGTGCAGCAGCACTTCAACATCCCGGCCTCGACCGTGGACGAGGACTTCTTCTCGGTGGGTCAGCTGTTCGACGGATCCTCGATCCGCGGCTTCGCGAACATCCACGAGTCGGACATGCAGCTCATCCCTGACGTGTCGACGGCGTACGTCGATCCGTTCCGGGTCGAGCGCACGCTGATCATGGTCTTCGACATCTACAACCCGCGGAACGGCGAGATCTACGCGAAGGACCCGCGCCAGATCGCGCACAAGGCGGAGAAGTACCTCGCGTCCACCGGCATCGCGGACACGGCGTTCTTCGCGCCGGAGGCCGAGTTCTACATCTTCGACGACGTGCGCTACGAGGTCGCCCAGGGCTCGAGCTTCTACAAGGTCGACTCGTCCGAAGCCGCGTGGAACTCCGGTCGTGAGGAGGTCGGCGGCAACCTCGGCAACAAGACGCCGTACAAGGGCGGCTACTTCCCGGTGAGCCCGGTCGACCAGCACGCCGACCTGCGCGACGACATCTCGCTGAAGCTCATCGACGCCGGCCTGATCCTCGAGCGCGCTCACCACGAGGTCGGCACCGCCGGACAGGGCGAGATCAACTACCGGTTCGACACGCTCGTGCACGCGGCCGACGACATCCTGAAGTTCAAGTACATCGTCAAGAACACGGCGAAGCAGTGGGGCAAGACCGCCACGTTCATGCCGAAGCCGCTGTTCGGCGACAACGGCTCCGGGATGCACACCCACCAGTCGCTCTGGAACGACGGCAAGCCGCTCTTCTACGACGAGGCCGGCTACGGCGGGCTCTCCGACCTCGCCCGCTGGTACATCGGCGGAATCCTGAAGCACGCCCCGTCGCTGCTCGCCTTCACGAACCCGACGACGAACAGCTACCACCGCCTCGTGCCCGGCTACGAGGCGCCCGTCAACCTCGTCTACTCCGCCGGCAACCGGTCGGCGGCGATCCGCATCCCCATCACCGGCACGAATCCGAAGGCGAAGCGCATCGAGTTCCGCGCTCCCGACGCGTCGGGCAACCCGTACCTCGCGTTCGGGGCGCAGCTGATGGCGGGCATCGACGGCATCCAGAACCGGATCGAGCCGCACGAGCCGGTCGACAAGGATCTGTACGAGCTGCCGCCGGACGAGGCCAAGACGATCCCGCAGGTGCCGGGCTCGCTCGACAAGGTCCTCGATGCGCTCGAGGCCGACCACGACTACCTGACGGCGGGCAACGTCTTCACGCCCGA
>NZ_JAODBE010000147.1 GCF_025463795.1 Amnibacterium sp.
CACTCGGAAACCGGCGACGGCGTCCTTCAGGCCGAGCCACGCGGCGGAGTCCGCGCCGACGGCGGCGGTCGGGGTCTCGAGCATCGACATGGTCGCCTCCCAGGGTCTCCTCGACGGTATCGTGCGCGCGGCGTCGTTTTCGTGCATCCACCCGGCGTCTCGTTGCCATCCACGCACCGATCCTGTGCGGGACGGAGCCGTCAGCGAAGGATGTCGGCGCCCCAGTATCCCGAGGCGACGAGGGCGAGTCCCCCGAACAGCAGCGCCGCGACCGCGAGGAGGCCGACGAGCGGGACGGCGAAGGTCCCGGAGTCTCGGACTCGGCGGACAATCGCCGTGACGAGGCGGACGAGCACGGTCACCGCCTGCCCCACCGTCGCGATGCCCCCGGCCCGCGCGGATCCGGACGGCGTGGCACCGAACCACGCCGCACGCGTCGACGGCGAAGGCGGAGAAGGCCCACACCGTCGAGGCCACTGCGGATGCGGTGAGCCGCAGGAGGAGCGCGATCGTCGCCGGTCGAGCGGCTTCACGCCGCCGGGGCCGTCCCGGGACCGGTGCGGGGAACGCGTCCGGGAGGATGGTGACGTGGCAGGCGTGCTCGAGGGCTTCGGGATCATCGCCTTCGTCATCCTCGCCGGCTACGTCCTCGGCGTCTCCGGGGTGCTCGGCCCCGATGCGCGCCGCGTGCTGAGCCGGTTCGTCTTCTTCGCCGCGTCGCCGTGCCTGCTGTTCACGGTGCTCGCGACCGCGGACACGAAGGTGCTCATCTCTCCGCTGCTGCTGGTCTCCGCGGGCTCGGCGATCGTCGTGGTGGTGATCTCGCTGCTGGTCAGCCGCCTCGTCTGGCACCGCACCGGGGCGCAGTCCATGGTCACCGCCTTCGCGTCCGGGTACGTGAACGCGAACAACATCGGGCTGCCCGTCGCGATCTACGTGCTCGGCAGCGCCGCGTACCCGGCGCCGGTGATCCTGCTGCAGCTGCTCGTCTACGCGCCCGCCGGCCTCGTCGTGCTCGAGCACTCGCGGGGCGGTGGCTCGGTGCTGCGCACCGTGCTGCTGTCGTTCCGCAACCCGCTGCTGCTCGGCTCGTTGCTCGGAACCGTGGTCGCGCTCGCCCACGTCCAGCTCCCCGCGCCCGTGCTCGAACCGTTCCGGCTGATCGGCGGCGCGGCGGTGCCGCTCATGCTGATGGGATTCGGGATGTCCCTGCACGGCCAGCGGGTGCTCGAACCGGGCAGCGGCCGCCGCGACGTCGCGCTGGCGACCGCACTGAAGCTGGTGGGCATGCCGCTCGCGGCATGGGTGCTCGGAGGACCGCTCCTGCACCTCGATCCGCGCACGCTGCACGCCGCCGTGACCCTGGCCGCGCTGCCGACCGCGCAGAACGTGCTCGTCTACGCGTCCCGGTACGACCGGAGCGTGCTCGTCGCGAGGGACGCGGTGCTGCTCACGACCCTCGGCTCGCTGCCCGTCGTGCTCGTGGTGTCGCTGCTGCTGTCACCCGGCTGACGCGGGGCTCAGCTCCTCGCCCGTCGACGATCGAGCTCAGCGCGCACGAAGGCGACGATCCCGTCGGCGGCCGCCTCGACCTGCTGCAGCACCGAGACGAAGTCGTCCCGGTCGCCGTACCAGGGGTCCTCGACGTCGAGCTGCGCCTCGTCCGCCGCGGCCCCCGTTCCCCGCACGTCCGGTGCTGCGGGATCGAACCCGCGGAACATGCGGACGCGCGCCGCGGCGTCAGCATCGGGCGCCAGCGTGCGCAGCGCACGGGCGTGCCGTGCCGTCATCGGGAGGAGCAGGTCGCGGTCGGCGACCTCCCGCTCCGTGATCCGGTGGGCGCGGTGCCGCGGCACCGGGTAGCCGGCATCCCTCAGCACGCCCGCCGCACGGGGGTCGATCGGGTTTCCGGTCTCCTCGTCGGAGATGCCGGAGGAGTCGACGACGACCGCCTCGGCGAGCCCCGCGGCTTCGAACCGATGGCGGAGCACCACCTCCGCCATCGGCGACCGGCAGATGTTGCCGGTGCAGACCGTCATCACGCGGTAGGGCCTCATCGCGCCGTTCCGGAGGAATCGGGCGCCACGCCGCGCCCGGCGCCCGACGAGCGGCGTGTCGAGCGGGAACTCCGGAACGGCGCGATCATCAGAAGATCATCGGCCGGTCGTCGTCGAGCGGGGACTCCACGTCGAGCTCCACGACCACGGGCACGTGGTCGCTCGGGGCGTCGCCTTTGCGCTCGTTCCGCTCGATGGACGCACCCGTCACCAGGTCCGCGAACGCGCGCGAGGCGAGGACGAAGTCGATCCGCATCCCCTCGTTGCGTGGGAACCGCAGCTGCTTGTAGTCCCAGTAGGTGTAGCCGGTCGGGATCAGCGGCCGCACGACGTCGGTGAGGCCGGCGGTCTCGAAGGCGGCGAACGCGTCCCGCTCGGGCTGCGACACGTGCGTCGAGCCCTCGAACACCGCCATGTCCCAGACGTCCGAGTCGAGCGGGGCGACGTTCCAGTCGCCCATGAGCGCCACCGGCTCGTCCGGGTTCCCCGCGAGGCGCTCGGCGGTCGCCGCCCGCAGTCGGTCGAGCCACGCGAGCTTGTACGGGTAGTGCGGATCGGCCAGGTCCCTGCCGTTCGGTACGTACAGGCTCCAGACGCGGATGCCGTCACCGACCGTCGCAGCCATGGCGCGCGCCTCGAGCGGCACGGTGCCGTCGGGGAGGGGCTTGCCGAACGCGGGCATGCCCGGGAAGCCGAGCTCGACGTCGGCGATCCCGACCCTGCTCGCCACGGCGACGCCGTTCCACTGGTTGAAGCCGTGGGTCGCGACCTCGTAGCCGGCCGCCTCGAAGGCCGCGGCGGGGAACTGGTCGTCCCGGCACTTGATCTCCTGCAGGGCGAGCACGTCGATGTCGGCCCGTTGGAGCCAGTCCACGACGCGTCCGCTGCGGGCCCGGATCGAGTTGACGTTCCAGGTGGCGATGCGCACGGGCATCACGGTACCGGCGGAACGCTGAGCGCCTCGAAGCGGCGGGGGCCGCCCTCCTAGGCTGGGGCCGTGCCCGGCGCCCGCGACGAACTCATCGCCCACATCCGCGAGAAGGCCGTGTTCCACGGCGACTTCACCCTCACCTCCGGCAAGCAGGCCTCGTTCTACGTGGATCTCCGCCGCGTCAGCCTCGACCATCGCGTCGCACCGCTGATCGGCCAGGTGATGCTCGATCTCGTCGCCGGTGTGCCGGGGGTCACGGCCGTCGGCGGCCTCACGATGGGTGCGGATCCGATCGCGACCGCGATCCTGCATCAGGGGGCCGCGCGGGGGGTGCCGATCGACGCCTTCGTCGTGCGGAAGGAGCCGAAGGACCACGGGCGCGGACGACAGGTCGAGGGGCCCGACGTCGCCGGCCGGCGGGTCGTCGTGGTCGAGGACACGTCGACCACCGGCGGATCCCCGCTGAAGGCGATCGCCGCGCTCGAACGGCTCGGCGCCGAGATCGCCGCGGTCGCCGTCGTCGTGGACCGGGCGACGGGCGCGAGGGAGGCGATCGAGGGGGCCGGCTACCCCTACCTCGCGGCCCTGAACCTCGCCGACCTCGGTCTCGAGGCGTGACGAGGCCGCTCGACCCCGGCGCCTCCGCGCCGCTCGCCGTGGTCACCCGCAGCGGCTTCCCCGAGTCCGTGCACCTGGGCGCGGCCGTCGTCGTGGACGCCGACGGGGTCGAGCTGCACCGGATCGGGAACCCGGGCAGGCTCGTCTACCCGCGGAGCGCGCTGAAGCCGTTCCAGACGGTTGCGGCGCTGCGGGCGGGCGCACGGCTGTCGGAGGAGCAGGCGGTCGTCGTGTCCTCGAGCCACGGGGGGACGCCCCGCCATCTGGCGCTCGTGCAGGAGGTGCTCGCGGC
>NZ_JAODBE010000056.1 GCF_025463795.1 Amnibacterium sp.
ACGACTCCCAATCGATGTTCGGCGCCCTGCTCGGGGACGAGGACGACGGGCGCTGGCTGCTCGCCCCGCAGGCGATCGGCGCGACGTCGACCCGTCGGTACGGCGGCGACGACTTCACCCTCGTCACGCGGTGGGAGACCGGCGAGGGGGCGGTGGAGGTCCTGGACTTCCTGCCGCGCACCGACGGTGAGCCGAACCTCGTCCGGCGGGTGCAGGGCATCCGTGGGCGGGTGATGATGCGGGAGGAGCTGCGGATCCGCTTCGGGTACGCGAGCGCCGTCCCGTGGGTCATGAAGAACCGCACGGCGCGTCCGCCCGCACTCGTGGCGACGGCCGGACCCGACTCGGTCGTCGTCCGCGGGCCCGAGCTGCAGGCGGAGGGCACCAAGCACATCGCCGAGTTCGAGGTGGGGGAGGGCGACACCGTCGACCTCACGCTCACCTGGTACGCCTCCCACAAGGCGCCGCCCGCGCCGCTGGACGTCGAGATGGCCATGCGCCGCACCCACCGCTGGTGGGCGGACTGGTCGCGCCGCAACACCTACGCGGGGCCCTACGAGGACGCGGTGCGGCGCAGCATGCTCGTGCTCCGCGCGCTGACCCACGCCGAGACGGGCGGGATCGTCGCCGCCGCCACGACGTCGTTGCCGGAGCAGTTCGGCGGTCCGCGCAACTGGGACTACCGGTACGTCTGGCTCCGCGACGCGTCGCTCACCATCTCCGTGCTCGTCCGGCACGGCTACCGGGACGTCGTGGACCACTGGCGGCAGTGGCTGCTGCGCACCATCGCGGGCGATCCGGAGGACCTGCAGATCATGTACGGCATCGCGGGGGAGCGGCGCCTCAACGAGTTCGAGCTCGACAGCCTGCCCGGATACGAGGGCTCCAGCCCGGTGCGGGTCGGTAACGCGGCCTCGCTGCAGTACCAGGCGGACGTGATCGGCGAGGTGATGGTGGCCCTGCAGGAGGCGCGCGCCGCGGGCATCGAGGAGACCCCGCTGTCGTGGTCGCTGCAGCGGGCGCTGATGACGTACCTCGAGGACCGTCTCGGCACGAAGGACCAGGGCCTCTGGGAGGAGCGCGGCGAGCCGCACCTCTACACGCAGGGTCGCGCCATGATCTGGGCGGCGCTCGACAGCGCCGTCCGTGGGGTGCGCGACCACGGCCTCGACGGTCCCGCGGACCGCTGGGAACGCCTCCGCGACGAGGTCCGCTCCGACATCGAGCGGCACGGGTTCGACGCGCTCCGCAACACCTACACGCAGTACTTCGGCTCGGGAGAGGTCGATGCCTCCTTGCTGCTGCTCCCCCAGGTCGGCTACTGCGCGCCCGACGACCCGCGGATGCTCGGGACCGTCGCGGCGATCGAGCACGACCTGATGCAGGACGGCTTCCCGCTGCGGTACCGCACGGGGGAGTCGGCGGACGGACTGCCGCCGGGGGAGAACCCCTTCCTCGCCTGCGGCTTCTGGCTCGCGGAGCAGTACGCCCGCTCCGGCCGGGTCGGCGACGCGAAGGCGATGATGGACCGGCTGCTCGCCGCCTCGTCCGACCTCGGTCTGCTGAGCGAGGAGTACGACACCCGCGACCGACGGCAGGCCGGCAACACCCCGCAGGCCCTGTCGCACCTCGCGCTCATCCGGACGGCGGATGCGATCGGCCGGGCCGAGCGGGAGGAGGCCGCGCCGCAGCGGCTGCCGACCGGCGGGCGCTGAGCCGCAGCCCTCGTCGTCGGGAACGGCGCACTCCGATAGGCGGCGGTGGCCCGCGCGGATGGCGCCGCACGACCTCCCGCAGGTCGCGCTCGCGCAGCGGATGGCCGGCGCGCTCCAGCCGGTCGACGAGCTCCGTTGTCGCGCCAGGGCTCATCCCGAGCCGCCCGGCCGGACCGGTGGGCCGGAGGGAGGCCGGCGACCCGGCGACCCGTCGATGCAGCCCTAGCGGGACCCCAGGTCGTTGCCGACCGA
The DNA here is from genome assembly GCF_025463795.1 of Amnibacterium sp. GTDB lineage: Bacteria > Actinomycetota > Actinomycetes > Actinomycetales > Microbacteriaceae > Amnibacterium. The sequence goes on from NZ_JAODBE010000056.1 coordinate 1,968, forward strand.
GCAGGTCTGCTGCGCGGCGGTCTGCCCCACCACGGTGTCGGGCAGATCGACCGTGTCGCCGGACGGGGCGGACGACGACGGGGTCGGCGCCGGGCTGGGCGAGGCCGTGGATCCGCCCTGCACGACCGAGCCCTGCCCGTCGGTCGCACCCTTCTGCTTGGTGCTGAGACGCAGGGTCTTGTCCGCCTTCACCGCGTCGACGAGGGCCTTCGCGGCCGTCGTGTTCGGGGTGAGGCCGTCGCCGGAGACGACCGTCGGATACTGCACCAGCACGAAGCGGTCGAGCGAGATCGGTGCCACCGCGCGCGCGATCGACACCATCGTGTCGAGGTTCGCGAGCGTCGACGACAGCACCATGCTGTTGGCGGCGGCCTTCGCCAGACCGTAGAGCTTGGTCACGTCGGTGAGCGTCGCGCTGCTCTTCGCCTTGCGGACGAGGGCCGACAGGAAGACCTGCTGGGAGCTGATCCGTGTGAGGTCGCTGCCGTCGCCGACGCCGTGCCGGGTGCGCAGGAACTTCAGCGCCGTCGGGCCCTGCAGGGTGTGGCTGCCCGCCGACAGGTGCAGCTGCGTGTAGTCGTCGTTGATCGCCTTGGCGACGCAGACCTGTACGCCTCCGACCGCGTTCGACATCTCCACCACGCCGTCGAACGTGATGAGGGCCGCGTACGGGACGGAGATGCCGGTGAGCGCGGCCACCGTGTCGCGAACGCAGCCCACGCCCCCGTACTCGAGCGTCGAGTTGATCTTCACGTCCGTCTCGGGCTGGAGGTTCCGGCCGGGATGATCGGGATCCGCGCACGCCGGCACGTTCACGTAGAGATCGCGCGGAAAGCTCATCACGGTGGCTTTCGAATGGTCGTCGCTCACGTGGATGAGGATGTTCACGTCGTTCAGCGTGCTGCCGGGATTGTCGCCGTAATGGCCCTTCTGCCCGTTCCGGGTATCGCTGCCGACGAGCAGCAGATTCACCGCACCCGAATACGCACCGATGGTGGGCACCGAACCGCCTCCGGTGCCGATGTCGACCTTGTTCGCATTCAACTCGCCCGCCACCCGGGTGAATGCGATCGCACCCACGGACACTGCGGAGACGAGCAGCACGCAGAGCCCGATCGCGACGAGACGGACGACCGACGCGACGGGATTGGCATTCTTCAGCCGTCCGTGCTGCGCAAGAGGGCGAATTGCGGGTGTTTCCACCGTTTTGCCCCCACTTCCCGGGTCGGAACGTGCCTCTCACTGGGGACCCCCAGCCTCGGGACCCGCAAGTACGTTCGATCAGGGGCCCGGAAACCGAATCCTATCGGCGCGTTTCACCTGAACCGGTCACGGTTCGCTGCGGAGTCCCTCTGCCTTTTCCCACCACACAGATCGACGTACCGCTACTCATGCACTCCTTCCGAATCGTCTCCATCGCCGCCGCCCTGACCGCCGGGGCGTGCGCGCTCGTCGCCGTTCCGGCGACGGCGGCCACCGCGGCCGTCGGCCCGACACCCGCTCCGACCTCGACGCCCGCGCCGACCCCGGCGCCCGTCCCGACGCCGATCCCCGGTGAGCCGTGGGCCACCGGGCTCGGCCACGCGATCGGCCACACGGCGACCAGCCGGATCATCCATCTCCTCGGATCCGACTTCACCCACCTCGTCGAGGTGGACGTGAACGGTGCCCCCGCGACGCAGCTCACGGTGCTGGACGACTCGAGCGCCACCTTCTTCCTCGACGTCGCGCCCGGTTACCAGCCGGGTGCCGTCTCGATCTCGCTCGTCTCGGACGACGGCACCGTCGTGCCGACGCTCGTGAAGTTCACGTACAAGGTCACCAACGGACTCGACAAGCAGATGGCGTACGCCTTCTCGCACTGGAACCTGAACTCGAGCGCCCGCTTCGGCTACATCACCGACAACGACTGCGCGAACTTCACCAGCCAGACCCTGCTCGCCCGCGGCTGGAAGCAGTCGTCGCAGTGGTTCGACTCCGGCGCGGCCCGGAGCACGAAGCTCCCGATCGCCAGCGCGACCTGGGTGTCATCCACCGCGATGAGCAACTGGCTGCACAAGCGCACGGATCTCGCCGTGCACCTCGGCTACAACCAGGCCGAGCGCGATCAGGTCGTCGTCGGCGACATCGTGCAGTTCAACTGGGACAGCAAGAAGTACCCGGGCGCCTGGCTGCACACGGCGGTGGTGTCCAAGGTCGTGACGATGCCGAACGGGCACCACGACATCTACTACGTCGCCCACACGAACAACGCGCAGTACGGCGGCAGCACGCAGTACTTCGCCACCCACATGACGAAGAACCTGCGCATCCAGTTCTGGCACCTGAAGAAGTAGCCGGCACCGCCCGCACCTCGACCAGCGGTCGGAACGCAACCCGGAGCAGGAACGGCGCCGGGTTGCGCGAGGACCCCTGCTCAGGGCAGGTGGCGCTCCAGGAGGCTCAGGTCCGCCGGCCCGAGGCGGCCCTTGCCGGTGTTCGCCTGGTGCCAGTACGGGTAGAGCAGGGGCACGCCGCTCACGTCGTCGAGGCGCCGCAGCTCCTCGGCCGAGAGCGTCAGATCGGCGGCCGCGAGGTTGTCCCGCAGCTGGTCCTCCGTCCGTGCACCGACGATGACGGAGGTCACCGCGGGCTTCGCCAGCGTGTACGCGAGCGCGACCTGCGCGGCGGAGACGCCGTGGCCCTCGCCGATCGCGACGAGCTCGTCGATCGTGCTGTAGAGCCGGTCCTCGTCGTGCACGGGCGGCTCGCTCCACCCCTCGAACCGGCGCGTGCCCTCCGGGGCCTCCTGGCCCCGCCGGTACTTCCCGGAGAGGAGGCCGCCGGCGATGGGGCTCCAGACGAGGATGCCGAGCCCCTGGTCGAGGGCGATCGGCACGAGCTCGGACTCGGCGTCCCTGGCCTGCAGCGAGTAGTAGATCTGCTCGGAGACGAACGACTCGTAGCCGTGCTTGTCCGACGTCCAGAGGGCCTTCATCAGCTGCCACGCGGTGTAGTTGGACGACCCGATGTAGCGCACCTTGCCGCTCGTGACGAGCGCGTCGAGGGCGGCGAGCGTCTCGTCGAGCGGCGTGAGGCCGTCCCACTCGTGCACCTGGTAGAGGTCGATGTGATCCGTCCTCAGGCGACGGAGGCTCCCCTCCGCCGCGCGGACGATGTGGTGGCGCGAGAGGCCGGCGTCGTTCGGCCCCTCCCCCATGTCCCCGCGCACCTTCGTGGCGACGAGCACGTCCTCGCGGCGGGTGCCGAGCGCCTCGCCGAGGATCTGCTCGGACAGGCCGCTCGAGTAGACGTCCGCGGTGTCGTAGAGGTTCACGCCGGCCTCGAGGCAGATGTCGATCTGCCGCCTCGCCCCCTCCACGTCGAGATGCCCGATGGGGCTCGCCCATCCGGTGCCGCCGAATCCCATGGTTCCGAGAGTGATCGTCGAGACCCGAAGGCCCGACCGTCCGAGCTGCCGATACTCCATGGGGACGAGCCTACGGATGCGCGGCTCGCAGCTCGCTGACGACGGCCGCTAGCGGAGGTCCTCGAGGTAGACGCGGATGATGTCGTCGAACGAGTCCTCCGGCCGCAGCCCGAGCGCGGCGGCCCGGTCGGTGCGGATGCGAGCCGGCCAGGTGGCGACCATCGCCGCCACGCCGGGATCCACCCGCCAGTCGATCAGGTCGCTCGTGCCGGGGCCGGCGACCCGGTCGAGCGCCTCGGCCATGAGCCGCGGCGTCGTGGTGAGTCCGGGGAGCGTGACGGCGGCGCGGCTCCCCCACGTCGACGCGTCGACGGCCGCCGCGGTCAGGATCCCGTCGAGGGTGCGCCGCGGCGAGGAGAGCACGACCTCGGTGTCCGGTGGCACCGGGCAGACCGCACGGACCCCGGCGAGCGGCTCCCGCACGATCCCGGAGAGGAAGCCGGACGCGGCAGCGTTCGGACGTCCCGGCCGCACCGAGACCGTCATGAGACGCACGGTACGGCCGCGCACGAACCCCTTGCGTGTGCAGTCGGCCACGAGCAGCTCGCCGATGAGCTTCTGCGTGCCGTAGCTCGTCTGCGGCCGCGGGAAGGTGTCGTCCCCCACCTCGCCGACGGGCGGCATCGCGGGGTCCTGGCCGTAGACGGCGACCGAGCTCGAGAACACGAGCACCGGCGGCACCGCGTGAGCGCGGCAGCGCTCGAGCACCGCGCGTGTGCCGTCGACGTTGCCCGCCATCCCCGCGTCGAAGTCGGCCTCGGCCGCGCCGCTCACCACGCCCGCCAGGTGGAAGACGACGTCGACGTCGGGCTCCTCCGGCATCCGATCGGTCAGGCCGCCGATGCGCACCCGGACCCGCGGATCCGCTACCAGGTCAGCCGGCGGCTCGACGAGGTCGAGCAGCACGAGCTCGTCGACGGGCGCCGCCGCCGCGCCGTCGACCGCCAGCCTGCCGTCGGCGAGGATCCTTCGGGCCAGCAGCGACCCGAGGAACCCGGCCCCGCCCGTGATCAGCACTCTCATCCGTTCCTCCTCCTGCTCGCGGCGACGAGCCGCGCGACCACCGTCGCGAGCGCGTCGTCGTCCCCGACGTTGCCCGCGAACACGACGTAGGGCAAGCCCGCCGCCGGCCCGTCGACGGGCTCCCAGAGCGACACGATCCCCGGCAGCAGGGTGCCGCGCGCCCAGGCGCGGCGGATGCCGAGCGCGACCGTGGCGGTGTCGGACGAGGTGATCCCGCCCTTCGCGACCACGAACGCGGGCGGGCGCCGCTGCACGACCTCCGCGACGACCCGGCTCATCGCCGAGCTGACGCGACGGGCGATCGCGAGGCTGTCGGCCTCGTCCGTGCCGCTGATCCGGGCCCGGGTCGTGCTGAGCACGACGAGGTCGCCGTCCTCGGCGGCGAGGATCCGCTCGCGCAGGTCGGTCACGACGGCCTCCGGGGCCTCGAGCACGGCGCCGACATCGAGCACCACCTCGGTCCCGCGGACCGCCGAGCGCAGCCGCTCGAGCTGCCGGGTTGTGCGGCCCACATGCGAACCCACCACGACCAGGCCGGCGCTGCCGGGACGCACGAGCGCGGCGAGCCGCTCGTCGTCGATCGGCGGCGACGCGGCCTGCCCGAGCCGGGCCCGCACGTAGGAGGGGCCGGTACGCAGCAGCAGGCGCCGCCCGCCACGCTCGGCATCCAGCTCGGCGACCGCGACGGCGCGGAGATCGTCGTCGGTGAGGACGTCGGGGACGACCACCGATCCGGCGGCGTCCGTGAGCGCGGCCGCGAGCGCCCCGTCCCCGCCGCGCACGGCCGTGAGCGGCACCTCGGTCACCGCTGCGGGACGGCCGGACTTCTCGGCCACCCAGTCGGCGAGCCGCGAGTTGCGGAAGCCGAAGGTCGCGTCGGCGGCGAACTCGCTGTCGCCGACCGGCGTCCAGGCCCCGCCGTCCACCACCCAGTGCACGCCGTCCACGGTGACACGGCCGGCGTCGATGTAGGCCGGCACGAGCAGCACCGCGTCGACCGGTCGGCCGTGGTCCTGCACGACGTCGGCGAGCACATCGGTCTCGAGGGGGAAGTGCCCGCGGAGCGTCGAGTCGCTGCGGCTAGCGAAGGTGATCCCGACGCCGAGCGCATCCGCCGCGTCGAGCGCCGCCTCGGCGACGTCGCGGTTCCTGGCAGCGGCGTCGGCCGGGGAGAGGCTGCGGCTGTTGGTGAGCACGAAGAACCCCGCGCCGCCCTGCTCGAGCGCCCAGGTCAGATCCTCGCGGGTCCAGGCCGTGAGCACGGGGACGTCGGCGACCGTCTGCGTTCCGGTCGGGTCGTCGTCGAGGACGACGAGCCGCCGGGCCCCGGCCAGCCGCTCGCGCACGGCCTCGGCGGGGACGGCGCGGGCGGGGAGCGCCGCGGATGCGGGAGCGGCGCCGTCGGTCATCCCACCGATCCTGCCAGTGCCTCCCTCTCCGCCTTCCGAGCCTGCGGCCGGTCGCCCTTGCGGCGGAGGGTCAGCATCACGGCGCCCGCGGCCAGGAGGCAGACGGCGAGGAAGATCGAGGCGCCCACGAAGCTGCCGCCGCTCGCATCCTGGGCGATCCCCGCCACGTACGGCCCGACGAAGCCGCCGAGGTTGCCGACGGCGTTGATGAACCCCATCGCGGCACCCGCGACCGCAGCGGGCATCGCCTGGGATCCCGACGCCCAGAACGGACCGTCGTAGGCGAGCGAGCCGGCCACCGCGATGCTGATGAACACGATCGCGACGACGGGCGCCGCAGCGCCGGTGACGACCGAGATCACGAGCGCCACCGCGCCGACCGCCATCGACAGGGCCACGTGGGTCGAGTACCGGCCGCTGCGGTCCGCGAACCGCGCGTTGAACCAGAGGCCGGCGATCGCGAGCACGTAGGGGATCGCCGTCACGAAGCCGACGACGAGCGGCACGCCGCCCGTGATGGCCCCGATGACCTTCGGCAGCCAGATGTTGACGCCGTAGAACCCGATCTGGATGAGGAAGTAGACGAGCGTCAGCCGCAGCACGACCGAGTTCGTCACGACCTGCTTCATCCCGAGCCTCGGCTGGTCGCCTTCCTGCGCGCGGTCCGCGGCGAGCGCCTCCTCGATGTAGGCGGTCTCCTCGGGGGACGCCCACTTCGCCTCGCTCGGCCGGTCCGCGATGAGGAACCACCAGAGGGGGGCCGCGATCACGAACGGGAACCCGCCCTCGATCACGAACAGCCAGCGCCAGTCGGAGAAGGAGAGGATCCAGCCGGACAGCGGCGCGGTGATGATCGACGAGATGGCGATGTTCATCATCCAGAACGCGTACGCCCTCGCCCGCTCCGCCGCCGGGAACCAGTGGCTGATGAGCACGAGGATCGCCGGCCAGATGCCGGCCTCGGCGACGCCTAGCAGGAAGCGGGCGACGAGCAGCTCGCCGAGGTTCTGCACGAAGCCGGTCGCGATCGCGACGACGCCCCAGACGAAGAGCATGATGCCGACGAACTTCTTCGCGCTCCAGTGCTCGGCGAGATGGCCTCCGGGGATCTGGAGGACCAGGTAGCCGACGAAGAAGATCCCGGCGGCGAGCCCCTGCTGGGCGGCATCGATGCCGAGGTCCTTGTGCATGCCGTTCAGGGCGAACCCGATGTTCGTCCGGTCCATGAACGAGATGATGTAGACGATGATCGCGACGGGGATCAGCCGGGTCCATCGTGCGCGTCCGACGTGCTCCACGCGCTCGAGATCGTTGCCCATGATGCCTCCCTGCATCAACTCCGTTGGCCGAGTGCAACGGTATGGAGCGTGGCTGGACGTTCAGGGGGATGGCCCGTGACGGATGCTGGGAACCGGGGTGTCGTGCTGCCGGACGCGCTCGCGTGGCTCCGGGCGGATCCTGCGGGGCGTGCGTGGCTCGACGGCCTGCCCGCCCTCGTCGCGGCCGTCGCCGCCGACTGGGGGCTGCGGGTCGAGGCCCCGTACGCCGACGGGTTCGCGTCCCTCGCCCTCCGGGTGCGTACGGCGGGGGCGGTGCCGGCGGTTCTGAAGCTGCAGTTCCCGGATCGGGAGAGCCGCGCCGAGGCGGATGCGCTCGCGGCCTGGAACGGGAACGGTGCCGTGCGCCTCCTCGAGTCCGACCCGCGCCGCCGCGCGCTGCTGCTCGAGCGGTGCGAGCCCGGCACCTCGCTGCTCGAGGCGACCCCGGCGGTGCGGCTCGACGTGCTCGAGGGACTGCTTCCCCGGCTGTGGGTCGGCGCCCCCGCCGGCGTCGGCACGCTCGCCGACGAGGCCGCCCGGTGGGCCGGCGACCTCGAGGCCTCCTGGCAGCGGAGCGGAGCGGGCCTGCCTCGCGCGATCGTCGACGAAGCGCTCACCGCGCTGCTCGAGCTGCCGGGGGAGCAGGACGAGGCCGTGCTCCTGAACCAGGATCTCCACGCCGGCAACGTGCTCGCCGCGGCGCGCGAGCCGTGGCTCGTCATCGACCCGAAGCCCCTCATCGGCGAGCGCGCCTTCGGGCTCGCGCCGGTGCTGCGGGACGTGGGCCGGCACGCTCACTCCGCCGTCGTCCCGGCCCTCGACCGGCTGAGCGCCGGGCTCGGCCTCGACCGCGAGCGCTGCCGCCGCTGGGCCCTGGCGCAGACCGTGGCGTGGGGCTTCGACGGGAAGGCCGTCGACCCGGTGCACGCCGCGGTGGCCCTGGTGCTGCACGCCGCCCGCTGACCCGGCCGCGTCCGGTTCCTCGTGGAGCCTGGACGCGCGCCTTCCGGCCCGCGGCGGGCGAGGGTCTCAGGACCCGAGGCCGATGACGACCAGGACCGCGCGGACGAGGAGGAGGAGCAGCACGACGGGGCCGACGAGGCGGGCGACGAGCGGGACGCCGAACCGCAGCCGTCGGCCTCGGTCGCCGATCCGGTCGCGCCGGTCCGCGCGGCCGTCGCGGTATCGGACCGTGCGCTTCGCCGTCGAGACGCCGACGGTGGACAGCAGCGCGGAGGCGAGGGCGTACGTGCGCGGATCCGTCATGCGGAACGGGCCCCTGGCGGCGAGAAGCAGGTGGTCGTCGACCACCTCGACGTCGAACTCCGCGGCTCGGTCGATGAGCAGCGCCATCAGGTCGGGCGTGAGCAGGTAGAGCGCGTCCGCCTCGTAGCGGCTCGGGCAGTGCAGGGTGAAGTACCGGTCGAAGTCGCCCTCGAGCGACAGCACCTGGTCGGTCGGGAGGCGCCACGGCAGGGTGGAGCGGCGGAAGCCGTCGCGGTTCGCCCGCGAGAGCAGCAGCATGTGCGGCATCCGCCGGGGCAGGCCGACCCGCATGAACCCGAACCGGCGGAACCGGCCCTGGCCGGTGGCGCCGGCGAACTCGTAGTTGCCCATCTCGAACCCGAGGCCCTCGTCGCTGCCGACGAGATCGGTCACCCGGCGACGGCGCCCGGCGGCGAGGAGCAGCCCGATCGCCGGCGGCTCCCGCACCTCGGGCACGTAGGACAGCCCCGACGCCGCTGCGAAGCGAGCCAGGCGCGTGCGTCGGACCCATGGCGCCCGCAGCCGCACGTCGCGCCGCAGGATCTGGATCAGGGCGCGGCAGACGACCCAGGTCAGCAGCACGACCAGGCCGGCAGCGACCGGCGCGAACCATGCCGCCGTCGCGGACAGCCCGTCGAGGGCGCCGAGCACGGCGGCGATGGCCAGGAAGAGGAGGAAGACGGCGACGGCGACCGTGAAGAGACCCGCCACGCAGCTGAAGACGATGGCGGCGAGGGACGTCAGGACGCGCGCGGGCGAGGCGCCGGATGCGGGGTCGACGGCGAGCACGTGGCGGCGGTAGGCGCGCACGGCCGAGCGGTCGACGGGCGCCGCGAGGAGGCGTGCGGCGTCGCGCGCCTCGCGGGTCGTCGCATCCACCAGGGCAGCCTCGGGTGCGTGCCCCTGGCGATCCAGACCCCCGTTCGGGTCGGGGACTCGGCGAGCGGAAGCGCTCAGGTGCGGCGGCCGAGGAGCAGGCGGTCGATGGTCCATCCGGCCAGCACCACGAGCACGACCGCGCCCGCCATCGAGAGCAGTCCGGGCAGCCCCCGGATGATGCCGAGGCTCACGATGAGCGTGGTGGCACCGGCGGGCGGATGCTCGAGGCGGAGCAGGGTGAGGATCGCGGTGGTGAGAGCGACCGAGAGCGCGCCCGCGACGAGGTACGGCGGGGTGAGGCCCGCGTCGGGCACCGACGGCGCGGACGACAGGCCGAAGACCACCAGGCAGAGCGCCCCGGCGACCAGCGCGACGCCGTGCCCGACGAGGGCGTTCAGCGGTCGAGAAGCCCGCTGACGCGGCGACTGGAAGAACAGCATCACGGTCGGGCCGAGGCTGGGGAAGAGCCACGGCTGCTTCAGCGCGAGCCCCACCGCGCCGGCGAGCGCCAGCACGAGCAGGCTCGCGAGCGCTGCGTACAGCGCGCCGCCCTGGCGGTTCCGCACCACGCCCTCGAGCGGGCCGCCCGACAACCGGTCGAGCGGCGCCGCCCCCGCCCGGCTCATCCCGCCACCACCAGCGCCTGGGGCGCGGCCTGCTTCATGCGGGTGGTCAACCAGCCGACCTGCACCTGCGTCTCCGCCTCCCGGTCCGCGATCACCTGCTGCAGCTCCTCGTCCCGCAGCGCCGCCGCGGCCTGCCCGACGAGCGTCCAGGTCATGTCGACGAAGGAAGCCAGCAGGTGCACGTCCTGCAGGTCGCGCAGCAGAGCGAGTGGCCCGGACCGCGGGTGCGGGAGCGCGGCCGCATGCAGGCGCTCGGGCTCGTCGCTCGGCTCCGAGCCGTAGCGGTCGACGAGCGGCTGCATCGCCGCGACGTGCTCGTCGCACTGCGACGCCAGCAGCTCGCAGGTGGCCCGGACGTCCGGCTCGTCGCCGTGCCCGTCGGCAACGGTACGGAAGGAGCTCGCGAGCTCCTGCTCCGCCCGCTGCAGCATCCCGAGGTAGACCGGCAGCTTCATCGGCGGCCCCCCTCGTCGGGGGCCGCCGGCGGCTCCGTCTCGCGGGGCCGCTCCTCCACCTCGGCATCCGGGCCGCCGGCCGTAGGCCGCACGGCCGAGGCGTCGGCCGGGCGCGACGCGGTGTTCGTGGGCGCAGGCGCCGGGCCGACCGAGTCCGCGACCTTCTCGATCCGCACCGCGGCCACCTTGAGGATGGGCTGCTTGGACACCGGGTCCCACTCGGTCTCCGTCAGCTCGTTCGCGGCGGTCGGCCGGTCCCCCGGCCCCGATCGATCCTGCTCCCAGTAGCCGTAGTGGAACGGCGCGAACACGGTCCCCGGCCGCACGTCGCCGACGCGCAGCGGGACCACGATCTCCCCCCGGCGCGACGCCACCCGCACGAGGTCGCCCTCGCCGAGCCCGAGGCGTTCCGCGTCCGGCACCGACATCTCGACCCAGGCCGAGGGCGCGGCGCGGTTCAGCTGCTTGGCGCGGGCCGTCTTGGTGCGGGTGTGGAAGTGGAAGACGGTGCGACCGGTCGAGTAGAGGAACGGGTACTCGTCGTCCGGCGCCTCGGTCGCGGGGTGGTACGCGGCCGGTTTCAGGATCGCGCGGCCGTTCGCCTGCAGGGCCCGGAACTTCAGCGGGCCGACGGTGGCGCCGGTGAGGAGGTCGTGGCCGAACGACTCCGCCCTGTCGTACTCGGTCGGGAAGATCCCGTCGCCGTAGAGCCGGTTCGTGCCGTCCGGATGCTCGTCGTTGCACGGCCACGGGATGCCGGTCCCGCCCCGCAGCTTCTCGTAGGAGAGGCCGGTGTAGTCGCAGAGGCGACCGCGGGTGCACTCCTGCCAGGCCCTGAACGCGTCCTCGGGACCGGTCCAGTCGAGCAGGGGCCGCCCGTCGTCGCGCCGGAAGTCCATCCGCCTCGCGTAGTCGAGGAAGATGTCGAGGTCGCTGCGGGCCTCCCCCGGCGGCTCGACCGCCTTGTCCGACAGGTGCACGGTGCGGTTCACGTTCGTGAAGGTGCCCTGCTTCTCGCCCCACGCGGCCGCCGGCAGCACGACGTCCGCGTACCGGGCGGTCTCGGTCAGGTACAGGTCCTGCACGACGAGGAACAGGTCCTCCTTCTCGAGGATCTTCCGGATCCGAGGCGCCTGCGGCATGGAGACGGCCGGGTTGGTCGCGCTGACCCAGAGGAACTCGATCGAGCCCTGCTCGCAGTACCGGAAGATCTGCATCGCGTGGGTGGGCGGTGCCCAGTGGGGGATCGTGTCGGGATGCACGCCCCACAGCTCGGCGAGCTCCTGGATGTGCTCCGGGTTCTCCCAGTTGCGGAAGCCGGAGAGGTCGCCGTCGGCTCCCGCCTCCCGGTTGTTCTGGGCGGTCGGCTGCCCGTTCATCTGCAGGATGCCGTTCCCCGGGGTGCCGATCCTCCCGCGCAGCAGGTGGAGGTTGTTCACCTGGCAGCTGGACGCGGTGGCCTGGGACGACTGGTAGAAGCCCTGCAGCACCGTGGAGAGCACGCGGTCGCTGGTGCCGAAGATCTCGGCCGCCCGCCGCACGTCGGCCGGGTCCACGCCGCAGGTGTCCGCGACCCGCTCCGGCGTCCAGGGCGCGACCGTGCTGCGCAGCTCGCCGACCCCGACGGTGTGCGCGGCGATGTACTCCTCGTCGATCCAGCCGTGCGCGAACAGCTCCCGCACGAGGCCGTTCATCAGCGCGAGGTTCGTGCCGGGCCGCACCGCGAGGTGCACCTCCGCGTGCCGCGCCACCTCGGTCTCGCGAGGATCCACGCACACCAGGCGGGGCGGGTTCGGGCCGGCGAGGCGGTCGAGCACCCGCATCCAGAGCACCGTCTGCGTCTCGGCCATGTTGTGGCCGAACAGGAACATCGCGTCGCACTCGTCGATGTCGCTGTAGCTGCCGGGTTGGCCGTCCGAGCCGAAGCTCTCCTTCATCGAGGCCGCCGCGGTGGCCGTGCAGAGGCGCGTGTTGCCGTCCATGTGGGGCGTGCCGAGGCCGGCCTTCCCGATGATCGCCTGCGCGTAGTACTCCTCGAGGAAGAGCTGGCCGCTCGTGTAGAAGCCGTGGCTCAGGGGCCCCTTCTCCGCGAGCAGCTTCCTGCTGCGCTCGACGATCCGCCCCATGGCGGTGTCCCAGTCGGTCTCCACGAGCGCGCCGCCCATCCGCACGAGCGGACGCGTGAGGCGGTCCCCGTTTCGCACGCCCTGCCAGCTCGCGAAGAGGCCCTTCGGGCCGAGCCGTCCATGGTTGACGAGGTCGGTCGCGCGGCCGCGCACCCCGACCATCTCCCCGTCCTTGACGGCGATCTCGAGCCCGCAGCCGTTGCTGCAGAGCACGCAGGCGGAGGCGACCCAGCGGTCGACGTCCGCCTCGGTGACGCCGTCGGCGAGCCGCAGGTCCACCCGGACCGGCCAGCGCTCGCCGCGCGCGAACGCGGTCCGCGTGCCCCAGATGTCGGCGATCCGATCGACCATCGCTTCCCTTTCCCTGCTACAACCACTGGAGGGTCCCGCGGTCGTCGGGGAGGGCGCTGAAGCGCGGTCGAGAGTTCCCCGGGGGCGTCAGGCGGGGGCGGCGACGCCGATCCGGGTGCCGGCGGGATCCGCGAAGTGGCCGACCATCACCCCGCCCGCAGCGTTCACGACGGGTCCGAGCAGCCGTCGGCCGCCCAACCGCTCCGCCTTCGCGAGCGCGCGTTCCACGTCGGGCACGCCCACGTAGAAGACCGCGCCCGCCGGGAAGCCGGCGCCGCCGCCGATGCCGACGGGCACGCTCGCTGCGGCGTCGCCCGGCGGGATGAACGCGTACTCGGTGGTCGCCGACACCTCGGGCGCGACGGGTGCCCCCGCGGGCGAGTCCCAGCCGAACAGCTCGGCGTAGAACCGTCGGAGGCGCTCCGGGTCCGGCCCGATGACCTCGACGTGGACCACAGGCGCGCGCATGGGCCCACGCTAAGGCCGGTGTCCCCTCCCGGCGAGCGCGGATCCGGCGGTCGGTGTCGCAGGAAGCCCAGCGATACTGCGCCGGATGCCCCGCGTCGTGATCGTGCCCGGCCTGGCGGCACGCGGTGGCGCCGTGCGGGCGGCGCGTGCCGCACGGCTCCGCGCGCGCGACGTGCAGCTGCTGCGCGC
>NZ_JAODBE010000197.1 GCF_025463795.1 Amnibacterium sp.
CGCCGCGCTAGCGCGGCGGCGCCGAGGGCGACCTCCGGCACGCTGCCGGACGGATCCGGCGCCGGGCGCACCGTCGCTGCGCCGGCCTCGTCGACCTCGAGCAGCCAGCGGCCCGCTGCGAACCCGGCCGGGTCGGCGACGTCGAGCACGGCGGCGCCCGGCCCGGCGTAGGTCCGCGCGGTGAGAGCGGCGACCGGGTCGAGCACGCGCAGCCAGAGGTGGTCCGTCACCGCGACCGTGCGGACGGCCCGCCGGTCGTCGACCAGCCAGGGCAGCCGTTCGTCGACGGGACGGAGCCGGGCGCTGATCTCACCGATGAGGTCCATCTCGATCAGGAACCGCCAGAGGGCCGCCTCCGCCTCATCGGTGGCGGCGGCGAGGTGGTGCACGGTCAGGGTGCTCGCAGCGAAGTCGGTGGGCGACTCAGCGGCGGTGTAGGAGACGTATCCCTGGGGTACGCCGTCGGCGTCGTCGTACCGCGCGAAGCGGTGCGCCCGCAGGTCGGCGGGATCGGATTCGCGGCCGAACAGCCGCGTGAGCAGCAGGCCGGACAGCCCGATCCCGCCGGGCGTGCGGACGCGGGCGCGGTCGAACACCGCCGGTGCGTCGGCGAGCATCCCGTCGCGGCTCACGAGCTGCACGCGGCCGGCGGCGTGGGGACCGGTCCAGGCGAGGCGGCGGCTGTCGATCAGGAGCTCCGCGGCCCAGGCGGCGGGCCCGAACCCGAACCGGTCGTAGATGGTCGCCTCGGAGACCGTGATCGCGGCGACCGGCAGGCCCGCGGCGGCGGCCGCGCGGAGCTCGCCGCCGACCGTCGAGGTCGCGATGCCGCGTCGCCGGTGCGTCGGCGCGACCGTGACCGCGCTGATCGCGGCCGCGCGGACGTCGCCGCCGGGCAGCGAGAGCGGCGCCTCCCAGGTGTCGATGGTCGCGACGGGGCGCCCCGGCTCGGCGAGCGAGTCGTCGTAGACGCCGATCGTGCGGCGACCGGGGAAGTCGGGCAGCGCCTCGGCGTGCTCCTCCTCCGTGGGCTCCGGGTCGAGGAAGCCGCGGACGACCGCCCGCCGCCACTCCCTGGCCGCCCCGCCGTCCGCCGGATCGACGAGCTGGAGCCGCAGGCCCTGAGCGGCGAGCGCGCGGGCGGAGTCGGGGTCGACGGGGAGGGCGAGCAGGTCCGGCACGCCTCAACGCTAGATCCGCCCGGCGACGGCGGCTGGATCCGGCCTCCGAGCAGGATCTCTGCGCTCGTTGGAGCGCGGCCGCAGCGGATCGCTGCGGATCGCGCAGCCTGTGCGCGGGGGCGGACGTACCGTGGAGGCATGGCGCTCTCCGAGACGCCGCGGATGCGACGAGGCACCGCGGCCGCAGGCGCGGACGCGATCCGTCCGGCCGGGATCCACCGCTCGGCGCTCGACCTGTTCTCCATCGGGATCGGGCCCTCGAGCTCCCACACGGTCGGGCCGATGCGCGCTGCGCGCGACTTCGCCGACCGCATCGCCGGCCGGAGCGGCGTGGCGCGGGTCCGCGTCCGCCTGCTCGGCTCGCTCGGTGCGACGGGCATCGGACACGGCACACCCGACGCCGTCGTGGCGGGGCTCACCGGGCTGGCGCCCGAGACCTGCGACCCGGCCGCGGTGCGCGGCGCGTGGCAGGCGCTCGGTGCCGGGACCCCGATCCGGGTGGGCGGCCACCACGTCGCGATGGCCATGGCCGACGTCGAGCTCGCGCCGCTCACGCGGCTCCCCCGCCATCCCAACGCCCTGCGGTGCTTCGCGCTCGACGCGTCCGGCGCCGTGCTCGCCGAGGAGACGTACTTCTCCGTCGGCGGCGGCTTCGTGGAACGGGAGGGCGGCGCGCCCGTCGGCGCGCCCGATGCGGCCTTCCCGTTCCCGTACACGAGCGGCGCGGAGCTGCTCGCGTTCTGCGCGGCGAGCGGATCCGACGTCGCGCGGGTCGCGCTCGCGAACGAGTGCGCGCTGCGACCGGAGGCGGCCGTGCTGGCGGGCCTGGATGCGATCTGGGCGGCGATGTCCGCCTGCATCCGCGCGGGGCTGACCACCGGGGGCGTGCTGCCCGGGGGGCTGCACGTGCCTCGCCGTGCACCCGCCGTCGCCGCGCAGCTGGACGCCCCTGGACCCGGCTGCAGGCACGCCGCGGACTGGCTCGACACCTACGCCCTCGCGGTGAACGAGGAGAACGCGGCGGGTGGCCGTGTCGTCACCGCGCCGACGAACGGGGCCGCCGGCATCATCCCCGCGGTGCTGCAGTACGCGCTCGACGGACTGCCGCCCGAGCAGCACCGCGATGCGGTGCGCACCTTCCTGCTCACCGCGACCGCGATCGGCTCGCTCTACGCGGCGAACGCCTCGATCAGCGGTGCGGAGTCGGGCTGCCAGGGCGAGGTCGGCTCGGCGTCGTCGATGGCGGCCGGCGGGCTCTGCGCCGTGCTCGGCGGCATCCCGGAGCAGATCGAGAACGCCGCGGAGATCGCGATGGAGCACAACCTCGGTCTCACCTGCGACCCGGTGGGCGGGCTCGTGCAGATCCCCTGCATCGAGCGGAACGCCGTCGGCGCCTCCAAGGCCGTCACCGCGGTGCGGATCGCGCTGCACGGCGACGGCCGCCACCTCGTCTCCCTCGACACCGTGATCGAGACCATGCGGCAGACCGGCGTCGACATGAGCGCCAAGTACAAGGAGACGTCGACGGGCGGGCTCGCCGTCAACGTCGTGGAGTGCTGAGGGCGACCGGTCGGCTTCGTGCCCTCCACCGCCGGTGCCCCTCAGAGCCGCGGCGCACGCCGACGGGACCGCGCTTCCACCCAGAACGGGGGCGATCCGGGCCCGACACCCCCTTCGGCGCTGGCGCGGCCCCGCGCCCGCTCCCTAGCCTGCGGGGCATGACGCTGATCGACCGGGTGCTGAACGTCCCGCTCCAGCTCGCGATCGCGCTGCGATCGGGGCAGTTCCTGCGGTCCGAGCGCCGCCCCGAGCACGACATCGACCTCACGTGGGGCACCGAGTCGCTCCGCGTCCTCGTCGTCGGTGCCGGCCTCGCCGCCGGCTACGGCGCCCGCACGCAGGCCGGCGCGCTGCCCGGCCAGCTCGCGATGGCGTTGTCCTCCCGCTCCGGTCGCGGCGTCACCGTGCAGACGAAGGCGCAGCCGTTCCTGCCGCTCGCCGACACCATCGAGCTGCTCGAGCCGGACGGCGGTCGCCGCTTCGACCTGGTCGTGTTCGCGCCGGGCTTCACCGAGATGACGCGCGCCACCTCCATGGAGTGGCGTCGCCAGCTGTTCGAGCTCGTCCTCTTCCTGAACCGCACCGTGCCCGACAGCGGCCGGATCGTGCTCACCGGCCTGCCGCTGCCGAAGAAGCGCGGCGTGCTCGAATGGATCGGCCGTCGCGGCGTGCATGCGGCGAACGCCGTGCTCGCCGACGTGGCCTTCACGGTGCCGCGTGCCGTGTTCGTGCCGACGCCGCCCTTCGAGACCCTGAAGCCGTCCGGCGGCAGCTTCGACGAGCGCTACTACGTGCGCTGCGCCGAGGCGATCGTCGAAGCCGTGCTGCCGCAGCTCGTCCTCAGCTGACGCGCCGCGGGAGAATGCTCGGATGAGCGTCACCGCTGTGCAGCTGTTCTCCCTGCCCGTCACCGACCAGGACCGCGCCCGCGACTTCTACGTCGACGTGCTCGGCCTCGAGCTCGTGAACGACGCCGAGACGGGGCCCGACATGCGCTGGGTGCAGGTGCGGCCCCGGGGCGCCGCCACCTCCATCACCCTCGTCACCTGGTTCGACACCATGCCGGCCGGATCCGTGCGGGGCACCGTGCTCGAGACGGACGACCTCGACGGCGAGGCCGCCCGCCTCGCCGGGCTCGGCGTCGCACTGCCCGGCGGCGTGCAGGAGGCGCCGTGGGGGCGGTGGGTCGAGCTCACCGATCCCGACGGCAACGGCATCGTGCTCCAGGCCACCGCGGACTCCCCCGCGGCCTGAGCCGGCCCGCGGCCCGCGCGTCAAGCCTGCCGCGATGCGTCCCTCCCGGATCTGCGCCGCGGGCCTCCTGGCGGTCGCCGTGCTGCTGCTCTCCGGCTGCAGCGACGCGGCCGCGCCGACGGTCGGTGCTGCGCCGACGGCCTGGACCGCCGATCTCGGTGCCGCCGTCGTCGGCAAGCCCGTCGTCGCGGGCGGCGAGGTGATCGCCGCGACCGAGCGGAACCGCGTCGTGGCCCTCGACCCGGACACCGGCCGCATCCGCTGGTCGCGCACGGTCGGCACGCCGCTCACCGGCACGGCGCAGGTCGTCGGCTGCGGCAACCTCGACCCGCTCGGCATCACGAGCACCCCGGTCGTCGACGCCGCGACGCACACCGTCTTCGTGCTCGCCGAGGTGCGCACGGGCGACTCCACCGTCGAGCACCGGATGGTCGCGCTCGACACGCGCACCGGCCGGGTCCTGCGGACCGCGGTCGCGGATCCCCCGCTCCCCGCCGGGGAGACGCCGCTCCCCCTGCTCCAGCGGCCCGGGCTCGTGCTCGCGAACGGCCGCGTCTACGCCGCCTTCGGCGGCAACAGCGGCGACTGCGGGCACTACCACGGCTGGGTCGTCGGGCTGCCGGCCGACGACGCGGGCGCGGCGGTGTCGTTCGAGGCCGCGCCGGACGGCGAGGGCGGCGCGATCTGGATGAGCGGCGGGGCACCCGTCGTCGACGGCGCCGGGAACCTGTACATCACGACCGGCAACGCGAACCCGGATCCATCCGAGGGCGGCCCGGACCCCAAGCGGTACACCGAGAGCGTCGTGAAGCTCTCCCCCGCCCTCACGCCCCTCGCCGCGTTCAAGGACCGCGTCGCGGGCGGCGACGAGGACCTCTCCACGGGGCCGCCCGTGCTGCTGCCGGACGGCCGGGTCGTCGTGGTCGGCAAGACCGACGTCGCCTACGTGCTCGACGCCGACCTGCATCGCGTCGGCGCGATCGACCAGGTCTGCGGCAGCGACCCCGACGGGACGCCCGCCTACGACCGCGCCACGGCGCACCTGTTCGTGCCGTGCGGGGACGGCGGGATCCAGGAGCTCGACCTGAAGGCCGATCGGCTCGGCCCGGTGCTGCCCGGACCGAACGGCTCCCCGGTGCTCGCCGGCGGGACGCTCCTCGCGGTGTCCTACCCCGACGGCGTGCTCACCGCCTTCGACGCGGCGAGCGGCACCGCGACCTCGTCGGAACGGCTCGGCGTCCAGGTCCCCCACTTCGTCACCCCCGTCGTCGCCGGCCGCCTCGTGCTGATCGGAACCGAGCAGGGAGTGACCGCCGTTCCCCGCGCGTCCGGCTGACAGCGACGCATGCCGCGCGGAGAATGGATCGGTACCGAAGGGGGGTCGGATGGCTGGCGCGCGCACGAAGCTCGGGGACGTCGTCGCGGGCCGCTACCGGCTCGGCTCCATCGCCGGGCGCGGTGGCGTCGGCGTGGTCCACCGGGCGGCCGACACCGCCGCCGGTCGCGACGTCCAGGTCACCGTCCTCTACGCACGGATCCGCGCCGTGCTCGACGCCGACCGCGTCGAGCACCTCCGCGGAGCGCTGCGGTCCCTCGCGCACCCCGCCCTCGCCGTGCCGATCGACGTGGTCGTCGATCCGGCGTCGGTCGTCACCCGGCCCGTCGAGGGCCGGTCGCTCGCCGGGGTCCTCACCGACGCGCCCCTCGGCGAGGCCGCCGTCTCCGAGCTCGGCGCCGCGCTCGCGGACGGGCTCGCGGCCCTGCACGCGTGCGGGGTGGTGCACAGGTGGATCCGGCCGTCGGCCGTCGCGGTCGACGCCGACGGGCGGCCGGTGCTGCTCGACATCGGCGTCACCGAGCTGCTGAGGCCGCAGTACTGCAGCGCGTTCGAGCGGCTCATCGGCACGACCGCGTACGTGAGCCCCGAGCAGGTCTGGAACGAGCCGGTCGGACCGGCGACCGACGTCTACGCCCTCGGGCTCGTGCTGCTCGAGGCGCTCACGGGGGTGCCGGTCTACCCGGGGACGACGGCCGCCGACGCCGTCGCCCGCACCCTCGTCGCCCCCGTGGTGCCCGACACGGCGGATCCGCGCCTCGCCCGCCTGCTGGCCGCCGCCACCGCCTTCCGCCCCGAGCAGCGGCCGTCCGCCGCGGCGCTGGCAGCCGGGTTCCGCGAGCTGCTCGCCCCGGTGCCGGCCCCGGCGCTCGCCACGGCGCTCGCCCCGGTGCCGACCGCCGCGGCCACCGTGTCG
>NZ_JAODBE010000018.1 GCF_025463795.1 Amnibacterium sp.
CGCTGCCGACATCGCCGACCCGTCCCGGCCTCAGCAGCGGAGCGAGGAGAGCACTGTTCAAGATGTGCCTGCTCCAGAGCCGCGCCCGCTCCACCGGGCCGACGAGGCCCAGTTGCTCGCCGTACTGCGCGAGGTCCGCGGTGAACGCTCGGGCAAGGTCGATCTGTTCCCCGAACAGCACGGCTGCCGCGACCGGTTCATTCTCGAGCGGCTCCATCGGTGGGGGAGTGGCGTTCAATGTTTCACGTGAAACATGGCGGCACCGCGTCGTTGGCGGATCACGCCCGCCGAATGACCGTATGGCGGTCTGCGCCTTCGCCTTCGGACTCGGATACGAACCCGCGCTCTGCGACGATGTCATGCACGAGCTTCCGCTCGTAGCTCGACATCGGCGGCAGCGCCGCAGACGTGGCGCCCTCTTCAATCCGTCCGACCGCTCGCTCCACCAGAACGGCGAGTTCCGCGGCACGCGCATCGCGTGACCCGCCCACGTCGAGGATGAGCCGGGAGAAGTTGCCGGTCTTGGTCTGCACTGCGATGCGGGTGAGTTCCTGAAGAGCCGCGACGGTGTCGGGTTTTGACAGTACGCGCACGTTTGCGTCGCCGGATGCGGTCACCGAGACGTATGCCCTGCCCGCACGCACGGTGATGTCGATGTCGCCGTCGAGATCCGCGATGTCAAGCAGCTCCTCGATGTAGTCGGCGGCCACGTCGCCCTCGACTTCGAGTTGGTCCTGCGTCGGAAGTTCATTTCCGGGAGCCGGCCGTACCGTGGCCGGCTCTTCGAGCGCCGACGTTTCGATGCTCCGCTCTTCAAGGCTCAGCTCATCGAGGGCCTGCTCATCGAGGTCGCGCGAGGTGTCAGTCACTTCTTTCGTCCGCTCTTTTTGGCTCGGTTCTTGCTTACTGGCTGGCTGCGTTGCACCTTGCGCGGCTCATCCAGAACGGTGGTGCCGCCGTCCGGATCAGCATCGACGATGCCTTTGCGCCGACGCTTCGTCGCCAGGCGTGCCTCACGGGCCTGAGCGGCCTCGCTTCCGGGAGTCGGGAGATTCCGGATGACGATGAACTGCTGAACCATGGTCCAGAAGTTGGACGTGAGCCAGTAGAACATCACGCCGAGCGGGAAGGCAAAGCCGGAGAATGCAAAGACCAGCGGAAGGATGTACAGCAGCACCTTCTGCTGCTTGTACATCGGGCTCTCCTTCATCTGCGGAGACTGGTTCTTCGACATGATCTGCAGCTGCGTGATGAACTGCGACGCGGTCATCAGGGCGATCATCCCGACGGCGATCACCGTGACGAGCGGGATGCCCTGGTTCGCGGTGAGCGTCGCGGCGAGCGGCGCGGTGAACAGCTTCGCCGTGCCGAACGAGTGCGCGAGCGGTGCCGAGAGCAGGCCGATGCCGGCGGCCTCGGGGTGCTTCTGCGCGTTGTCGAGCACCTGGAAGAGGCTGAAGAAGATCGGCATCTGCGCCACGAGCGGCAGGCATGAGGAGAACGGGCTCGTGCCGGTGCGCTTGTAGAGCTCCATCGTCTCCCGGCTCATCGCCTCGCGGGAGAACTGGTCGCGCTTGCCCTTGTACTTCTCCTGGATCTTCTTCAGCTGCGGCGCGATCTCGAGCATCTTGCGCTGGCTCTTGATCTGCCGCACGAAGAGCGGGATGAGCGCGGCGCGCACGACGAGCACGAGGCCGAGGATGGACAGGATCCAGGTGAGCCCGTCGTCCGGGTTCATCCCGATCGCGGTCCAGCCGCTGTGGAACGCGACCAGGATCGCCTCGATGACCCATTTGAAGGGCCAGAGGATGGTGCCGAAGATGTCCACTTGGGTCAGGCTCCTGAGTGCTCGACGTGCCCGACGAAGCCGAGCTTGGTGATGCGGTAGGTGGGTCTCAGCCGCCGAGGCGGATCGTCCACGCCTCCCCGGGACCACGGATTGCACCGGACGATCCGGGCCAGCGCCAGCGCCGAACCGATCACGACGCCGGACTGCTGCACGGCCTCGAGCGCGTAGCGCGAGCAGGATGGATGGTACCTGCACACATCGCCGTAGAGCGGTGAGATCACGGCGCGGTACGCCTTCAGCAGAACGATCACGGCGTTGCGGGGGGCGAGCAGCAGCGCGACGCCGATGCGGCCGATCATCGCCGCACCGTCGCGGCGAGGGTCCGCACGTGGTCGCCGACCTCGCCGGCGAGCTCCGGCCAGGTCGCGGCGGCGGCTGCCGGGAGGGCGCGCACGACGACGTCCAGGCCGGTGACCTCGGAGGTCAGCGGCCAGGTCGCGGCCTTGATGCGCCGACGGACGCGGTTGCGCACGACGGCCCCGCCGACGTTGCGGGCGACGATGACGCCGACCCGCAGGGGATCGCCGGATCCGCTGCGGCGCGCGTAGGCGAGGGTGAGGGCACCCCGGGCACGCCGACCCGACCGGACGAGACGCCGGTAGTCGGGGGCGGAGGTGACCCGGTTCGCCTTGGCGAGCACCGTCGAGGCGTTACGCCGAGAGCTCGGTGCGACCCTTGCGCCGGCGGGCGGCGAGGATCGCACGACCGGCGCGGGTGTGCATGCGCAGGCGGAAGCCGTGCACCTTGGCGCGGCGACGGTTGTTCGGCTGGAACGTGCGCTTGGTCATGAGGATCCCCTCGGGAGTGCCGGGTGCCCGCGCGAGCCGGTGGAGTCGCCGGATCGGGGCGCAAGTCGTGGGGCGCTGGAAACACGCCGCGGAACCGCATCACAGTACACCAGGACTCCGGGGAGCCGCACGGCGTCGCCAGGCGTTCTCCGAATGGGGCCGGTCGGGCCTTCTCCCTCAACCGGAAGTCGAGGTTCTGCACAGGTCAATCCACCGATGTGGACTTGTCTGTGGAAACATGCGGGGATTACCGTTGGCGCCCGCCCGGCGACTCGACGTCCTCGTCGAAGGTCGCGTCGAGCCCCCACCCCCGCGGCCGACCGCCGCTTCCGCATGCCTGCCGTGTTCCGGCGGCCGCACCTGGAGGAGCCGAACGTGCCCGAGGTCGCCGCCGACGCCTGGGCCCGCATCCGCGAGGCCCTGGACTCCGACGTCCGCGTGGGGCCGCAGCTGCAGGGCTTCATGAACCTCGTCGAGCCGAAAGGCATCATGGCGGGGGTCATCTACCTCGAGGTGCCGAACGACTTCACCCGGTCGATGCTCGAGCAGCGCGCGCGCATGCCGCTGACGGAGGCGATCGGGGGCCTGTCCGGCGACTTCGAGATCCACACCTTCGCCGTGACGGTCAATCCGGAGATCACGCCGGACCCCTACACGTCGAGCAGCACGGCCCCGGTCGCCGCGGTGCCCCGGGCGGAGGCGGCCGAGATCCCGCGAGCCTCGACGGCGACGTTCCCGCCGGTCGGCGCCGACGACCGGGCGCGCGAGACGTCCGAGTCGCGGCTGAACGCCCGCTACACGTTCGACACGTTCGTCATCGGCGCCTCGAACCGGTTCGCGCACGCCGCCGCCTTCGCCGTCGCGGAGTCGCCGGCCAAGGCCTACAACCCCCTGTTCATCTACGGCGAGTCGGGCCTCGGCAAGACCCACCTGCTGCACTCGATCGGCCACTACTCCGTGGGGCTGTTCCCCGGCATCCGGGTGCGCTACGTGTCGAGCGAGGAGTTCACGAACGACTTCATCAACTCGATCGCGACGAACAAGGCGGCCCAGTTCCAGGCGCGGTACCGCGACGTGGACATCCTGCTGATCGACGACATCCAGTTCCTGTCGGGCAAGGACTCCACCCAGGAGGCCTTCTTCCACACGTTCAACACGCTGCACGACCACAACAAGCAGGTGGTCATCACGTCCGACCTCGCTCCCCGGCAGCTGACGGGCTTCGAGGACCGGATGCGGTCACGGTTCGAGCAGGGCCTCATCACGGACGTGCAGATCCCCGACCTCGAGACCCGCATCGCGATCCTGCGCAAGCGGGCGCAGGCCGAGCGTCTGCAGGTGCCCGACGACATCCTGGAGTTCATGGCGTCGAAGGTGTCGAGCAACATCCGGGAGCTCGAGGGCACCCTCATCCGCGTCACCGCATACGCGAGCCTGAACCGCTCGCCGGTCGACCTGCAGCTCGTGCAGACGGTGCTGAAGGACTTGATCACCCTGGACGAGGACAACGTGATCGCGCCGGCGGACATCATCAGCGCGGTCGCCGAGTACTTCAAGCTCTCGGTCGACGACCTCTACGGCTCCTCCCGGTCGCAGCAGATCGCGTCCGCGAGGCAGATCGCGATGTACCTGTGCCGGGAGCTGACGAGCCTGTCGCTGCCGAAGATCGGGCAGCTGTTCGGCGGCCGCGACCACACGACGGTCATGTACGCGAACAAGAAGATCAGCGAGCTCATGAAGGAGCGCCGCTCGATCTACAACCAGGTGTCGGAGCTGACCAGCCGCATCAAGCAGGACCAGCGGTACCGCAAGTAGCCCCGCACCCCACCGCGCTGGTCGAGGAGGCGGGCCGGCGACGGCCCCCGGACGCGGGCTGCCGCGGTGTCGGCGGTATCCCACACACTTGCCAACAGGGGGATGGATCCCAGTCCAGGACGGGAATCCACTCCCATGTGCAGAGCCTGTGGATAACTGGGGACGGCGGACCCCTGCAGCGCCCCCTCGAACGAGGGACGTGTGCAGAGCCGGTCGCCGGTCGAACATGACCGGCCCGTTCTCCGGAGGACGCCTCCGCACGGTTTCGACATCTTGCAGTCGTGTAGTTCCGGCTCGATGCGTGGCATCCCCGGGGTTATCCACAGTGTGCACACCTGTTAAGAGTGGTGTTGTCCTTCTTGATCCATCTCCCACTCCATCCGATTCCGCGCTGTGGACAGTGGAGAGCCGGAGCCGCGGTCGGCCCTGATCGGCGGCCATGGGCACCCGCTAGCATGCTCACGACCTTGTGACCGGGGGCAGGGCCCACCGGGAACCCCCACCGGCGATGAGGAGACAGCAGTGCGATTCCAGGCGAACCGGGACGTCTTCAGCGACGCCGTGTCGTTCGCCGTCAAGCTGCTCCCCCAACGCACGACGTTGCCGATCCTCTCGGGCGTGCTGATCGAGACCACCGAGCGCGGGCTGACGCTCTCGTCCTTCGACTACGAGGTCTCCGCTCGCACGGAGATCGACGCGGAGGTGCAGGAGCCGGGCCGCGTGCTGGTGTCCGGGCGCCTCCTCGCGGACATCGCGAACCGCCTCCCGTCCGCGCCGGTCGAGGTGCACACCGACGACAACCGCGTGATCGTGAGCGGCGGCAGCGCACGGTTCACCCTCCTCAGCATGCCCGTGGCGGAATACCCGAGCCTCCCGGTCGTCGGAGAGCCGACGGGCGTCATCCCGGCGGGCAACTTCTCCGCCGCGATCGCCCAGGTGGTGGTCGCCGCATCGCGGGACGACGTGACTCCCGTGATCACCGGTGTGCAGCTCGAGGCGGGCGAGCACTCCCTCGGGCTCGTCGCGACGGACCGGTACCGGGTCGCCATCCGGGCGATCGAGTGGCACACGGAGCAGACCGGGGACAGCACCGCACTCGTGCCGGCCCGCACCCTGCAGGAGGTCGGGCGCACGTTCGGCGGCAGCGGCGACGTCACGATCTCGATCACCCGCGGCGGGGACCGCGAGCTCATCGGCTTCACGGCCGACCGCCGCACGGTCACGTCGCTGCTCATCAAGGGCAACTTCCCGCCGGTCCGCCGCCTGTTCCCCGACGTCGTCGACCACTTCGCGGTGCTGAGCGCCGCCGAGCTCGTGGAGGCCACGCGGCGCGTGCAGCTGGTGCTCGAGCGCGAGGCGGCGTTGAAGTACTCGTTCACCGCGGAGGGCGTGACGCTCGAAGCGGCGGGCGGCGAGCAGGCGCAGGCGTCCGAGCAGCTCGACGCCGTCCTGACCGGCGGAGACATGGTCGTCTCGCTGAAGCCCCAGTTCCTGCTCGACGGACTCTCGGGAGTGCACACCGAGTTCGTGCGACTCTCGTTCACGAAGACGGAGAACCCGAACAAGCCCGGGCCGGTGCTCATCACC
>NZ_JAODBE010000021.1 GCF_025463795.1 Amnibacterium sp.
GTCCTTGCGGGAGCTGTGACAGGTGGGCGCCGTTCGGACATCGCAAGGTGAAGCGTGCCGTTCGGCGGCTCATGTCTGAGAGGACCATCGATGAGATCGAATCTGCGGCTCGCCGCTGCTGTTGCCGGGCTCCTGCTGCTCGTCGGCGGTGTCGGAGCGACCGTTCCCGCGATGGCGGCCGCCGCTGTGAAGCCGGCGGGGTGCTCGAACGGGCACACGACGATCGCAGCCCGCTCGGCGACGCAGCGGATCGGAGACGTCGACGGTGACGGTGACGGCCGGGCGGACACCGAGTTCCTCACCTCCGAGCGTCCCTACCGATACGGCATCAGGACCGCTGCCGGCGGGGTGTACACGATCAGCGACGTGCTCGCCGGTCCCGGGAAGCATCGGGCCTGGGAGGTCGCGACGGACGGTCGAGGCAGGGCGATCGTGATCGATGACGGCGTGAACGCGACCCTGCAGGAGTTCCGGGACTGCCGGATCGTCCGGAAGCTGAACCGGGACGGGCAACCGTTCCTGCTCGGGCTCACCGGGTCGGGCGGCCCGAACACGGGCGTGGCCTGCAACGACCTCAACGGGGGAATCCTCATCCAGGCCGCGCGAGCGGTCCGGCGGAGCGACGGGCGCTACGACATCGTCTGGACACTCGTGCAGACGGTGGCCGGCAGCTCCCCGACCGACGTGGTCATGCTCGACCGGTCGCAGACCTTCACCCGCTGGCACGATCTGCCCGCGAACTCGACGCGAGTGAAGCAGGCCCGGACGAGTCAGTGCTGGGCGGCTCCGCGAGCCGTGCAGATCACTCGCTGACGCCACCTGATCGAGGCGCCCGCGGACCTCGGCGGGCGCCTCGACCTCGTGAACAGCGCCCGCCTACGATCGGCCCATGAGCCGATCGAGCTACGTCGCCGCCGGCGGAGCGGTGCTCACCACGGCGGTCCTCGGCGTGCTCGGCACCGACGTGAGCTCGAGTTGGTACACCAGGTTGAAGAAGCCCCCGTTTCAACCCCCGGGTGCTGCCTTCGGGATCGCGTGGACTGTGCTCTACGCGTTGATCACGATCTCCACAGGGCGCACGCTCACCCGAATCGAGCACCAGAAGCGGAGGCGGTTCTCGCTCGCGTTCGCGCTCAACCTCCTGCTGAACGTGGGATGGACCTGGGTGTTCTTCCGCGGCCACCGAGCCGGCTACGCGACGGTCGAGATCCTCGCTCTGCAAGCATCGAACGTCGACCTGGCTCGACGGACCGCTCGTGTCGACCGCACCGCTGCGCTGCTCCTGGCGCCCTACCTGCTGTGGGTCGCATTCGCTTCCGTGCTGACGGGCGACATCCACCGACGCAATCGGTAGAAGCAGCGCTTCGCCGGGCCCGGGTCCGGGTCCGGGCCTCGGCCTGCAGGGCTACCCGTCCGCGTCGGCCGGAGGCAGTGTCTGGATCTGAGCGCGGAGCAGGGCGTTGGCGGGAACGGTGATCAGCGCCGCGAGTCCCAGCAGCACGAGTCCGAGCCAGGCGATCTTCAGCACGGTCAGGAAGCCGGCCGTGTAGAGCCCGACGCACGCGACGATCACGACCGCGCGAAGGGCCAGCACGGCCGGTCGCCAGCCGATGAGCACCCATCGCCTGTCGTCCAGCCGCCGGAGCTTCACGCGCGCAGCATGACAGGGACGCACGCGATCGGGTGCATCCGACTCATCGGCTACCTGCCCTCGTCCGCCGGGGACGAGGTGTGGTCATGACGCTCACGCCACCAGCCGCGGATCAGCTGAACAAGCCCCTGGCCGGTCGCGACCGCACCGACTGGCTCGGCGTAGTGCGCCCAGGGCTCGTGAGCGGCGACCGTGATGGACAGCGCGAAGACCGCGATCCCGACGATGAGCGTCGCCGTCCAGCCGTACCACTCCCGACGTCTCACGAGCGCAGCATGACAGGGACCCACGCGATCGGGCACATCCGGTCAGCACGGAGGAGTTGCAGCCGAGCGGAACGACTTGTTGCAGTGGTCTCCGATTCGGGGCGGCGCCGCGCGAGTCACGGGAACGGCGCGTCACACGTCAGAACGGGTATGGCTGGTCTGAAGGTTCCAGGGTCACCCACTTCAGGTCGGTGAACTCGTTGATGACCGCGCGACCGTCGAACCGGCCGTAACCACTCGCCTTCATCCCGCCGAAAGGCGCCTGCGCCTCGTTCTGGACGGTGGATCCGTTGACGTGGACCTGCCCGGCTTGGATGCGCATCGCGACCTGGAGTGCTCTCGTGCTGTCTCTGCCGAACACGGCGGCGGCGAGCCCGTACTCGGTGTCGTTGGCCACCCGGACGGCCTCGTCCACCCCGGTGACCCTGACGATCGTGGTGATGGGACCGAATGTCTCCTGGTCGTAGATGTCCATGCCGGGCCGCACCTTGTCGAGGATCGTCGGGGGCATCGCTGCGCCATGGGCGTGGCCACCGACGGCGAGCACGGCACCCTTGGACAGCGCGTCGTCGATGAGGCGGTTGATCCGTGGACCGGACTCCGCCCGGATCAGGGGGCCGACCACGCAGGCCGGGTCGGTGAGCGGGTCGCCGGCGGGGACCTTCTGGGCACGGGAGGCGAACTCCGCCACGAACGCGTCTCCGACCTGCTCATCGACCACGAACCGCTCCGTCGACATGCAGATCTGGCCCTGGTAGAGGAATGCGCCGACGACGGCGGCCCTCACCGCGTCATCGATGTCCGCGTCATCGAGCACGACGAACGGCGATTTACCGCCGAGCTCGAGCAGCACCGGCTTGAGGTGCCGGGCCGCCTTCTCCGCGATGATCCGCCCCACCGCCGTGGACCCGGTGAAGTTCACACGACGCACGGCGGGATGGGCGATGATCGCCCCGACGACCTGCTCGGAGTCGTCCGTCGCGCTCGTGAGGAAGTTCAGCACACCAGCGGGCAGGCGCGCCTCGTGCAGCGCCTCGGCGACGATCGCGTGGGTGCGGGGAC
The DNA here is from genome assembly GCF_025463795.1 of Amnibacterium sp. Taxonomy (GTDB): domain Bacteria; phylum Actinomycetota; class Actinomycetes; order Actinomycetales; family Microbacteriaceae; genus Amnibacterium. The sequence goes on from NZ_JAODBE010000021.1 coordinate 2,980, forward strand.
TCGTCTCTGATGCGCGGAACACCACCGTGTTCCCGCAGACGATGGGGTAGGCGATCGCGCGGGCGGCGAGAACTCCTGCACCGTTCCAGGGCGCCATGCTCAGCACGACGCCGGCCGGCTGACGGACCGTCATCGACAGAGTGCCCGGCTTGTCGGTCGGCAAGGTCTCACCCTGGACCTGCGTCGTGAGGCCTGCGGCTTCCCGGAACAGATTCGCGGCTCCGAACGCATGGACAGCAGCCCAAGCCTCGGCGGCGCCGACCTCGGACATCATCGCCTCGACGAACTCCGGTGCCCGCCGCTCCATGATGTCCGCCGCCGCGAGCATGATCCGCCGACGCTCGCTCGGGCCCGTTGCGGACCAGCTGGGAAACGCTTCCGCCGCCGACTCCACCGCGTCGATGGCATCGTCGACGTTCGCCGCCGCACCCGTCGTGACCAGATCACCCGTGAGCGGATGACGTCGCTCGAACGTCCTGCCCCCACGGGCGTCACGCGCCCGATTACCGATGATGAGCTGCGTCTGCATGGGGGCTCCCCGGTCGCCGTTGACTTCGCACCCGCCATCGGGAAGGAACACGGTCAGCAAGACCGTGAGCCTCCATCACCCACGCTCAGGCGCGCGAACCAATGATCCTCCAGGTGCCGGCAGGCGGGCCTACTTCGGATGCACCCATCCCGCGAGCGTGCCGACGGCGATGAACGAGCCGACGAGGAAGAACCCCGCGCCCACCACGAACACCAGGCCCGGCGTCTGCGAGGCGGCGTTCGCCCGGCCGTATCGCTCCCGGGTCTCGCGGAAGAACGTCGCGAGCGGCACCCGGAACCACATGAACAGGAGTCCCATCACGGCGACGACACTGCCGATGAGTACTGCGGCGGGAGCTGGCACGGCCCTCATCCTGCACTCCGCAGTGGTGGTCGCATGACGCACCTCCTCGGGCAGATCGACGCCGCGATCGGCCGAGGAACGCCCCTCTCCCGGCACCCGAGCTTCCCGACGCGGGAGGTCCGCTCCGCCGAGGTCCAGCCGGGCGACGTCTTCGCGGGCCCCGCCACCGGCACGGCGCTCCTCGTCACCGCGACGGCGCCGCGTTCGGGTGCGTCCTCTCCGTGCGCCCCGCCGCCGACCCCGGCCCCGAGCCGACGCACAAGCTCCACCCCAGCGCCGACGCGGTCCTCCACAGCGCGGTCGGCTCAGCCGACGCGCGACCGCTCGCGGCGGTACCGGCGGATGGAGACGACGAGGTACACCACCGCGACGATCGTCAGCGCGAGGCCGAGCCAGCCGATGAGCGCACGGCCCTGGAAGCCGGCAAACGTGTCGAGCACACCGGCGAGAACCAGCAGGGCAGCCACCACGACCTGCATCCCGTACCGGGCTGGGTCTCGCTGGCTGGGCACGTTCCGCACCCTACTCAGGTCCCCGACGCGGCACTCCACCGCACGGTTCACCAACGGTCGGAAAGGACCACACCATGAGCACCACGAAGTGCGTCAGCAGGACCGCTTGGCACGGCGCAGTACCGTGCCCGTGCCGGCGTCCGCGCTGCCTTCGGCGACCCGATCCACCTCGGCGTCGACCTCGTAGGGCGGACGGGACTTGAACCCGTGACCGACGGATTATGAGTCCGCTGCTCTAACCGGCTGAGCTACCGCCCCGCCGGTCACCCTAGCCGCGGGAGGCGTCGCCTACTTGACGTTGACGATGCCGCCGAAGCCCTGGGGCACCACGACGACGTTGCCGGAAGCCGCGAGCTTCGAGAGCGTGTCGATGTAGTTCTGCTTCAGGACGTTCGAGGTCAGCGATTTCGCCAGGGTGTCGTTCGCCTTCGCCTTCGCCTGCGCCTGCACGACCTGCTGCTGCGCCGACACCTGTGCGGCCTGCAGCAGGTTCTTCTCCGTCGACACCTTGATCTGGGCGTTCTGGGCTGCCGCGTAGGACGCCGTGACGCTCGCGGGCGGGGTGATCTGCTGGAGGCTCACCGAATCGACGGTCACGCCCGTGCCCCGCCAGCGCTGCTCCAGCGCCTTCTGGATCGCGGCGTTCAGGTCCGCGCGCTTCGTGATCAGATCCAGCGTCGTGAAGCCGTTCGGGGCGTCCCGCACGGTCGAGCGGATGTCCTGGGTCACGAACTGCGACACGAAGTTCGTCTCGTCCCGGAACTGCCGGTAGATCGTGGTCACCTGATCCGGGCGGATCGAGTAGCGGACGGCGATGTCGATGTCGCTCGCGACGCCGTCCGCGTCCTGCACAGTGATGCCCGGCCCGAGCGCCGAGCCCCCCGTGTAGTCGGTCGTCGCCTGCTTGCCGGCGAACACCACCTGCTGGTTGCGCACGTTGAAGGTCTCGACCGTGCTCCACGGCGCCTTGAGGTGCAGGCCGGGCGTGATCTCCTGACCCAGGATGTCGCCGGTCCACGACACGATGACGCTGGCGTCACCGGTGTCCTGCGCGTAGAAGCTCGACAGGAGGGCGACGAGCACACCGAGCGCGAGCAGACCGCCGCCGACGGCGCCGGCGATGCGGACGGTACGCCGGCCGGTCGTCGAGTCCGCGTTCCGGCGACGCAGGACCAGGGCGGCGACGAGCGCGATGAGCGCGAGGACGGCGAGGATGACAGCGAGCACGAACACGGCTTCACGCTAGCGGCTCAGCGGGACCGGAATACCTGATGAGACCAGAACTCAGGGCAGCAGACGATGCTCGAGCGGCTCCCCCTGGAGCACGGCGGACGGCACCAGGACCCTCTTGACATCGTCCCCGAAGAAGAGTATTCAACCGGTAGGTATTCTACCGAACGGTTGAGGGCGGCGGGTGAGATGGCGGACGAGTTGAGCGCCGTGTTCGCCGCGCTCGCCGATCCCACCCGCCGCGCCATCCTCGAGCGGCTCTCCACGGGCGGCGCGACGGTCGGCCAGCTGGCCGAACCCTTCGACATGACGCTGGCGGCGGTCTCGAAGCACCTCCGGGTGCTCGAGCGCGCCGGTCTCGTCCAGCGCGGCCGCGACGCCCAGTACCGCCCCGCCTCGCTCGACGCCCGCCCGCTCGCAGCGGCCCACGCCTGGCTCGGCGACTACGCCCGGTTCTGGGTGGACAGCTTCGACGCGCTCGCCGAGCACCTCGCCACCATCCGCAGCACGACCCCGACCCCATCCGAGGAGCCCCACCATGACTGACGCGATTCTCATCACCCGCACCTTCGACGCGCCGCGCGAGCTCGTCTGGGCCGCCTGGACCACGCCCGAGCAGTTCGCCGTGTGGTTCGGGAGCGACGCCGCGGACGTTCCGGTCGACTCCGTGTCGATGGACGTGCGGGTCGGCGGCGCCTGGGCGGCCGAGATGCACCTGCCGGACGGCGCCGTCATCCACTGGGCGGGCGAGTACACCGAGGTCGATGCGCCGTCCCGACTGGCGCTGACCATGACGGACGACCCGAGTCGGCCCGCCCGGGAGCCGATCACCGTCGTCCTCGTCGACCGGGACGGCCGTACCGAGATGACCATGACTCAGTCGGGCGCCAGCCTGCAGCCCGAGCAGATCGACCGGACCAGAGCCGGCTGGAACGGGTTCTTCGACGTGCTCGCGCGCGTGCTGACCAATCCCTCCCGAGGTTAGAGACACGGACGCGCGGGCGGCGCACGCCTCTTCACGACCCGGCCGCGTGCCTGGTCGGACGCGGGTCAGCGCGGGGTGAGCTCGTCGAGCCAGGTGGTGCGGGCGTGCAGGCCGTCCCGGAACACCGCCCCGTCTGCGCGGTCCTTCGCGGCTCGGGCGATGACCTGATCGACGAGCGAGACCATCACGCGCAGGGCGCCGAGGTCGCCGTCGCAGAAGCCGGCCGTCACGAAGGGATGCCGCTCCTCCCGCACGATGAGCTCCCGCCGGAGCCGGCCCGACACCCTCGGGTAGTAGAGGTCGCCCCAGCCTCCGCCGCGGAGGTGCGGCAGGGCGAGGTCGGGCGGGGCCACCGCCTCGATGTGCGCCCGCAGCTGCGCCTCCGCGGGCCGGAGCCCCGGCGTCAGCGCGGCCGGTGACCACTCGTACTCGTTCCATGCGGCTTCGGCGCCGGCCCGGAGGTCGTCGATCACGCGGTCGTCGGTCTTCGCGAACATCCGCTCCAGCGCCGACAGGTACTCGAACGTCTCCCACGCCTCGTCGTACGCGCGGTCGCCGAGGCCGAGGTACTCCACGAAGGATCGGCGCAGGGTCCGGAAGAGCCGCCGGGAGGCACCGGGGATCAGCATCGTGCGGTCGGGGGCGAGCACCTCGGCGGCACCGAGGTACCGGCCCTGCTGGTCGATCACGGTCAGTCCGGACAGCAGGTCGGCCGTGACGCCGAACCGCCCGTTCGCGACCGTCCCGACGCCGGCGGCGTAGAGGATCGCGGTCGCCGGATACGCGCGGAGCGCCAGCAGCGCCGCCATCCCCGGGCGGACCTCCTGCTCGGCCAGCCGCGGCAGCTCCCCCGACCACCACAGGTCGGTCTCCTCGGACCCCCAGTACGCGGTCGTCGCGATGAGCGCGGTCAGCACACCCGTCGCCTCCTCGTAGGCGGCGAGACGACGGCCGAACTCCTCCCGGACGTCGAGCGGTTCGAAGGCCTCCTCGAGAACGACCGGATGCCGGGCGAGCAGGGCGAACTCCTGGCGCAGCTCGTCGTGGAGGGCGATCGCCCGCGTCCTGCCCTGGAGCGCGCGCTTCGCCGAGGCCACGGCGACCTGCGCGCTGCGTGGATGCCTCGCACGTGTGGTGTCGATCGCGTCCGCCGCGTCCGCGAGGCGGCCGAGCGCCGACGCCGCACCGTCCCGGACGACGAGGGCGCCGCGGATCGTCCGCAGGCGCTCCGCGGGCGCCGACAGCGGCGCCACGTCGACCCACCAGGTCGTGTAGTGGCGGTTCGGGTTCGTGGCGACGAGATCCCGGAGGGCCGCGTCCCAGGTCGCCGACCAGCCCACGAGGATCAGCCCGTACTCGGCCGCGACCTGCGCCATGAGGGCCTGCGCGCGCGGGTCGTAGGCACCCAGCTCATCGGCCGTGTTCAACATGGAGGCCGGGTTGACGTAGTCGCCGTGCAGGTGCACCACGAGCGCACGCTGGGCGTGCAGGGGCGCGAGCGCCGCGAACTCCGCCGGGGTGCTGACGACGGTCGGCGTGAGGCCCTCGTCCCGCAGGGCCGTCTCGAGCAGGTGGTCGAAGTTCAGGGTGACGACCACGCGGATGCGGCCGCTCGCGACGAGCCGCGCCACCGCTCGGTGTGCCACCCCGGGGCCGAGCCGGCTCGACCCTCCGTCGCTCGGGTCCGGCTCGAAGAAGCGGCGGAGCACGCCCTGCCGCTCCGACGGGGTCGCTCCCAACCGCTCGAGCAGGTCGTCGTAGCGGGGCTCGGACCCGAATCGGCCGGTCCACCACGCCGCCGGATCCTCGGGATGCTCGCCGCTGACGCTCGCCACCTCACGCACGAGCTCCATCTGCACGTCCCACGCCGAGGGGAGGCCGGCCTCCTTCGAGACGCCGGCTCCGATGAGGAGGGCGTAGGCGCCGGGGTTGCGCTGCACGGAGAACGCCAGCTCCAGCTCCGCATCGGAGGGATCGGCGGCCGCTCCGCCGTCGCCGGCCGCACCCGGCGCGGTGGTCACGGTGGTCACGGGTGCGAGTGTCGCACCGCGCCGACTGCCTCGTCCATGCGTCCGGAGGCGTCAGGGCAAGCACCTGGTCCTGCCCTCCGGTGTGCAGGTAGGGTGCGGACCGCAGGCCAGAGCGTGCTGGAGGCGACCATGCGGTTCCGGATCCTCGGCCCGCTCGAGGTGTGGAACGAGCAGGGCCCGCTGGACCTCGGCTCGAGGGAGCAGCGTCTCGTCCTGGGCGCCCTGCTGCTCGAGGCCGGCGGAACGGTCCCGCTGGACCTGCTCGCTGGGGCGCTCTGGGGATCGGAGCTCCCGTCCGACGCCTGCAACCGCGTCCTCACGATCCTCGACGGGTTGCGAGGGCTGCTCGGCGACCACGCCTCCCTGCGGGCCTCCGGTGCCGGCGCCCGTCTGGACGTCGCCTCGGAGGACGTGGACCGGACGACCTTGCTCGACTCGGCGGCGCTCGCTCGCAGCGCGGTGGAGCGCCGCGACTGGGACGAGGTGGTCCGGCTGGCCGCCTCCGCCCTCGAGCTCTGGCGCGGCCCCCTGCTCGCCGACCTCGACGGCATCCACGGCGCTCGCTCCGAGGCTCGGCGACTCGGGGAGCGCCGTGCCGAGCTCCGTGAGGCGGAGATCACCGGGCTCCTCGGCCTCGGCCGCCTGGACGAGGCCGAGGAACGTGCCGCCGCCCTCCGGCACGACGAGCCGCTGCGCGAGCACGGCTGCTGGCTCCAGATGCTCGCCCTGCACCGCGCGGGCCGTTCGTCGGACGCCCTCGACGTCTACCGCGATCACGCCCGGATGCTCCGCGACGAGTTCGGGCTCGAGCCCGCACCCGAGGTGCGCGACCTCCGGATCGCGATCCTCCGACGGGCTCCCGACCTGCTCGGGTGGCCGGAGATCTCCGCGCAGGCGCCCGTGCGAGCCCACGCGACTGCTGCTCCCGCTGCTGCGAACCCGGCGGCCCCGGGCCGGCCATCGGCAGGGCCGGCCTTCGTCGGGCGTGCGGAGGAGCGGTCCACGGTGCGGCGCCTGGCCGCCGGGGCGAACGACGGCCTCGTCCGGTGGGTGGTGCTGACCGGGCCGCCGGGCATCGGGAAGACCAGGCTGGCCGAGGAGGCGCTCGCCGAAGCCCACACGCGGGGCTTCACCACGGTGCGGGCGAACTGCCCGGAGGACGACGGCGGCGGTCCGCTCTGGTGGCCCGTGCGGCAGCTCGTGCGGGAGCTGGGCGGCGACCCCGACGTCGTGCTCAGCACGGGTCGGGCCGTCGACGCGGACACCGCGCGGTTCGCGGTCTACGAGCGGCTGGACGAGCTCATCCACGCCGCCGCCGCGCACCCGGTGCTCATCCTGATCGACGACCTGCAATGGATGGACGCGGCATCCGCACGCTGGTTCACGCACCTCGCGGGATCCGTCTACAGCGGCCGGCTCACCGTGATCCTCACGCTGCGGGACGGGGAGGAGGACGAGCAGGTCGCGCGGCTGCTCGCCTCGGTCGCACGCCACCCGGGCACCGTGCACCTCGGCCTCACCTCGATGGCTCCGCAGGAGGTCGGCGAGCTGGTCTCGCTCGTCGCCGGCGAGGCCGTCTCCGACGGCGAGGCGACCCGGATCGAGCGCCTCACCGGCGGCAACCCGTTCTTCGTCACCGAGTTCGCGCGGCTCCCCCAGGAGCAGCGCGCCGCAGGGCGGGTCCCGCTCGCGGTGAGCGCGGTCCTCCGACGCCGCCTGGCGGGGATCCCGACCGCCGTCCTCGACGTGCTGCGGGCGGCGGCCGTCGCCGGCGACCCGATGGACGTCGACCTCATCGCCGCGGTGCTCGAGACCGAGCGGGCGGCCGTCGCCGACCGGCTCGGCGAGGCCGCCGACGCGCACCTGGTCACGGCCTCGGGTGCGTCGTACACCTTCGCGCACGACCTCCTGCGCCGCGAGGTGCTCGCCGGTGTTCCCGCGCAGCGGCGCGCGCTGCTCCACGCCCGGATCGCCGCCGCCCTCGACGCCGGCACCGTCGGCGGTTCGGACCTGCTCGGGCGCCGCGCGTCGCACCTCCTCGCCGCGGCCCCGCTCGCGGACCCGCTGGACGTGCTCCACGCGTGCCGCGCCGCCGCGCGCGACGCCGACAACCGATGGCAGTCCGAGACCGCCGCGGCGTGGTGGCTGGCCGCGATCGAGGCCTTCGACCGGGTTCCCGGCCACCGTCCCTCCGACGCCCGGCGCGACGACCTGCTCGTGAACCGAGTCGCGTCGCTCGCCCGCGCCGGGCGCCGCAGCGAGGTCATGAGCGTCGTGGACACCGCCCTCGCGGACGCGGTCCGCGGTGGCAGGACGACCTCCGTCGCGCGGCTCGCCGGCACCCTGCTCCGCACGGCCGGCGCCTGGCCGTGGACCTTCGGTACCGACCCCGGTCCATTGCCCGCTCGTCTCGCGGCGGTCGAACCGCTCGTCGCCCACGACGCCGCCGCTCAAGCCCGCGTGCTGTCGGCACTCGCCGCCGGGCGGTTCGACGACGGGACGGATGCGCCCGACCGGATGAGCGCCAGGGCGCTCGACATCGCCGAGCGGCTGGAGGACGACGAGGTGCTCGCCGACGCCCTCCTCGGCCGCGCGCTCGCCTTCGCGGGACTGGCGTCGAGAGCGGAGGAGTCCATCCGGCTGCTCGACCGGCTGCTGCAGCTCCAGCACCGGCTCCACCGGGGCGACCACGTGCTCGCCCACATCCTGCTCACGATGGCCCTGTTCACGGTCGGCGACCTCGCCGGCGTCGAGGAGCACTACCGCCTCGGCGTCGCGGGCAGCGACGCCCTGCGCCTCCCGATCAGCCGGGTGCAGCTGCGCTGGATGGAGGCGACCATGGCGGTCTGGCACGGCCGGTTCGACCGCGCCGAGCGGTTGATCGACCGCGCGTACGAGCTGCACCGCCAGACGGAGCTGTACGTCCCCCGCGTGCACGCCTTCGCGGTGATGGCGCTCCGGTGGGAGCAGGGGCGGATCCGCGAGTGGGAGCCGCTCCCCGTGGACGACCAGGCCGGCTCTCCGCTCGCCGTCGCCGCGCAGGCCATGTCGGCCGGCCGGTTCGACGTGGCCGACCGCATCCTCGACACCGAGCTCGCGCGGCCGACGCAGGATCGGTGGACGACCCACGCCGAGCTCACGCTGCTCGCCCACATCCTCGCCGACGTCGGGGACACGAAGCACGCGCGGCTCGTGCTCGACCGGCTCCAACCGTTCGCCGGGTTCATCGCGAACGCCGGCCGTGCGGGCGTGGTCGGACCGGTCGCGCTCGCGATCGCGCGCCTCCACGTGCTGCTCGACGAGCCGGAGCGGGCCCGGGCGCCGCTGACGCAGGCGATGCGCCTCGCCGAGCGCACCGACGGCGCCGGGAGCGTCGTGCGGTGCCGTCTGCTCGAGGCTCGGCTCGACGACGCGGACGGCGCCGTGTTCGCCTCGATCGCCCTGGACGCGGAAGCCCTCGGGATGCGGCAGGTCGCCGCCGAGGCGAAGCAGCACGCCTTCGTCGCGGCCTCCTGAGGCCCGCCCGATCGGAAGGGCGCTCCGGCGCGTCGCCCGGACTAGAGGCTCGAGCGCCAGCGGTCCCGGGTGTCGGTCGCCGAGGTCCTGCACGTCATCGGCGTGCCCTTCGCCGTGTGCCCCGTCGCCCCCTGCGGCGAGCAGAAGGCGCCCGGATGCACGACGCCCGCATCCGCCCGGGCCGGCGGCTTCGGTGCCGACGACGGCGCGGCGGCCGTCGACCTGTGCACGCGGGGTGCGGCGACGGGGAGCACCACGTCCGACACCGAGGAGACCGGCGCCCGCGCGGTCGGGCAGGTGGTGAGGATCCGCTGCATCGCGGCCTTCTCGGCCGGCGCCACCCACAGGCCGTAGGCCTTCTTCACCCCGACCTGGTGCGCGACGTAGGTGCACCGGAAGGCCTTGTTCGGCGGCAGCCACGTCGCGGTGTCACCGTCGCCCTTCCGCTCGTTCGTCGGCCCGTCGACCGCGAACAGGTTGATCGGGTCGTTCGCGAGATCGATCCGCTTCGCCTGGGAGAGCCGCTGCGCGCCGGTCTGCCAGGCGTCGCCGAGCGAGACGACGTGGTCGATCTGCACGGCGGTGCTGGTGCCCTCCCCGCGCACGAAGTCGACGACCCGACCGGTGTAGGGGTCGTCCAGCACGCCCCTCAGGACCCGGCAGCCGCTGCCGGTCGTGTCGGCGAGGTCACGGCGGAGGATGTCGTTCCGGGTGTCGCAGCCGTTGCGATCGACGTCGAGCCACGCCGTGCCGAATTCGGCCACGCGGGCGTAGCCGGTCATCGGCGCGCGGCCCTTCACGGGCAGGGAGTCGAGCACGGCCAGCGCCGAACCCGGGACGCCGGTAGGCGCAGCGGTGGGCCTGCGAGACGCGACGGGGCGCGTAGAGGCCACGGCCACCGGCGCCGCGTCCGGTGCGGCCACCGGCACGGATGCCGTGGATGCGGACGCCGCGACGGGCGGGGCGACCGGCGGCGGTGCCGCAGCCGGCTGCGTCGCGGCGACCGTCGCCGTGCCGACGATCAGGGTGAGGACGCTCGCGCCCAGGACCGCGCCAGCGGCGCGGCGCCCGCGCAGCCGAAGCGCGCGGCTCCGCCCCCGGACCAGCCCGAGCACGCCGATCGGGAGGCCGAGCAGAGCCACCACGATCAGCACGGAGCCGATCCCGACCCACGGGGTCATGCGGCTCCTCCCGGCCCTCGAGCCTTCGACGGTAGGCGGCGCGGGGAGCCGTCAGAGGAGTCCGCATCTCGACACGCCGCGCATGCCCCCGGGATCGGGGCACGCGACCGGCGGAGCGACCACCGGGAACGCTTCGGCGGGAGGTCGGGTCGGCCCTCCCCCGCCGTCCCGGCCTGTCGCCGCCGACATGGCGGCAGCGCGGGTGCGCGGAGGCGACCGCTGCCTCACCCGGGCGCGGACGGGCCTCGAAGGAATCCTGGCGCGGCCGGATCGGTGTGGTCGATGACGATGCTCGCCCTCTCGGCGGGCCGCTCCTCCGTCAGGTAGATGCGGTAGGCCGCGGTGTACCGCGACGCGTAGGCGGACCGCGCGGCATCAGCTCCCCCGAGGGCGGCCGCGTCCCGCTCGACGCCCCGCTGCTGGGCGGTCCGCTCGGTCGCGTCGAGGTACACGACCTCGTCCCACGCGTCGCGGAGCCCGCCCCGCTGCAGGAAGGTCGCGTCGAAGATCACGACCGCGTCGGGCGCGACAACCGTCCACCGATGCTCGACGGCGTCCGACGCCAGGTCGTGCACCTTCGTGGCGACCCGCCGCGAGCCACCCGGACCGAGCGGCACGAGCACGAGTTCACGGAGCGAGTCGAAGTCGTAGGCGTCCTCGTAGTATCCGCGCGCCGAGGCGCGACCCTGCCGGTACCGGATCGCCCGCACGTGGTGGAAGCCGTCCGAGTCGATGCGCTGCACCGGGCGGCCCGCTGCGCGCACCGCGTCGGCGAGCTCGGCGGCGAACGTCGTCTTGCCGACGCCGCTCGGGCCGTCGATCCCCACCCGGAGCGGGTGGCCCGGCCACTGCACCGCGACGTGCGTCGCGAGCCGCTGCAGCAGCACCGCACGCTCCATACGACGCAGTCTGGCGGACCGGCAGTCCGGGTTCAGCCGGCCCGGCCGATCGGAGCCGATGCCATCAGCCCCATCCGAGCATCCTGAGCACGGCGGCGGTGACGGCGGCGAGCGCCACCACGACGATGAACGGGGCGCGCAGCAGCAGCGCCCCCGCCGCGACCACGAGCCCGGCCAGGCGGGCGTCGAGTGCCAGCTGCTGACCCGACGAGAACCCCTCCAGCACCACGAGTGAGGCGAGCAGCGCGGCCGGGAGCATCTCGGTGACCCGGAGGATGCGCGGCTGCTCGAGCCAGACCGGCGGAACCGTGTAGCCGAAGAGCTTGAAGCCGAACGCGATCGCGGAGGCGGCGAGAACGGCGATCCACGCGGTCACTCGGCGGCCTCCGCATCCGCGGCGGACCAGCGCTTCGCCCAGAACCAGGCGGCGAGCGCGCCGAGGAGGGCCGCGGCGAGCACGGGCAGCCCCTGCGGGAGCACGGGGATGAGGAGGGTGGTGGCGACCGCGCCCACGACGGCGATCGCGACGGGCTCGCGCGCGCGGAGCCGCGGCCAGAGCAGCGCGAGGAACGCGGCGGACGCGGCCGCGTCCAGCCCGTAGCGCCTGGGATCACCGAGGGCGTCGCCGGCGAACGCGCCGATCAGCGTCATCAGGTTCCATCCGATGTAGACCCCGAGACCGGTGACCCAGAATCCGAGCCGGCGCAGCGGCGTCGCCGACTGCGAGACCGCGACGGCGGTGGACTCGTCGATCGTGAGCTGCGCGACCGCGAACCGCCGCCAGCCGCGGGGCAGCATGGTCGGCCCGAGCTGGAGCCCGTAGAGGGCGTTGCGCAGCGCGAGCAAGGAGGACGCGGCGACGGCCGCACCCACCGTCCCTCCCCCGCCGAGGATGCCGATCAGCGCGAACTGCGAGCCGCCGCTGAAGAGCAGCAGCGACAGCAGGCAGGTCTGCAGCACCGTGAGCCCGCTCGCGACGCTGAGCGCGCCGAAGCTCACGCCGTACAGCCCGGTCGCGATCGCGACCGAGAGCCCCTGCCGGACGACCGCGCGGCGGTCCCGCTCCCTCGGGTGCTGATCCGCATGCTCCGGCCGGGGTGCGTCGACGTCCACCGGACAAGGATGCCCGGCGACCGCGCCCGGTCCCCAGGCGACGCCGGTGCGGACTCCCGCCCTGCGGCGCTCGGACGGATGCGAGCCGGACGTGCCGCATGCGCCCGGCACGGTGCAGACGCGGGTTCCGCCGGTGGCGCGGCGCACACGATCCTTGCGGGCGAGGAGCAGGGCGCACCGAGTCAGCCGCGCAGGAGCTCCCGGTGCACCGCCTGCGTCGCCGGGCTCGGTGTCACGCCGAGCTCCTCGCGCAGCAGTCGCGAGAGATCCGCGTGCACGAGCAGCGCCTCCCCGACGTTGCCCTGCGCCGCGAGAGCGTGCATCAAGATCTGGTAACCGTTCTCCCGCAACGGGGCCAGGCGGACGAGCCGGTGCGCCGAGCGGACGGCCGCATTCAACTCCGTGCCGCCGATTCCCAGCGCTGCCGCCGCGTAGGCCTCAAGGGCTCGCAGGTGGATCTCGTTCAGCCGGGCCCGCCGCTCCTCGATCCAGTCGGCTTCGACGCCCGGAAGCAGGAGTCGCTCGGAGATGAACAGGGCCGACAGGGAAGGCCCCCACGCGTGCGTCCAGTCGTGGAGCACGATCCGGGTCTCCGCCTTGTGGGCGGCCTTCTCCGCGGCCTCCACGTCGACCCACGCGTCGGGCCCGAGCATCAGCCGGAGGCTCGACCTCCCCTCGATGGCCTCGTGGCCGAGCGTCCGGCGCAGCTTCGAGACGAGCGCGTTGAGGTCCGCGCCTCCGGCCTCAGGGACGGCGTCGCCCCAGATCGCGTGGGCCAGCTCGTCGCGGCTGCAGCTGCGATGCCGGTTGAGGGTCAGGTATCCGAAGATCAGTCGCGCCTGACGTCCGCGGAGGCCGGACTCCACCCGCATGCCGTCGCGCTCGATCACGAGCGGACCGCACAGCTGGATCCGCTCCGGCCCTCCCGGCGCCAAGGTCACAGCAACATTGTGGCCACCCGGAGGCCAGAACGGGACAAGGGTGTCCGAGTACACCGAATGGAGGACGAGATGGCCAGAACGATTCGATGCGAGTGCGGCTACGTGGCTCGCGGAGACAGCGACGAGGACGTCATCACGACGATCCGAGGGCACATGCGCACGGACCATCCCGCCCTCCTGGAGACGGTCGAGCGCGAGGACCTGCTCGGCTGGATCCAGATGGAGTAGTCCGACCACCAGGAGGTGCACGATGACCATCACCCATCCGCGACCGGCCCCGCCGGCGGCCCCGGAACCGGACCCGGTCCTGGTCGACAGCCGCTGGCTCCGTGAGCATCTCGAAGACCCGGGGCTGCAGGTCGTCGAGGTCGACGTCAGCGCGGCGGCGTACGACGCCGGACATCTCGAGGGCGCGGTGCTCTGGAACGTCTACACCGACCTGAAGGACGCCGACTACGCGACGGTGGACGACGTGGGCTTCGAGCGGCTGCTCCGGCGGTCGGGGATCACCCCGCTCACCACGGTGGTGTGCGTCGGCCACGCATCCGCGTTCGGGTTCTGGTTGCTCCGCCGGTTCGGTCACCGGGACGTGCGGATCCTCGACGGCTCCCCCCGCCACGACCTGCTCGTCGGAGACGGCGGGCTGGTGCAGGCCGTCACCCACCCGTCCCCGAGCGTGTACGTGCTCGGCGAGGCCGACGAGCAGATGCGGGCGAGTCGGGACCGAGTGACCCTCGCCCTGGACGACCCCTCGGTCATGATCGTCGACGTTCGGACCGACGCCGAGTTCCGGGGCGACGCGTTCTGGCCCTCGGGCGGATCCCAGCCTGACGGGCGAGCCGGCCACGTACCGTCCGCGCGCCACGTCCCGATCGGCGGGCTCAAGGACGAGCGGGGCCGGTTCCGCGACACCGGAGTGCTGCGCGAGGTCTTCGCGGACCTCGACCTCGGGGGCGACTCCCCGATCATCGTCTACTGCACGGTCGGCGGCAGGGCCGCCACCGCATGGTTCGTCCTGACCCACCTGCTGGGCCGGACGAAGGTCGCCGTCTACGACGGCTCGTGGGCGGAATGGGGCCGTACGCCCACCGCACCCGTCGCCCGGGCCTGACGGCCCGGACCGCTCGCCCCGCGTCGGCGGCGGCGGGCGGATCCCATCCCATTCGACCCCATCGGAGGCGGTATCGCCATGTCACAACTCATCAGAAAGAACCTCGACACCCCTGAGGAGGACCGACCGTTCGAGGGCGGCACCGGCCACCTCCAGGTCGTGAACCTCGACGCCGGCGCCGTCGGCCGCGCCACCTTCGAACCCGGCTGGCGCTGGTCGGCGCACGTCCGGCCGATCGCCGGCACCGACAGCTGCCGGGCGGCTCACCTCGGCTACTTCATCAGCGGGCGGATGACCGTCCAGATGGAGGACGGCGAGCAGATGGACTACGGGCCCGGCGACTTCGCCGTCATGGCCCCGGGCCACGACGCGTGGGTAGTCGGCGACGAGCCCTGCGTCTTCGTGGATTGGCAGGGCTTCGCGGACTACGCGAAGCGGCGCTGAGCGCTCGCGGCTCGGCGGGGCGCAACCGTCCCGCCGAGCGGTGTGTGACCGCGCCCGCCGGCGCTGCAGCCGCTGCGGGGTGCCCCAGCGCTGCGCCTCGAGAACGGGGGGGGCTGACGCCGATGCCGCTCACGCCCGGTGCCGGCCGACCAGCGCGAACCGATCCTGCGCCTCGGCGAGGAGGCGAGCCCGGCCACCCGCCGACCCTACGATCGCGGCATGACCGACCAGGGGATCATCGTCCGGGACGTCCAGGAGGACGACTTCGCCGGGTGGGCGGAGCTCTTCCGCGGGTACCGCGAGTTCTACCGCATGGACCCGGACGAGGAGGTGGTCTCCCGGGTGTGGGCGTGGCTCCGGGACCCGGCGGTCGAGGTCGACGGCCTCGTCGCGGTGCAGGACGGCGCGCTCGTGGGGATCGCCCACATCCGCCGCTTCCACCGGCCGTCGGCCGGCACGACCGGGCTCTACCTCGACGACCTGTTCACTGCTCCGGCCGCCCGCGGCAGGGGTGCGGGCCGGGCGCTCATCGCCGAGCTCAACCACCGGGCCGGGACCCAGGGACTCTCGGTCGTCCGCTGGATCACGGCCGCCGACAACCGCACGGCCCGGCGCCTGTACGACTCCGTCGCCACCGCGACTCCGTGGGTCACCTACGACCTGACGCCGACGCCGCGCGGCTCCTGAGCAGCAGTCCGCGTACGCTCGCGCCGATCGAGCCGCCAGGGCGCATGCAGGCCGCGCGACTCGGCATCCGGCGTCATCCGAGTTCGAGCTTCATCCCCTCGTGAGAGGCCACGAAGCCGTGGGCCTCGTAGAAGCGGCGGGCACCGTCGCGCCGCTTGTCCGTCGTGAGCTGCACGAGACCGGCTCCGCGTCGGCGACATTCGTCCAGCACCCATCGCAGGAGCGCTGAGCCCAACCCCAGATCCCGGAGCTCGGCGCTGACGCGCACGGCCTCGAGCTGGGCCCGCAGCGTGCCGTTCCTCGAAAGGTTCGGGATGAAGGTCACCTGCATCGTCGCGACGACGTCCTCCCAGCCGTCCACCACCACGATCAGCAGCTGGTTCGGATCGGCATCGATCGCGACGAACGCCGCGGCGGTGCGCTCATCCGCGCCCGTCTCGCGCAGGCTCCCGATCGGATCATCACCCAGCAGTTCGAGGATGTGCGCGACGTCCTCCGCGATGGCACGCCTCACCTGGAACACGCCCTGGCGAGTCGCGATCGACGCGAGCGCACGCACCGTCCCATCCTCACCGAAGACCCGGCCGGACGTGAGCACGCAGATCGGCTCGACCTCGCTTCGGCGCGGCCGGTGTCCGGCTCGGGTGACGAACGAGGAACGCGAGGAGCCGGGGGCCGCCTACTCCGTCCGGCGCCGGAGCAGGACCACCGGGATGACCCGGCTCGTCTTCTGCTCGTAGTCCCGGAATCCCGGGGCGGCCTCCTTGAACCGTTCCCAGCCCGCGTCGCGCGCAGCGCCGCTCAGCACCTCGGCGTGCACCGCGACGATCCCGTCGTCCGGCGTCTCGATGCGCACGTCCGGATTCGCGATCAGGTTGTAGTACCAGGCGGGGTTGTCGGGCGCGCCGCCCTTCGACGCCGCGACCAGCCAGGAGTCGTGGTCGTCCCGGATCGCCCGGGCCGGGGCGATCCGCTCCGCGCCGGTCTTCGCGCCGATGTGGTGGATGAGCACGAGGTTGCGCCCGAATCGGGCGACGGTGCCGTTGTTGGCGCGGAACTCGGCGATCACCTGGTCGTTCCAGCTCGAGGGACTGTTCGTCATCCGTCGATCTCCTTCGCTCGGGACGTTGGAAGGATCACACGACCGAAGCCACGGCGACGAATCGATGACGCGAACGCCGCCCCGCCTGACCGAACCCGGAGGTCAGAACGAGGAAGACGGCGGCGGGTTGCGAGGGAGTTGGAGACGGGTGCAGAGGACCTGCGCCTCCGGGCTCCGGAACCGCGGGCACCTGCCTTGGGGCCCGTGTCGCTCTCGACCGACGCATGCGCGGAACGGCATCCTCGGACGATGCGGACACTCCGGTCACGCCGACGCCCGCACGCGTGGATGGTGGGAGTGGTGGGCGCCCGGCCCTGCTCATCCTCGGCGGGCTGATCCCAGCAGGCTCGGCGATGGCTGACGACGCACCGGACACGAGCGCCCCGTTCCTCGACGGCGTGACCCTGTCCACGACGACCCTCCCGGCCCCCGGGGGCGATGTGACGGTCACGACGCACGTCGCCGATCCCGGCAGCGGCGTCGCGGGCACGTTCGAACTCTGGTTCACGGCGTGGCAGGGCGAGGACCTCGTCCAGAGCGACCATGTGGACGCCGCCTTGCAGGCCGGCGACGCGCACTCGGGGACCTGGAGCGCGACCGTGCCGTTCCCCGCTGGTGCGACCGGCAACTGGGACCTCCACGTCAGCGCCATCGCCGACGTCGCGGGCAATCTCCGTCCCGCCGCTCTCCAGGGCGCCACCGTGCTCGTCGGGTACCCGGATCCGCCGTCCGAGCTCGATGCCGTCGCGGTCGGGACCCGGCACGTACTGCACCTCACCTGGCCGGCCGCGAACGACAACGGCGACCCCCTCACCCGTTACGAGGTGTGGTTCGGGGCCACGGTCATCGGCACGACGACGCCCGACGATCGCGAGTTCGACGTCGACTTCGACACCCTGCCGACGTGGGAGCAGGGGAACCGATTCGCAGTCAAGAGCGTCAACTCCGTGGGGTGGTCCATCGCCTCGCCGGCGAACCCGCCGACGGCCGCGCCCGCCGTGGCCCCGTCTCCTCCGGCGAACGTGAAGGTGATCGCCCTGGCCCATGCCGCTGCGGTCACCTGGTCCTTCCCCGCAGATCGGTGGACCTCCGCGTTCGCCGGAGT
>NZ_JAODBE010000025.1 GCF_025463795.1 Amnibacterium sp.
ACGAGCGCACGGGCGACCGCCACGCGCTGCGCCTGGCCGCCCGACACCTCGCCCGGCAGCGACCCCGCGACCTGCTCGACCTGCACGTGGTCGAGCCAGTCCCTGGCCCGCGCCTCCGCGTCGCGGCGGCGCACGCCGGCGAGCCGAAGCGGCAGGGCGACGTTCTCCATGCAGGTGAGCTCCGGCACGAGGTGCCCGAACTGGAAGACGAAGCCGAACTCCGTCCGTCGCAGCCGGCTGCGGTCGCCGTCCGACATCCGGGTGAGGTCCCTGTCGCGGTAGCGCACGCTGCCCGCGTCGGGACGGACGATGCCGGCGAGGCAGTGCAGGAGCGTCGACTTGCCGGAGCCGGAGGCACCGACGATCGCGACGATCTCCCCGGCCTCGACGGCGAATGCGGCGCCGCGCAGCGCCGCGGTCGGGCCGAAGGACTTGGTGAGGCCCTCGGCCTCGAGGATCGCGCTCATCGGACGACCGCCGTCTTCAGTGCCTCGATGCGGGTGGCGGTGAGCTCGAGCCAGCGCAGGTCCGCCTCGAGGTGCAGCAGCGCATGGTCGCAGACGAGCTGCGTGGCGAGGTCGCCGCCCTGCTTGCGCCGGGTGAGCACGCGCATCTCCGCGAGGTGCGCCGCACGCTGGCCGTCGAGCAGGTCGTGCGGGTCGGTCCCGGTCAGCACCGCGAGCACGACCTTCGTGTACAGGGTGCTCTGCAGGTAGGCGGCCGGCGGCTCCGGGGTCTCCAGCCAGGTGTGCAGCTCGGTGACGCCGGCGTCGGTGATGGCGTACCGCTTGCGGTCGGGGCCGTCGCCGGGCTCGACACCCGCGACCTCGACGAGACCGTTGCCCAGCATCCGCGCGAGGGCCGCGTAGACCTGGCCGTAGGCGAGCGGCTTGTCCCCACCGAAGTGCTGGTCGTAGGACCGCTTGAGGTCGTAGCCGTGCGCGGGCTGCGGATCGAGCAGCCCGAGGAGGGTGCGGGGGAGCGACATGAGGCCGACTATACACACGTGTGTAGTCACAGGTGTGAACACGCGGGCGCCTCGTCCGTGCACCTTCCGCTTTCGGCCTTCATCCAGCCGGCACGACGGCAGGAAGCTGCAGGTCCGCGTCAGGCGAGGGCGCGCCGGATGCGCTGGAGCGAGACCGGCTCGGACGTCGGCAGGCCCTGCGCGAAGAGGCTGAGCCGCAGCTCCTCGAGCAGCCACCGCACCCGCACCAGGGGTTCCGGCACGTCTCGGGTGAGGGGGAGCACGCCACCGGCGGCGCGGTAGAGGTCCGTCGCGGTCGCCACCTCCGTCATCCACACGCGGTCGCGGTTCGCCTGCTCGGGGAGCCGCTCGACGCGGCGCACCATCCCTGCCGTGTAGACGGCGAGCCGGGGCAGCCGCGCCGCACCGTCGATGCTCACGAAGCCGGGATGGATCAGGGCGTCCAGCTGGCCCCGCGCGTCCGTGAGCGCGGGGAGCAGCGGGAGGCTCGTCGACCGCCGGATCGCCGCATCCGCGTCGCGGGCACCCGCCAGGGCCGCGGCGGTCGCCCCGACGACGGCGAAGAGGTCGTCGAGCACGGACGCGGCGAGCCGGTCGCGGAGGCGCTCGAACCCGGCGCGGGTCCACACGGTGCCGTCCTCGGTCCCGGCCGCCTGCGCGGCCTCGACCACCGCGACCAGGCAGTCGGCGAAGAGCGCATCCGTCGATCCGTAGGGGCTCGCCGCGAGCGCGAGCTTCTCGGCGCCCGACAGGTGCTCGCGCACGTAGTGGGCCGGCGACGGGGTGGCGAGCAGCAGGAGGCGGCGGATCCCGAGCCGCATCGCCGCCGTCTGCTCCTCGCGCGTCGCGAGCAGCCGCACGTCGACGGCGGATCCGGTGTCGACGAGGGCGGGATACGCCCGGACGACGCCGCCCGACTGACGGGTGTCGAGCACGCCGGGCAGCTCGTCGAGGTCGAACGTGGTGAGGCCCCGCCGCTCGATCGCCTGCCGGGCGGGGGTCGGGGCGGCGACGGCCTTCGCGACGGACGCCCGAGCCTGCTCGGCGAAGCGGCGCTGCAGGGCGACGAGGTCGACGTCGCGGGCCATCGCGCGACCACTCGGTCCACCTGCCCTGCCGGCCGGGGGATTGTCGAGCACCTCGAACGCCATCCGCAGGTGCGGGGGCAGCCGGTCGGCCTCGAAGTCGGCCGGTGCGGGGTTGGCGCCGGCGACCCGTCGCACGACGAGCGCGAGCGCGTCCACGAGGGGCCCGGGCACGCCACCGGTCTCCGGCCCGGGAGGCAGTTCGGGGAGCAGCCGCCGTGCCCAGTCGCCCGTGGGCACGACGAAGCGCCGCTGCGGCTTCGGCAGCGTCTTCAGCAGCGCGGCGACGAGGTCCTGGCGGAGGCCGGGCACCTGCCAGTCGAACCCGGCGGGGGAGAGCCCGGCGAGCAGTGGGAGCGGCACCTGCACGGTGACCCCGTCGTCAGCGGCGCCGGGGGCGAACCGGTACCGCAGCTTCAGGCGTTGCTCGCCCTGCCGCCAGAACGGCGGGAACTCCCGCGGATCGACGTCGGGTGCGTCCTCCTCCTCGACGAGGTCGGCGCGCACCATGTCGAGCAGGTCGGGCGTCTGCTCCTTCGCGTCCCGCCACCAGGCCTCGAACTCGCGCACCGAGTGCACCTCGGCCGGGATGCGGGCGTCGTAGAACTCGATCACCCGCTGCTCGTCGACGGGCGGCCGGCGGGTGCGCTCCGCCTCGTCGTCGATCTCGCGGCGCAGGCGCCGGTTCGCGCGGTCGAAGTCGTAGGCCCGGTCACGGGCGGTCTCGCGCGGCCACTCGCCCTCGAGGAAGGCGTGCTCGAGCAGCAGGTCGCGGGCGTGCACGGGATCGACGCGGGCGTACTGGATGCGCCGCTTCTCCACGATCGGCACCCCGAAGAGCGTGACCCTCTCGTCGGCGACGGCCGCACCCTGGCGCTGCTCCCACCGCGGATCGCCGACCGTGCGCTTCACGAGGTCGCCGGCGATCGGCTCCGCCCACGCCGGGTCGACGGCTGCGTTCATCCGCGCGAAGAGCCGCGAGGTCTCGACGAGCTCGGCCGACATGATCGCGGCCGGCGGCCGCTTCGCGAGCGCGGAGCCCGGGAACACCGAGAACCGCAGCTGCCGTGCGCCGAGGAACTCCACCGAGCCGCGTCGCGGTGACGGGCGGCCGCCACGGGTGGGCGGCGCGACCGTGCGGTCGTCGCGCACGCCGATCTGCGAGAGCAGGCCCGCGAGCACCGACTTGTGGACCAGGTCGGCGTTCACCGCGTCGCCCTCCCGCGGCGCGGGCTTCCGGCGGGGCTCGCGGAGGGGCTCGCGCCTCCGGCCGCCGAGGTCGTCGAGCTGCGACGAGAGCTGGCGGACGAGGTCCTGCCACTCGCGGATCCGCACGAAGTTCAGGAACTCCGCCTTGCAGCGACGGCGGAAGGCGCTCGACGAGGACTCCGCCTGCACGCGCTCGAGGTGGTTCCAGAGGTTCAGCAGCCCGATCAGGTCGCTCGTCGGGTCGGCGAAGCGGGCGTGCGCCGCGTCCGCCTGCTCGCGCCGCTCGACCGGCCGCTCCCGCGGATCCTGGATCGTGAGGCCCGCCACGATGACCGTCACCTCGCGCACGACGTCGTGGCGGCGCGCCTCGAGCAGCATCCGGCCGAAGCGCGGATCCACGGACAGGCGAGCGAGGTCGTTCCCGATCCGCGTGAGGCTCGCCTGCGGGCCGCGGTCCCCGCGCACCGCTCCCAACTCGGTGAGCAGCTCGAGCCCGGCCTTGATGCCGCGCGGATCGGGCGGGGTGAGGAACGGGAACGCCGCGATGTCGTCGAGGCCGAGCGAGATCATCTGCAGGATCACCGCCGCGAGGTTCGTGCGGAGGATCTCGGGATCCGTGTACTCGGGGCGCCTGGCGAAGTCGTCCTCGGAGTACAGGCGCACCGCGATGCCGTCGCTCGTGCGCCCTGAGCGGCCCGAGCGCTGGTTCGCGGAGGCCTGCGAGATCGCCTCGATCGGCAGCCGCTGCACCTTGGCCCGCACGCTGTAGCGGGAGATGCGGGCCGTGCCGCCGTCGATCACGGCGCGGATGCCGGGGACGGTGAGGCTCGTCTCGGCGACGTTCGTGGCGAGCACGATGCGCCGTGCCACCCCCGACGTGGCGGACGGCTCGAAGACGCGGTGCTGCTCGGCGGCGGAGAGCCGCCCGTAGAGGGGCAGGATCTCGACGGGGCGAGGCCGTCCGGCGTACTTGCCGCGGAGCACGTCGGCGACGTCGCGGATCTCGCTCTCGCCCGACAGGAAGACGAGCACGTCGCCCGATATGTCGCGTTCGAGCTCGTCGAGGGCTTCGCTCACGCCCTGTGCGAGGTCGCGGTCCTCGGACGCGTGCCCGTCCCCGTCGACGTCCTCGTCGCCGGCATCCTCCACCACGAGGGGCCGGTAGCGGACCTCGACCGGATACGTGCGCCCGGACACCTCCACGATGGGCGCGGGCGTGCCGTCGGGCGCCGCGAAGTGGGCGGCGAACCGCTCCACCTCGATCGTCGCGGAGGTGATGATCACCTTCAGGTCGCTGCGGCGGGCGAGCAGCTGCTTCAGATAACCGATCAGGAAGTCGATGTTGAGGGTCCGCTCGTGGGCCTCGTCGAGGATGATCGTGTCGTAGCGGCTGAGATCCCGGTCGCGGCGGATCTCGGCGAGCAGCACGCCGTCCGTCATCAGGCGGACCCGGGTGTCGGGCCCGGAGCGGTCCGTGAAGCGCACCGAGTAGCCGACGAGGCCGCCGAGCGGCGTCTCGAGCTCCTCCGCGATCCGCTCCGCGATCGTTCGGGCGGCGATGCGGCGCGGTTGCGTGTGCGCGATCGTGCGGCGTCCGAGCTCGAGGCAGATCTTCGGCAGCTGCGTCGTCTTGCCGGAGCCGGTCTCGCCCGCCACCACCACGACCGGGCTGGCCGCGATCACCGCCGCGATCTCGTCCCGCATCCGGCTGACGGGCAGCTCCGGCGGGTACGTCACGACGGGCACGGCGAGGGACATGAGCCGTCCAGTCTCCCATCCGCCCGCCGAGCGCGGCGTCCCGGCCGTGCGCACGCGTGCTGCCGCTGCGGACGGCTGGGGCCCGTACGCCTGCCGCGGACGTCCGTGCGGGCCGCAGACGCGGGGCTAGGCCAGCATGCGGTCCATCACGCGGTAGGCGTTCGCGAGGATCGTGAGCACGGGGTTCACGCCCCCGTTCGTCGGGTGCAGCGAGCCGTCCGCGATCCGCAGGTTCTCGTGGCCCCAGACGCGGCCCTCCGGATCCGTGACGCTCGCCGCGGGGTCGTCGCCCATTCGGCAGGTGCCCGCCTGGTGCTGCCCACCGCTCGGGCCGGCCGGGGCGCGGCCGCCGCCGTTCACCGCGTCGTCCCGCACGCTCGCGGCGCCGCTCGCTTCGAGCCATTCACGTGCCCGCCCCGTGAGGAACGCCCTGGCCCGCAGATCCAGCGGATGGGCGCCGCCCTCGAGCCGCGCGACCGGCGTCCCGAACCGGTCGAGCACGCCGGGGACGACGCGCACGCGGGAGGTGACGCTCGTGACCTCCTGGATCGGCCCCACGACCCGCAGCATTCGGGGATATGCGGTCCGCATCGCGTCCTTCATCGCGGTGCCCCACGCCGGCACCAGGTCGGCGGCGCGCAGGTAGTGGTAGGCGCTGACGGGGGTCGGCACGAACTCGTTCGCGATCATCCCGCCACCGACGATGCCGTCGTTGCCGTGCCGGAAGTCGCAGGTCGCGATCGACGGGCCGGGACCGAGCATGTCCTGCACCGGCTCGTCGAACAGGCCGATCGCGCCGCCGTAGAGGTGGCCCTGCAGGTGCCGCCCGACCTGGTCCGTCCCGTTGCCGATGCCGGCGGGCTCCCGCTCCGACGCGCTGTTCAGGAGCAGCCGGGCCGTCTCCACGGCCCCGCCGGCGAGCACCACCTCGCCCGCGGCCACGTCGCGCCGCCAGATCCCGTCCGCGGACCCGCCGGCGATCCGCACCCCCGTGACGCGACCACTCACATCGGTGAGCAGACGCACGACCGCCGCCGACGGCAGCACCCGGCAGGCGCCGGAGGCGAGCGCCCGCGTGAGCGTGGAGTTGTGGCTGCCCGACTTCGCCTGCACCGGGCAGTCGAAACCGATGCACTGGGCGCACTGGACGCAGGCCGGCCGGCCGTCGTAGGGCCGCGAGTTGATCAGCAGCGGCACGGTCGTCGTGCTCCAGCCGAGGCGGGCGGCGCCCCCGGCGAGCACCGCCGCCGTGCGCCCTGTGGGCAGCGGCGGCATGGGGTAGTCGCGGGACCGCGGGCCGGCGCTCGTGTCGCCGACGACGGATCCGCTGACGCCCATCTCGACCTCGGCGCGCGTGTAGTACGGCTCGAGCTCGTCGTAGCCGAACGGCCAGTCGGGGAGGTCGCTGCCTTCGGGGCGCCCGTAGACCGACCGCATCCGGAAGTCGTCCGGCGTGAGGCGCCACGCCTGCGCGCCGTAGTAGCGGGTGCCGCCACCGAACGACATCGCGTTGTTGCTCCACCGGCCGTCGCTCGGGTCGGGCAGGGCGGACCCGTCGGCGGCGATGCGGATCGTCCCGAGCGGCGGTCCGGAGAACAGCCGCAGGCCGCGCACCTGACGGGGGTTCCGGAGATGGTCGAGGGTCACGTCGGCGAGTGCCGGCCAGTCGCCCGCCTCCACGACGAGCACCCGCCTGCCGGAGGCCGCGAGCGCCTCCGCCGCGACGCCGCCGCCCGCGCCGGAACCCACGACGACGGCGTCGTACCGCTCGGCCAGGTCGTCGGGGCCGATCACGGCCTCCCGGTGACCGGGGACGGGTGGCTCGAGCGGCCGGTCGCCCTCGGGCCAGCGACGCCAGCCGAGGTCGTCCCAGGCCGCGGTGCCGCGTCCGGCCCGGTCCTCCGGGTTCGCCCAGTAGGCGTCCACCACGAGGGCCGCCAGCCAGAACACGTCCGGGTCCTCGGCGTGCGCCGGCAGCGTCGCCGCAGGATCCTCACCGAGCAGGGTGACGACCGCGGTGAGCCGTTCCGCCCAGTCGGGCCGCTCCTGCGCGAGCACCCCGAGCAGGTGCTCGACGACGCCCGTCGCGGACGCCGACGGCGTCGCGTCCGGCGGCACGATCGCGTCCACGAGGCGGGCCAGCGCCGCCGTGTCGTCCCGGTCCGGGGCCATCCCGCCTCCTCGCGCTCGATCCGGCCACGCTACCGGCGTGCCGTCGCGTTCCTCCCCCCGGGTTCCTGGACGCTGAGGCCCGTGGGCTTCCTCGCGTTCCTGCTCCTCGGGTTGATCGCCGGTGCGATCGCCAAGCTGATCCTCCCCGGCCGGCAGGGCGGCGGATGGGTCGGCACCCTCCTCGTCGGGGTGGTCGGCGCCCTGCTCGGCGGCTGGCTCGGCGGACTGCTGTTCGGGGGCCGCGGGCTCGGCACCTTCTTCGAGCTGCGCACGTGGCTGTTCGCGATCGGCGGTGCGCTCATCGTGCTGATCGTGTGGACCCTGCTCACCGGCCGCCGGCGGCGCTCCCGGCCGTGAGGCCCGCCCGCGTCCTGCCGGGCGCGGCGGCCATCCCGCGGACACCGGACGTCCTGCCGACGTCCACCTTGCGCCGGTAGTGATGGCCTCCCGAGTGGAGGGAGCACCATGACCGACGAGCGCACCGGATCCGAGGACCCGGGACCCATCACCGACGTGGACGTCGACCCGGACGTGCCGGTCGACGAGGACGTCATCGACATCAGCGACAACTCCGGGCCGGAGCTGACGACGAACGTCGACGACGTACCCGCGGGCGGCGCCGCGAGGGTCACCGGCGTCGAGCCGCCCGACTGATCCCGCCGACGTACGGTGCTGCCGTGCCGAACCGCCTCGCCGACGCCGTCAGCCCCTACCTCCGCAGCCATGCGGACAACCCCGTCGACTGGTACCCGTGGGGACCGGAGGCGTTCGCGGAGGCGGCACGGCGTGATGTGCCCGTGCTCGTGTCGATCGGCTACGCGACCTGCCACTGGTGCCACGTCATGGCGCGGGAGTCGTTCAGCGACCCCGAGCTCGCCGCGTACCTGAACGGCCACTTCGTGGCGATCAAGGTCGATCGTGAGGAGCACCCCGAGGTCGACGCCGCCTACCTCACGGCGGCCGGGGCGTTCACCCCGGATCTCGGCTGGCCGCTCAACGCGTTCGCGACCCCGCTCGGGCGCGTGTTCCACGCGGGGACCTACTCACCCCCGTCGCCCGTCGGCGGGCACCCCTCCTTCCGGCAGGTGCTCGACGCCGTCATCGACGCGTGGACCACCCGCCGCGACGACGTGGAGCAGTCGGCGGCGGGACTCGCGGCGGCGATCGCGCAGGCCGCCGCGACGGCCCCCGCGCGCTC
>NZ_JAODBE010000039.1 GCF_025463795.1 Amnibacterium sp.
GCCAAAGGCATCAAGGTGATCGACGTCCGCGGCATCGAGAGCGTCGTGAAGGACATCCTGGCCCGCGGGGAGAAGATCTGATGGCCAAGCAGCAGGACATCCGCCCCATCATCAAGCTCCGCTCGACCGCCGGCACCGGGTACACGTACGTGACCCGCAAGAACCGTCGCAACAACCCCGACCGGCTCGTGCTGAAGAAGTACGACCCGGTGGTCCGCAAGCACGTCGATTTCCGCGAGGAGCGCTGACATGGCGAAGAAGAGCAAGATCGCGCGCAACCAGCAGCGCGCAGTGATCGTGGAGCGGTACCGCAACCAGCGGGCCGAGCTGAAGAAGGCCCTCGTCGACCCGGGCTCGAGCGACGAGCAGCGCGAGGCGGCCCGCATCGGTCTGCAGAAGCTCCCGCGCAACGCGTCGCCGGTGCGCCTGCGCAACCGCGACGCCATCGACGGGCGCCCCCGCGGCAACCTCAGCCGCTTCGGGATCTCCCGCGTCCGCTTCCGGGACATGGCACATCGCGGCGAATTGCCTGGTATCACGAAGTCAAGCTGGTAACTTGCTGTCGACCCGCGGCCGACCCGCCGTGGATCACAGACGTTCGACCCCCAGCCGCGACCTTCTGCGGCCGAACCGTCCGCAGGGAGGACACATATGGCATCGCTCAACCGCACCGATCTCGTCGCGGCCGTCGCCGCGGAGTCCGGGCAGAGCCAGGGCGCGGTGAACGGCGTGCTCGACGCGCTCTTCTCGACCCTCGCGAAGTCCGTCGCCGACGGCACCAAGGTCACGATCCCGGGGTGGCTCGCCGTCGAGCAGACCGCGCGCGCCGCTCGTACCGGCCGCAACCCGCAGACGGGTGAGCCGATCGAGATCGCCGCGAGCAAGGGCGTCAAGATCAGCGCCGGCAGCAAGCTCAAGGCGGCCGTCAAGTAGTTCCGCCGACGAACGCCCGCTCCCCACGGCTGTGGAGAGCGGGCGTTCTCGCGTTCCGGCGGTGCAGCGGAGACGGCCCTGCGGCGTACCCTCGATCCCGATGAACCGCGCCGCGCGGGTCGCGTCGCCGGCCCTTCTCGTCGTCACCGCGCTCGCGGCGGTCTTCGTGGCGCTCGCGATCGGTGGCGCGGCGCAGCCCGCCGGCGGCTACGACCCCGGCGTCGTGGTGCGCTACGGCCTGCCGGTCGTGATGCTCGTCGTCAACCTGTCCGTGTCGCTGACGCTCGGCACGCTGGCGCTGGCCGTCTTCGCCCTCTCCCCCGCGGACGCCCGCTGGAACCGGGCGCTCGACCTGGCCGCGGGCGCCGCCGGCGTCTGGACGGTGTCGTCGGCCGCTGCCGGCGTGCTCGCGTTCATCGACACCTTCCTCGTGCCGATCACGGATCCCCGGTTCGGCTCGCAGCTGCTCTACTACCTCACCTCGATCGCGCTCGGACAGTCCTGGCTGGCGACGACGCTCGCCGCTGCGCTGATCACCGTGCTGGCGATCGCCGTCCGCTCGCACACCGGCGCCGCGGTGCTCACCGCCGGAACCGTCGCTGCCCTCGTCCCCATGTCCCTGCAGGGTCACGCGGCCGCGGCGCCCGGCGACCACGAGACCGCGGTCACCGCCTTCGGCCTGCACATCGTGTTCGCCGCCCTCTGGCTCGGCGGCCTGCTCGCCCTCGTGCTGCTCGGCACCCGCGCGCACGGCGACGGCCTGCAGGCGCTCGTCCGCCGCTACTCGAGCATCGCCCTCGCCTGCTACGCCGTCGTGGCCCTCACCGGCGTCGTCTCCGCAGCGATCCGCCTCGGCAGCTGGGGCGCCCTGCTCACGCCCTACGGCGCCCTCATCATCGTCAAGTCGCTCGCCCTGCTCGCCGCCGGCGCGTTCGGCGCGCTCTACCGCACCGTGCTCATCCCCCGCCTCGACGGCGACCGCGCAGCCCGGGTGTTCTTCGGCATCGTCGCCGGCGAGCTCGTGGTGCTGGGCATCGCATCGGGCTTCGCTGCCGCGCTCAGCCTGTCCGCGCCACCCGACCTGCCCGTCAGCCCGCTGACGACCCCGGCGGAGATCCTCACCGGGCGTGCGCTCCCCCCGCCACCCGGCGTGGCGAGCGCCGTCACCCTGTGGCGGCCGGACCTGCTCTGGATCCTGCTCTGCGCGACCCTGCTCATCGGCTACCTCGCAGGCGTGGTCCGGCTGCACCGGCGGGGGGACCGCTGGCCCGTGCACCGCACCATCCTCTGGACCCTCGGCGTGGTGGTGCTCCTCTGGCTGACGAACGGGGCGCTCAACGCGTACGAGCAGGTGCTCTTCAGCGCCCACATGCTCCTGCACATGATGCTGACGATGCTCGTGCCGCTGCTGCTCGTGCCGGCCGCGCCCGTGACGCTCGCGCTCCGCGCTGTGCGGCGGCGCACCGACGGCACGCGAGGGGTGCGCGAATGGCTGCTGATCGGCGTGCACTCGCTTCCGGCGCGCATCCTCGCGAACCCCGTCGTCGCGGCCGTGCTGTTCGCCGGCTCGCTCGTCGTCTTCTACTACTCGCCGCTGTTCAGCTGGGCGACGACCGACCACGTGGGCCACGAGTGGATGACCGCTCACTTCCTCGCGACCGGGTACCTGTTCGTGCAGGCCCTGATCGGCGTCGATCCCGCCCCCGCGAAGGTCGCGTATCCGTTCCGCCTGCTGGTGCTGCTCGCGACCATGGCCTTCCACGCCTTCTTCGGGCTGTCGCTGCTGCAGGGGCAGAGCCTCCTGCTCGCGGACTGGTACGGCGCGATGGGCTGGGGCACGAGCGCCCTCGCCGACCAGCAGGCGGGCGGCGGCATCGCCTGGAGCGTCGGAGAGATCCCGACCCTCGTGCTCGCGGTGGCCGTCGCCGTGAGCTGGGCGCGCAGCGACGAGCGGGAGGGCCGCCGCAAGGACCGTGCGGCCGACCGCGACGGTGACCGCGATCTCGCGGCGTACAACGACATGCTGGCACGACTGGATCGCGGCCGGTCGTGACGGCCCTGGAGACCCCGGGAGCCGTCGTCGAGCTCACCGAGAAGCAGCGCCGGGTGGCGCAGGTCGTCGGTGAGGGCGGTGGCCACCTGCTCGTCACCGGCCGCGCGGGGACCGGCAAGTCGACGCTCCTCGAGCACATCGTGGCCACGACGGAGCGCCGCGTCGTCGTCTGCGCGCCGACGGGTGTCGCGGCGCTGAACGTGGGCGGGCAGACCATCCACTCGCTCTTCAAGCTGCCGATCGGCCTCATCGGTCCGACCCCCCTGGTGCAGGACCGGCCGCTGCAGAAGCTGCTGTCCGCGATCGACGTGCTGATCATCGACGAGATCTCGATGGTGAGCGCGGACCTGCTCGACGCGGTCGATCGGAGCCTTCGGCTGGCCCGCGCCCGCGATGAGCCCTTCGGCGGGGTCCAGGTCCTGCTGTTCGGCGACCCCTACCAGCTCGCGCCCGTGCCGGGCAGCGCAGAGGAGCGGGCCTACTACACGGACGTCTACCGCTCGATGTGGTTCTTCGACGCCAAGGTATGGGCTGAGACCGACCTCGGCATCGTCGAGCTCGACCTGATCCACCGGCAGCGGGATGAGGAGTTCCGCTCGCTGCTGACCGCGGTGCGCCACGGGCGGGTGACGGCCGAGATGGCCGCACGCCTCAACGCGGCCGGCGCCCGGCCACTGCCCGAGGACGCGCCGCTCACCCTCGCGAGCCGGAACGACACCGTCGCCGCCATCAACAAGGCCGCCCTCGCGAAGCTGCCGGGACGGGAGGCGGTGAGCCTGGCCGAGGTGGAGGGCGACTTCGGTGGCCGCACCTTCCCGGCGGACGAGGAGCTGCGGCTCAAGGAGGGCGCGCACGTGATGATGCTGCGCAACGACGGCGACGGCCGGTGGGTGAACGGGTCCATGGGCGTCGTCTCCCGCATCCGCCCGCGGCGGCTGACCGTCGAGATCGGCGGCGTCGATCATGACGTCGAACCGGTGAGCTGGGAGCGTCACCGGTACGCCTACTCCCCCGGGTCGAAGGAGCTGCGCCGCGAGGTCGTCGCGGAGTTCCGCCAGCTGCCCGTGCGCCTCGGCTGGGCCGTCACGATCCACAAGTCGCAGGGCAAGACCTTCGACGCGGCCCGGATCGACCTCGGTCGGCAGGCGTTCAGCCCCGGTCAGACCTACGTCGCGCTCAGCCGGCTGACCAGCCTCGACGGGCTCTACCTGACCCGGCCCCTCCGCCCGGGCGACGTGATCGTCGATCCGGACGTGCGCCGCTGGATGGGTGAACGCCGGGCCGCCGCCCGGGCGGCGGCCGAGGCGGCAGCTGCCGGCTAGTGGCCCATGCCCTGCATCGCCAGGGCCCCGACCGGCGTGGCACCGAGGCTGGCCACCGTGATGCCGGCGACCACGGCGGCCCCCGTGACCACGCCGCCGAGGTAGGACCACACGCCGGGCGGACGGGTGTCCGGCCGACGCCCTCGGCGGACGACGACCGCCAGGGCGGCGGCGCAGCCGAGGTCGAGCAGGGCCGCGCCGAGCATGGGGACGGCGGGTGCGCCTGCGACGGTGCCGCCGGCCGACACGGAGCCCATGTGGGCCATGGCGCCGGCGTTCAGCACGAGCGCCGCGACGACACCGACCACCGCGACGACGGCGACCGCGAGCGCGACGCGCGGCACGGGCACCTCCAGGCGGGCGAGCGCGGCCACACCCCATCCCACCTCGGCGACGCCGAGCACGACGAGGGGGACGAGCGTGGCGGGCGGAGCCCCCGCGGCGACGGCGAGGTGCACCAGCCCGGCGCCGAGCGCGCCGAGACCGAGCCAGGTGCGGATCAACGTCGCCACGGGGTTCGCTCCGTCCGCGCTGCTCAGGCCGCCGCCGCCGTGCGGGTGGTGTCCGCGCGCCGGTCGGCGCCGAGGCCCACGGCCAGCAGGACCACCGCGCTCGCGAGGTGCAGGAAGTGGTCCGGCGTGTTCAGCGAGAGGAAGTTGAGCCCCGAGTCGTGGTTCGCGGCGAGGAAGAAGCCGACGATGCCGAGCAGCAGGTAGACCGCGCCGATCGTCGTGTTCGTCGACTTCGCCGCGGCCGCGTTCGCGGTGCCGGCGATGACCAGAGCGATTCCGATCAGCAGGTGCGCGACGTTGTGCAGCGGGTTGACCTCGAAGATGCCGAGGATCAGGTTGCTCGAGCCGTTCCCGGGGCCTGCGAACGGGACGCCGCTGGTCCAGAAGAATCCGATCAGGCCGACGAGCAGGTACACGACGCCGAAGACGGTCGCGACGATCCGGTTGGGCGAGGCGCCGAAGCGGGTACCTCGGGCCGTGCCAGCTGTGGTGGACATGTGGGTTGTTGCCTCCTTCAAGGACACGGTCTGGGCCGTGCACGGTGGGGTTCGGACCGGGGAGCCGGTTCGGATTGCTCCCAAGGAACACCAATATGGCGGCAAGGATCAGATCACGGGTTGAAGGTTCGCTGGGGCTTCCCCCAGCCCGAACTGGGGGCCGCGAGGCGCTCCCGTCGTCGCCACCATGGAGGGCATCCGCTCGATCCGCCGAAGGGACACGATGACGGACGTCGACACCGCGACGACCGCGCCAGGCTGGTTTCCCGACCCCGAGCGGGTCGGCTCGACCCGCTTCTGGGACGGCACCGCGTGGACCGAGCACGTCAGGGGTGCGCCCGCGCGCTTCGCGCCGCCCGCGCCCGGTGCCCCGCCTGTGGCGCCTCCGCCCGGAGCGCCGTACAGCGCGACGCTCCCGCGGCTCGCGCCGCGGAGCAACGGGATGGCCTCGGCGGGCCTGAGCTTCGGGATCGTGTCGCTGCTCGCGAACGTCCTGCTGGTACCGACCGTCCTCGGCATCGCCTTCGGTGCGATCGGGATCGCCCGGGCTCCCCGCCGGGGCGGCGTCGGGCAGGCCCGCGCCATCGTCGGCATCGTGCTCTCCGCAGTCGGGATCGTCGCGGCCGGGGTGCAGCTCGCGGTGCTCATCCCGATCTTCGTGGGCATCCAGCACGGCGCCGTCGTCGGCGCCGTCAAGGCGAGCATCTCGGACCACGCCGCAAGCCAGGGCGTGGCCATCGCCTCCGTCGAGTGCGCACCGGGCGCGACCCTGTCGAGGGCAGGCGTCTTCGAATGCCTGGCCACGCGGACGTCCGGGACGCGGGACCTCGTCACCGTCACGGTGTCGCAGAGCGGCAGGTGGGACTGGACGTCCCCCACGCTCCGCTGACGCGGAAGCCCCGGGGACCTGGAAGCCCTGGAGCGGGCGACGGGAATCGAACCCGCACCACCAGCTTGGGAAGCTGGAGTTCTGCCATTGAACTACGCCCGCACGGCGCCCGAGTCGGACGCCGGGTAGCGATCGTACCGGAGACCTGCGGCGTTGGTAGGGTCGAGCCGTGCTGCTGTCGGACCGCGACATCCTGGCGGAGATCGAGCAGCGGCGGGTGGTCCTCGATCCATACGACGCCGGGCTGCTGCAACCCTCGAGCTTCGACGTGCGCCTCGACCGGCTGTTCCGGCTGTTCGACAACCACAAGTACGCGGTGATCGACCCGGCGGAGCACCAGCCGGAGCTGACGCGGCTGGTGGAGACCCGGGGTGACGAGCCGTTCATCCTGCACCCGGGGGAGTTCGTGCTCGGCTCCACGTACGAGCAGGTGACGCTGCCCGACGACATCGCGGCGCGCCTCGAGGGCAAGAGCTCGCTCGGGCGGCTCGGCCTGCTCACCCACTCGACGGCCGGGTTCGTGGATCCGGGATTCACGGGACACATCACGCTCGAGCTCTCGAACGTCGCGACGCTGCCCATCAAGCTGTGGCCGGGGATGAAGATCGGCCAGCTCTGCTTCTTCCGCCTCAGCTCGCCGGCGATGCGGCCGTACGGGTCGGGGGAGTACGCCTCGCGGTACCAGGGGCAGCGGGGTCCCACCGCGTCGCGCTCGTACCTCAACTTCCATCGCACGGATGTGCATCCGCCCGCCGACGCCTAGCCGCGCCGGTCCGCAGGGGGAGGGTCAGCGCGCGGCGGCCGCGAGTGCGGGCAGCTGCAGGGTCAGCCAGGGGCTGAACGCCCATGGAGCGGCCGCGACCGCGTCGGCGAGCCGCACCGGGTCGACCCAGCGGAACTCGGCGACCTCGTCGGGATCCGGCACCACGTCGTCGTTCGTGGCCGCCGTGTAGACCGGGCAGATCTCGTTCTCGACGATGCCCGCCGCGTCAGTGGCGATGTACCGGAAGCCGGGCACGGCGAGCTCGAGCGCCGTCACGGTGATACCGAGCTCCTCGAGCGCCCGGCGGCCGATCGCCTCGGCCATCGGCTCACCCGGTGCCGGATGCCCGCAGAACGAGTTCGTCCACACCCCCGGCCAGGTGCGCTTGCCGAGCGCGCGCCGCGTGACGAGCAGCCGGCCCGCGTCGTCGGAGAGGTGGCAGCTGAAGGCGAGGTGGAGGGGGGTGTCGGTGCTGTGGACCGTCGCCTTGTCGGCCGTCCCGATGGACGTCCCGTCGTCGGCGAGCAGGACGACCTGCTCGGGATGGTGCACCATTCGCCCCGCTGTACCCTTGGCTCCGTGAGCACCGACGGCGCCCCTCTTCGGGGGCACGGCGCTGCCTCGATGTCGAGACTAATCGCAGTCCCGGCGCGGGGGGTCGACTGACCGGTGGCGGCCACTCCGCTCGAGCGCTACGAGCGCGCCGCCTGGCGGTCCTCCGCCGTCGTCATCGCCGAGTACTCGACGTCGTTCGGGCTCGCGACCCGCATGCTGCCCCGCACCGCCCGCCGGCACATCCGCAACGTGTACGCCCTCGTGCGGCTCGCCGACGAGGTCGTCGACGGGGTCGCGGTCGAGTCCGGCCTGGGGCGCGACGAGGTCGCCGAGGCCCTCGACGCGCTCGAGGCCGACACCTACCGCGGCATGACCACCGGCTACTCCACCAATCTCGTCGTGCACGCGTTCGCCGCCACCGCGCGCGCCGTCGGTATCGACGACGGCGTCGTGCGGCCCTTCTTCACCTCCATGCGGATGGACCTCGACCACGCCGAGCACTCGCCGGAATCGTTCGCCACCTACGTGTACGGCTCCGCCGAGGTCGTCGGACTCATGTGCCTCAGGGCCTTCCTCGCGGAGGCGCCCCCACCGTCCGCCGCGCAGCTCGTCGTGCTGGAGACCGGCGCCCGCCGCCTCGGCGCCGCGTTCCAGAAGGTGAACTTCCTGCGGGACCTCGCCGCCGATTCGGGGAACCTCGGTCGGGTGTACTTCCCGGGCGTCGCGCCGACGAACCTCGATGAGGCGACGAAGCACGCGCTGCTCGACGACATCGACGCCGATCTCGACGCCGCCGCGGCCACGCTGCCGCTGCTCCGGTGGGGACCGAGACGTGCGGTCGCGCTCGCGCACGGCCTCTTCGCGGAGCTCGCCGAGCGGATCCGCCGCACGCCGGCCGACCGGCTCGTCACCACCCGGGTGCGGGTGCCCGATCGCGTGAAGCTGCGGCTCGCGGCGCTCGCCGCGGCCGACCGGCTGCCTAGGAAGCGATGAGCGAGCAGCGGGCCGTCGTGATCGGCGGCGGCATCAGCGGCCTCGCCACCGCCGCCCTGCTCGCGGAGGAGGGCTACGCGGTGACGGTGCTCGAGGCGCGGGATGTGCTCGGCGGCCGCGCGGGGGAGTGGCTCATCGACGGCTACCGCTTCGAGACGGGCCCCTCCTGGTACCTCATGCCCGAGGTCTTCGACCACTTCTTCCGTCTGCTCGGTACGACGGCCGCGGAGCAGCTCGACCTCGTGAAGCTGGACCCGGGGTACCGCGTCGTCTTCGAGCCGGAGCAGGGTCGTCCCGCCGAGGTCGTCGACGTGCTGGGCGACCGCGACCGCAACCTCGCCGTGGCCGAGCGCCTCGAGCCGGGTGCGGGCGCGCGCCTCGCGGCCCACCTCGACTCCGCGGCCTGGGTGTACGACATGGCGAAGCGGTTCTTCCTCTACACGACGTTCGCGGATCTGAAGCCGCTCGTCACCCGCGAGGTCCTGCGGGGGCTGCCGCGGCTGGTACCGATGCTCGCCCTGTCCCTGCACCGCTACGTGAGCCGCCGGTTCCGTGACCCGCGGCTCGCCCAGATCCTCCAGTACCCCGCCGTCTTCCTCGGCAGCTCTCCGTATGCCACGCCGGGCATGTACCACCTGATGAGCACCCTCGACTTCGAGGGCGGGGTGCTGTACCCGAGGGGCGGCATCAGCGCACTGATCGATGCGGTCCGGCGGCTGGCGGTGCAGCGGGGCGTACGGATCCGGACGGGGACCCCGGCCGAACGGATCCTCACCGACGGCGCCGTCGGAGCGAGGCCGAAGGTCACCGGGGTGCGGACCGAGGACGGCGAGACCCTCGCAGCCGACCTCGTCGTCGCCGCCATGGATCTCGAGGCCGCCGAGCGGCGCCTGCTGCCTCCGGCGCTGCGCACCTACGACGCCGACTGGTGGGAGCGGCGGACCCCGGGGCCGAGCGCCGTGCTCGTGCTGCTCGGCGTGCGCGGGGAGCTGCCGCAGCTGCTGCACCACACGCTGCTCTTCACCAAGGACTGGGACGCGAACTTCGCCGCGGTCATGCCGAAGCGCGGCGAGCCCGTCCCACCGCTTCCCGGGGAGCTCTCGCTCTACGTGTGCCGGCCGAGCGCCACCGACCACGTGGCACCGGCCGGGCACGAGAACCTGTTCGTGCTCGTGCCCGTGACGGCCGACCCCGGGATCGGCGCCGGCGGCGTCGACGGCACGGGGTCGCTTGAGGTCGAGCGGATCGCCGACGGGGCGATCGACCAGATCGGGGCCTGGCTCGACATCCCCGATCTCCGCGAGCGGATCGAGGTCCGTCGCACGATCGGACCCGCCGACTTCGCGAACGACCTCGCCGCCTGGCAGGGCACTGCGCTCGGCCCGGCCCACACGCTGGCCCAGAGCGCCCTCCTCCGCGCCGGGAACAGGAGCCGCCACGTCGACGGGCTGCTGTTCGCGGGCGGGTCCACGATCCCGGGCATCGGGCTCCCGATGTGCGTGATCAGCGCCGAGCTCGTGCTGAAGCGGCTGCGGGGCGACACCACCGCGGGCCCGCTGACGGAGCCGGCGGTCGTGCCCGTCGGATGAGCGTCCTCTACCTCGCGGCCCTCGTCGGCTCCATCGTCGGGCTGCTCCTGCTCGATGCGCGCTACACGCTCTTCGTGTTCGCGGCGCCGGTCCGCGCGCTCGTCGTGCTCACGGTCGGCGTCGTCGGGTTCATGCTGTGGGACGCCGCCGGGATCGCGCTCGGGATCTTCTTCGAGGGGAACCACCGCCTGCTGATCGGGGTCGACCTCGCCCACGAGCTGCCGCTCGAGGAGCTGTTCTTCCTCGTGCTGCTGTGCCTCACCGCGATGGAGTCCTTCGGCCTCGCCCGACGACTCCTCGGGCCGGGCGGACGCCGGTGACGACGTACCTGCTGCTCTCCCTCGCGGTGCTGGTGCCCGTCGCCGCGATCTCCCTGGTGGTGCTGCTGCGCGCCGGCCGTTCCGTGCTGGTGCCGGCCATCGGATCGGTCGTCGTGCTCGTCGTCGCCACCGCCGTGTTCGACTCGGTGATCGTCGGGACCGGCATCGTCGGCTACGACGCCACCCGCATCCTCGGCCTGCGGATCGGCGTCGCCCCGGTCGAGGACTTCGCCTATCCGGTCGCCGCCGGCCTCGCGCTGCCCGCCCTCTGGCACCTGCTCGGCCGCCGGCGGAGCCGCCCGTGATCAGGCAGCTGCTCACCGCGTCGCGGCCGGTGTCGTGGGTGAACACGGCGTACCCCTTCGCGCTCGCGCTCCTGCTGCTGCAGCACCCGGTCGACGTGCCCCTTCTCGTGATCGGCACCCTCTACTTCCTGGTGCCCTACAACCTCGCCATGTACGGCATCAACGACGTCTTCGACTACGAGTCGGATCTGCGGAACCCGCGGAAGGGCGGCGTCGAGGGCGCCGTGCTCGATCCGCGGTTCCACCGGCCGATCCTCGTGGCCGTCGTCGTCACGAACGTGCCGTTCCTCATCGCGCTCGTGGCCCTTGGCCGCCCCGCGTCATGGCCGGTGGTCGCCGTCTCGGTCTTCGCGGTCGTGGCGTACAGCGTCAAGGGGCTCCGGTTCAAGGAGCGCCCGGTGCTCGACTCGATCACCTCGAGCACGCACTTCGTCAGCCCCGCGGTGTACGCGGTGGCGCTGGCGGGCCGGGCGCCCGATGCCCGCACCGCCCTGCTTCTCGCCGCCTTCTTCTGCTGGGGGATGGCGAGCCACGCGTTCGGCGCGGTGCAGGACATCCCCGCCGACCGGGAGGCCGGCATCGGTTCCGTCGCGACGGCGGCCGGCGCCCGGCGGACCGTCATCGGGGCGTTCGTCCTCTACGCAGCGGCGGGCGTGCTCGCCGCGTGCTCCGGCTGGCCGACGGCGCTCGCCGGGATCGTCGCGCTGCCCTATCTCGCGATGTGCGCACCGTTCCTCGCGATCGACGACGCCTCCGCCGAGGGTGCGAACCGGGGCTGGCGCCGCTTCCTCGCCATCAACTACGTGGCCGGGTTCCTCGTCACGGTGCTCGCGATCGGGTCGGCCGCCCTCGCCTGACCTCGTGCAGCGGTGCTCCGCCCGGCGCGCAGAATGAGGGCATGCGCAGTGTGCGGCGGATCGAGCCGGGGCCGGGCCAGGAATCGGTCTGGGACTACCCGCGTCCGCCGCGGGTCGAGGCGACCGGCGATCGCATCCGCATCGAGTTCGGCGGAGCGACCGTCGTGGACACGACCGACGCGGTGCGGGTGCTCGAGACCAGCCATCCGCCGGTCTACTACGTGCCGAGGGGCGCGGTCGGCGCCGAGCTCTCGCCCGCGCCCGGGGCCAGCTTCTGCGAGTTCAAGGGGGCCGCGCGGTATCTCACGATCGCCGCGGGCGACCGCCGCGAGCAGGCCGCCGTCTGGTACTACCCCCACCCGTCGCCCGGC
Organism: Amnibacterium sp.; assembly: GCF_025463795.1. Lineage (GTDB taxonomy): Bacteria > Actinomycetota > Actinomycetes > Actinomycetales > Microbacteriaceae > Amnibacterium. The sequence goes on from NZ_JAODBE010000039.1 coordinate 11,960, forward strand.
TACGAGGCGCTGGCGGGCCGCGTGGCCGTCTACCCGTCGCGGATGGACCGGTGCGAGGTCGCGGGGGAGACCGTGCGGCCGCAGGAGAGCGACTTCTACGGCGGATGGATCACGTCGAAGGTCGTCGGGCCGTTCAAGGGCGCCCCGGGGACGCTCGGGTGGTGACCCGTGCGCCGCGCCGTGTCGCGAGATCGCGGTGGACCGGGCAGAATCCCTGACTTGTGACCACCGAGCGCACCGACCTCGAGGTCGACCCCTCCGTCTGCTACCGGCACCGCGACCGGCACAGCTGGACCCTCTGCGCCCGCTGCGGGCGCACGATCTGCCCGGAGTGCCAGATCCCCGGCCCCGGCGGCGTGCGCTGCGCGCCCTGCGTCGCGGAGGAGGGCGGGCGCGTCACGTGGCAGCCCGTCGGTGGTCCCGGGCCGAAGCCGGTGCGCCGCCGCCCCACCCGATCCGTGCGGCTGCCGTCCTGGCTGACCACGGACGACGCACCCGTGAGCCGCATCGTGCTCGTCGTGTCCGTGCTGCTCTGGGTCGCCGGGTTCTTCACCGGGAACCTGCCGTTCGGCCTGCTCGCCGCCGCCCCCGGATCGGGCACCGGCTGGCAGCTGTGGCGCTTCGTCACAGCCCCGCTGGTCTCGCCGGCGGCGTTCGACGGGCTCACGATCGTGGCCTTCCTGCTGCAGGCGGTGTTCTGGGTGCTGTCGGCGCCGCAGGCGGAGCGGATGCTGGGCAGGCGCCGATTCGCGGAGCTGCTCGTCGCCGCCACCGTGGTGGGGACGGCCGCTGCTGTGCTCGCGGGTCAGTACGCCTACGGGCTCTTCGGGCCCCTGTTCGGCTCCTTCGCCGCGGTGCTCGTCCTCGTCTGGCACGAGGCCTCCGTGCGGAACCGCTTCCTGGTGATGATCGGCGTGAACCTGCTGCTCATCCTCGTGCTGTCGCGCGGGATCGGGCTGCCGTGCGTGATCGGCGCCATGATCGCCGGCGCGGGGCTGACCGCGCTCCACGCCAGGGCGGCGGAGCGCCCGCTCAGGCGCCCGTGGAGCCCGCAGCTGATCGTCGGTGCGGGATCCGCGGTGCTCGTCCTGCTCGCCGCCTTCGCCGCCGGCTGACCGGGGCCGCCTTCAGTCCGCGCCGGCGCCGCGCACGGGCACGAGCAGCACGAGGCCCACGGCCAGCACGAGCACGATGCCGAGGATCCCGGACGCCTGGTCGCCGGTGAGCTGGATGAACAGCGCGAAGAGCGCGGGCGCGAGGAACGTCGCGACCCGGCCGGTCGTGGCGTAGAGCCCGAAGAGCTCGCCCTCGCGGGACACCGGAGCGAGCCGGGCGAGCAGCGACCGGCTCGCCGACTGGGCCGGCCCCACGAAGCAGCAGAGCACCAGGCCGCCGATCCAGAAGGCCGTCGTGCCCGCGCCGTGCGCGAGGAAGACGGCGACGCCGGCGGCGACGAGCCCGACGAGGGAGACGAGGATCACGGGCTTCGGCCCGAACCGGTCGTCGAAGCGGCCGGACAGCAGCGTCGAGACCCCGGCGACGACGTTCGCGGCCACGCCGAAGATCAGCACCTGCCCGAACGTGAACCCGAACACGGTCGAGGCGATGACGGCGCCGAAGGTGAAGACGCCGGTCAGTCCGTCGCGGAAGACCGCGGACGCGACGAGGAAGCCGAGCAGGTTGCGGTCGTCGCGCCAGAGGCCGGCGATGTCCGCCCCGAGCTTGCGGTAGGCGGCGAGCACACCGCGCCGGGGAAGGCCGGGCGCGGGTGGCACGTCGGGGACCGCGAGCAGCACGGGGATCGCGAACACGGCGGTCCACACGGCGCAGATCACCGCGCAGATCCGGATGTCGAGGCCGCCGTCGTCCGGAACGCCGAGCAGCTGCGGCCCCTGCGGGATGAGCGTGACGTACAGGATCAGCAGCAGCAGGATGCCGCCCAGGTACCCGCTCGCCCATCCGAAGGCGCTGACCCGGCCGATGGTGCGGGGCGTGGAGATCGTGAGCAGCATCGCGTTGTAGTTGACCGTCGCGATCTCGTACGCGACGGTGCCGACGCACACCAGCACGACACCGGGCACGAAGAACGGGGGAGCGGCGACGACGAACGACATCGCGAGCATGGCGACGACCACGACGACGGTCCCGAGCGCGACCCCGCGCCGGCGGCGGCCGGTGGCGTCGGCCCGCTGGCCGAGCACGGGGGCGAGCACGGCGACGACGAGCCCCGCGATGGCGAGCCCGAGACCGAGTCCGCTCGACAGCGACGACTTCGCGACCGTGAAGGCCGCGGTCCCGCGCGGCACGGCGGCGTCGACGAAGCGGTCGCCCGTCAGGTAGACCGTGAATACGAAGGTCGTGATGACCGCGTTGAACGCGGCACCGCCCCAGTCCCATGCGGCCCAGGCCAGCACGCGTCGTCGGGTCGCGGGCGCCTGCGCCACCACGGTCATCGCGCCAGCGTAGGGGCGGTCGTGCCGTGGCCGCCCACCCCCGTTCCGGGCGGTCAGCCGGTGGTGCCCGGGCCCGGCTGAGCCGTCCCGTCGGCCGGCCTGCCATGCGGATCGCCGTCGGGCTCGGCCGTCTCGTCGAGCACGACGAGCGGGGTGCCGGGGGTGATCAGCAGGTGTGCCGCCGTGCCGCGACCGTGGCCGGACACGGCACGGAGCCAGGGGTCCCCGCCGGTGAGCGCCGCCTCGATCCGGCGGCGGATGTCCGCCGACTCGGCCTCGGGGATCGTGAACTCGCGACCCCCGTAGACGAGGCGCACTCGACGCATCAGGCCTCCCTGCCGGGATCGGGCGGCTCGGGGACGATGTGCAGACCGGCCGAGGAGTTGGCCGTCTGCAGCAGCACCTCGACCCAGGCGCGGTTGATCACGGGCTGCTTGCCGCCGAAGTACTTGAAGACGAGCGGCAGGGCCGGATGCAGCCAGATGGTGGTGCGGCCGTCGCCGACCGCGGCGTCATCCCGCCAGGTGAAGGCGAAGGACTCGCCGCGGCGCAGCTTGGTCGCGATCACCATCTGCAGGTGCGCGAGCAGCCGGTCGTCGAAGTCCACCACGACGGTCGAGTCGTACGTCAGCTTGCCCATGGCGCTCCGCTCCCGTCGTGCCTCACCTTTGCAGGATTCGAGGGCAAGTCAAGGGAGGGGGCGGCCGAGGGCAGGCCCTGCCTCGGTCCGGGAAGGACCCGGTCCCGCTGAGAGTTGAGTATCAGTGGCTCAACTTCTGCCCTCAGGATTCGACAGCGGATCGTCCGGGCCGTAAGGTTGAGTCGTCGGGACGCAAGTCCGCTCGACGGAGCGCCCCGCCCCAGACCCCCACATCGAAGGAGAACAACCCCATGGCTCGTGCCGTAGGCATCGACCTCGGAACCACCAACTCGGTGGTGTCCGTGCTCGAGGGCGGCGACCCGGTGGTCATCGCGAACGCGGAGGGCTTCCGCACCACCCCCTCGGTCGTCGCGTTCACGAAGGACGGTGACGTGCTCGTCGGCGAGACCGCGAAGCGCCAGGCCGTCACCAACGTCGACCGCACCATCTCGTCGGTCAAGCGCCACATGGGCACCGACTGGACGACGTCCATCGACGGCAAGAAGTACACGCCGCAGGAGATCTCGGCGCGGATCCTCGGCAAGCTGAAGCGCGACGCCGAGCAGTACCTGGGCGACACGGTCACCGACGCCGTCATCACGGTGCCGGCGTACTTCAACGACGCCGAGCGCCAGGCCACGAAGGACGCCGGCGAGATCGCCGGCCTCAACGTCCTCCGCATCATCAACGAGCCCACGGCGGCGGCGCTCGCCTACGGCCTCGACAAGGGCCGTGAGGACGAGCTGATCCTCGTCTTCGACCTCGGTGGCGGCACGTTCGACGTGTCCCTCCTCGAGGTCGGCAAGGACGAGGGCTTCTCGACGATCCAGGTGCGTGCCACCGCCGGTGACAACCGGCTCGGCGGCGACGACTGGGACCAGCGCGTCGTCCAGCACCTCATCAAGAAGTTCAAGGAGACCACCGGCGTCGACGTCTCGAAGGACAAGATCGCGCTGCAGCGCCTCAAGGAGGCCGCCGAGCAGGCGAAGAAGGAGCTGTCGAGCTCGACCTCGACGTCGATCCAGCTGCCCTACCTGTCCCTCACCGAGAACGGTCCCGCGAACCTCGACGAGACCCTCACCCGGGCCCAGTTCGAGAACCTCACGTCGGACCTGCTCGACCGGACCAAGAAGCCGTTCAACGACGTCATCAGCGAGGCCGGCATCAAGGTGTCCGACATCGCGCACGTCGTGCTCGTCGGCGGGTCGACGCGCATGCCGGCCGTCAGCGAGCTGGTGAAGCAGCTCACGGGCGGCAAGGAGCCGAACAAGAGCGTGAACCCCGACGAGGTCGTCGCCGTCGGGGCGGCCCTGCAGGCCGGTGTCCTGAAGGGCGAGCGCAAGGACGTCCTCCTGATCGACGTCACGCCGCTGTCCCTCGGCATCGAGACCAAGGGCGGCATCATGACGAAGCTCATCGACCGCAACACGGCCATCCCGACCAAGCGGAGCGAGACCTTCACGACCGCCGACGACAACCAGCCGTCGGTCGCGATCCAGGTGTTCCAGGGCGAGCGCGAGTTCACCAGGGACAACAAGAACCTGGGCACGTTCGAGCTCACCGGCATCGCACCGGCGCCCCGCGGCATCCCGCAGATCGAGGTCACCTTCGACATCGACGCGAACGGCATCGTGCACGTGTCCGCGAAGGACAAGGGCACGGGCAAGGAGCAGTCGATGACGATCACGGGCGGCTCGAGCCTGCCGAAGGACGACATCGAGCGCATGGTCCGCGAGGCCGAGGAGCACGCCGCGGAGGACAAGCGGCGTCGTGAGGCGGCCGAGGTGCGCAACTCCGCGGAGCAGCTCGTCTACTCGATCGAGAAGCTCATCAAGGAGAACGACGACAAGCTGCCCGCAGACGTGAAGGACGAGGTGCAGGCCGACGTCGACGGGCTGAAGTCGGCGCTCGCCGGCAGCGACGACGACGCGGTGAAGACCGCGTTCGACAAGCTGTCGCAGAGCCAGACGAAGCTCGGGCAGGCGATCTACTCGCAGTCGCAGGCCGGCGAGGCCCCAGCGGGTGAGCAGCAGCCCGGTGCCCAGAGCGCGTCGTCCGGGTCGTCGTCCGACGACGACATCGTCGACGCCGAGGTGATCGACGAGGACGGCGCCGCCCGATGACCGATCCTGAGGACACGAACGAGGGGGTGCCCGGCCAAGAGCCGGGTACCCCGGACGACGGGTTCGTCGCCGCCGAGGGGCCGGACGTGGAAGCCCCCACCGAAGGTGAGGGCGTGTCCTTCTCCGACGCCGACCAGGCGTTCCTCGACGGGCTGTCCGCTCCCGAGGCCCCTCCCGGAACCGACCAGGCCGCCGAGCACCTCGCCGATCTGCGCCGGGTGACCGCGGAGTACGCCAACTACCGCCGTCGCGTGGAGCGCGAGCGGGTCGTGGAGCGGGAGCGCGCCGTCGGCGACGCCGCCCGCGCCATCCTGCCGGTGCTCGACGACCTCGACCGGGCCGAGGCCCACGGCGACCTCGCCGAGGGCGGCCCGTTCACCACGATCGCGCAGAAGCTCCGCGGGGCCGTCGGCAAGCTCGGTCTCGTCCCGTTCGGGGAGAGCGGGCAGCTGTTCGACCCGCGCGAGCACGACGCGATCTTCCAGCGCGAGAACCCGGCGGTCGACAAGGCCACGGTGTCGGACGTCGTCGAGCGGGGCTACCGCATCGGTGACACGGTCCTGCGCCCGGCCAAGGTCGTCGTCGACACCCCCGCCTCGTAGCCATGGCCAGTCAGGACTGGTTCGAGAAGGACTTCTACAAGATCCTCGGCGTCGACAAGTCGGTCTCCCAGCCGGACCTGAAGAAGGCGTACCGCAGGCTCGCGCGGCAGTTCCACCCGGATTCGAACTCCGGTGACACCACGGCCGAGTCGCGGTTCAAGGAGATCAGCGAGGCGTACAGCGTGCTCTCCGACGAGGAGCAGCGGCGCGAGTACGACCAGATCCGGGCGATGGGCTCGGGTGCGCGGTTCACCGCCGCCGGCCCGGGCCAGGCCGGGTTCGAGGACGTCTTCGGCTCGATGTTCGGTGGAGGCGCCCGGGGCCGCTCCCGGGGCGGCTTCGAGGACCTCCTCGGCGGCCTGTTCAGTCCAGGAGGCACAGCCGGCAACGGCGGCGGGTTCGGGCAGACGAGCGGCGGGTTCCGCGGCTTCGGTGGCCCGACGCCCGGGCGCGACGTCACGGCCGCGGTCACCATCGACTTCACGACGGCGACGCAGGGCGACACCCTGACGCTGTCGGGCGGTGGCGGCAAGCCGATCACCGTGCGCATCCCGCCGGGCGTCGTCGACGGGCAGAAGCTGAAGCTCAAGGGCAAGGGCGAACCGAGCCCCGACGGCGGCGAGGCCGGCGATCTCGTGCTCACGGTCAACGTGTCGAAGCACCCGGTCTTCGAGCGCGACGGGTTGAACCTGAAGGTGAACGTTCCGGTCACCTTCGCGGAGGCCGCGCTCGGCGCGACCATCGAGGTGCCGACGCTCGGCGGTGACCCGGTGCGGATGAAGCTGGCACCCGGCACGTCGAGCGGCCGGGTGCTGCGCCTGAAGGGGCGCGGCGTCGCCACCCCGAAGGGCATCGGCGACCTGCTCGCCCGCGTCGAGGTGGCGGTGCCGAGCCACCTGACCGCGGCCCAGAAGGAGGCGCTCGAGGCCTTCACGGCGTCGGGGCCGGCCGAGAACCCGCGGAACGACCTTCTCGCGAAGGCGCGCGGATGATGGAGATGAGCGCCGACGATCCGGTCTTCGCGATCGCGGTCGCGGCGGATCTCGCCGGCATGCACCCGCAGACGCTGCGCCAGTACGACCGGCTCGGTCTGGTGTCGCCGCGGCGCACCGCCGGCAAGTCCCGCCGGTACTCGCTCCGCGAGGTGGCGCAGCTCCGCGAGGTGCAGCGGCTCTCGGGGGAGGGCGTCTCCCTCGAGGGCATCCGCCGCATCCTGGAGCTGGAGAACGAGGTCGTCGGCCTCCGTGCGCGGGTGCGGGAGCTCGAATCGGCCCTCGCCACCGAGCTGCTCAACCGCCCGGGCTCCCGGGTCTTCGCCTCCACCGCGGACGGCGACGTCGTGCCGCTCCGGCACGGAGTGCGCGCCATCCGCCGGAACGAGCTCGTCGTCTGGCGGCCCCGTCAACCGGAACAAAGCTGAGTCGCGGCGACTCAATTCAATCGACCACTCAATTCATCGAGGAGGCAGCGTGGCGAACATGCGAGGGGCGGCCGCCCCGCAGGACGACACCGGCAGCGCGCTGAAGCGCTACGGCATCAACCTCACCGAGATCGCCCGGGCCGGCAAGCTGGACCCGGTGATCGGTCGCGACGCCGAGATCCGCCGGGTCAGCCAGGTGCTGACCCGCCGCACCAAGAACAACCCCGTGCTCATCGGCGAGCCGGGCGTCGGCAAGACCGCCGTCGTCGAGGGACTCGCTCAGCGGATCGTCGCCGGCGACGTCGCCGACTCCCTGAAGGACAAGCAGCTCGTGTCGCTCGACCTGGCCGCGCTCGTCGCCGGGGCGAAGTACCGCGGCGAGTTCGAGGAGCGGTTGAAGGCCGTGCTGAAGGAGATCAACGACTCCGACGGTCGCATCATCACGTTCATCGACGAGCTCCACACGCTCATGGGTGCTGGCGGCGGCGAAGGCAGCGTGGCTGCCGCGAACATGCTGAAGCCGATGCTCGCCCGCGGCGAGCTGCGGATGATCGGCGCGACGACGCTCAACGAGTACCGCGAGTACATCGAGAAGGACGCCGCGCTCGAACGCCGCTTCCAGCAGGTCTTCGTCGGCGAGCCGACCGTCGAGGACACCGTCGCGATCCTCCGCGGTCTGAAGGAGCGCTACGAGGCGCACCACAAGGTCGCCATCGCCGACTCCGCCCTCGTTGCGGCGGCTGCGCTCTCCAACCGCTACATCACCGCCCGGCAGCTGCCCGACAAGGCGATCGACCTCATCGACGAGGCCGCGAGCCGGCTCCGGATGGAGATCGACTCCGCGCCGATGGAGATCGACGAGCTGCGCCGCGCCGTCGACCGGCTCCGGCTCGAGGAGCTCGCGCTGAAGCGCGAGAAGGACGAGGCGTCGAAGGACCGGCTGGCGAAGCTGCGTGAGGACCTCGCAGGTCGCGAGGCGACCCTCAGCGGGCTCGAGGCGCGGTGGGAGCGGGAGCGCGCGGACCTCAACCGCGTCGGCAACCTGAAGGAGAAGGTCGACTCGCTGCGCATGCGCGCCGAGCGCGCCGCCCGCGAGGGCAACCTCGAGGAGGCCTCGCGACTGCTCTACGGCGAGATCCCGGCCATCGAGCGCGAGCTCGCGGCCGCCGAGCAGGCCGAGGAGCACCCGGGCGAGCAGCGGATGGTGAACGACCAGGTCACCGACGAGGACATCGCCGCCGTGGTGGCGCAATGGACCGGCATCCCGGTGGGGAGGCTTCTCCAGGGCGAGACGCAGAAGCTGCTGCGCCTCGAGAGCGAGCTCGGCCGCCGGCTGATCGGTCAGCACACGGCCGTGCGGGCCGTCGCCGACGCCGTGCGCCGCACCCGTGCCGGCATCGCCGACGCGGGACGGCCGACCGGCTCGTTCCTCTTCCTCGGCCCCACGGGAGTCGGGAAGACGGAGCTGGCGCGCGCGCTCGCGGAGTTCCTCTTCGACGACGAGCGGGCGATGGTGCGCATCGACATGAGCGAGTACGGGGAGAAGTTCTCCGTCTCGCGCCTCGTCGGTGCCCCTCCCGGGTACGTCGGCTACGAGCAGGGCGGTCAGCTGACCGAGGCCGTCCGGCGTCGGCCGTACTCCGTCGTGCTGCTCGACGAGATCGAGAAGGCGCACCCCGAGGTGTTCGACGTGCTGCTGCAGGTGCTCGACGACGGCCGGCTCACGGACGGGCAGGGCCGCACGGTGGACTTCCGCAACACGATCCTCGTGCTGACGTCGAACCTCGGCAGTCAGTACCTCGTCGATCCGTCCATCTCGAACGAGCAGAAGGAGGAGGCGGTGCAGGCGCTCGTGCGTCAGGCGTTCAAGCCGGAGTTCATCAACCGGCTCGACGACATCGTCGTCTTCCAGATGCTCACCGAGACGGAGCTGGGCGAGATCGTAGAGCTCTACATCGACCGACTCGGCCGCCGGCTCGCCGGCCGACGCCTCGAGCTCGCGGTGACGCCCGCAGCGCGCCGGTGGCTCGCGGAGCGCGGCTACGACCCGATGTACGGCGCCCGGCCCTTGCGTCGGCTGATGCAGCGGGAGATCGACGACCGCCTGGCCAGGTCGCTGCTGGCGGGCGAGGTCCGCGACGGTGACACCGTCCGCGTCGACGTCTCGCCCATCGGCGACGAGCTCATGGTCGGCCGCTTTCAGGTTCCGGTCAGCGATCTCTGAGCGCGGCCGCCGCGGATTCACCACACTCGAGGGGTGAGCGACCCCCAGGAGCACGTCCGCGCGACCGGCGACGACCGACAGGCCTCCTGGCTGCGGCTGCTGGTCGCGTTCGCCGCCGGGGCAGCGGCGACGACCTCCGTGCTGCTGGCCGGCGGCGACTCGTTCGCGTTCGACGTCGGCTGGGTGGTGCTGTGCGCCGTCTACCTGCTGTGGGTGTGGCTCAAGATCGGCCGGATGGACGCGGAGGCGACCTCCGACCACGCCACGAGGGAGACGCCGAACCGCAGCATCAGCGACGTGCTCCTCGTCGCCGCCGCGGTCGCGAGCCTCGTCGCCGTCGTTGTGGTGCTGTCGGAGGCGAAGCAGGCGCCGGGGGCGGGGAAGGAGCTGCTGTCCCTGCTCGGGGTGCTGAGCGTGGCGATCTCCTGGTTCCTCGTGCACACGCTCTTCAGCCTGCGGTACGCGGTGCTCTACTACACGGGCGACGACGGCGGGATCTCGTTCAACCAGAAGCAGCCGCCCCGCTACCTCGACTTCGCGTACTTCGCCTTCACGATCGGCATGACCTTCCAGGTGTCGGACACCGACATCACCGCCCCCGCGGTGCGCGCAACGGCGCTGCGCCACGCCCTGCTCGCCTACCTCTTCGGTGCGGTCGTGATCGCGTCGACGGTCAACCTCATCGCGAACATCGCGGGGTGAACGCGTCCGGAACGCGCCCGTCACCGGCCCTCCCCGGGAGCCGGGACGGGTGCGCCGAGCGCGCGGCTCAGGCGTCGACGACGACGAGCTCCTCGAGGGGGAGCCGGGTGCGCGGAGCGAGCTCACGGGAGCGGTAGCGCTCCGGGAGCTGCTCGGCCGGCGCTGCGGCGCCGATCGCGTTCACGCTGATCGGGACCGCGCCCTCCGGCAGGTCGAAGGCGAGCGCCAGTGCCTCGGCGTCGAAGCCGCCCATCGGGTGCACGTGGAGACCGAGCGCGTGCGCCTGCACGGTGAGGTGGGCGATCGCCTGGCCGGCGTCGTACTCGGCCCAGCGGTACGGGGTGCCCTTCTCGTCCTCCGTCAGCGCGATCGCGACGACGAACAGGGAGGCGTTCGGCGCCCACGGCCGGTTGCCCTCCGAGAGGGCGTCCGTCACGGCCTGGAACGCCTCGCTGCCCCGGCGGGCGACGATGAAGCGGCGCGGCTGGAAGTTCGCGGCCGACGGCGCCCAGCGTGCGGCTTCGAGCAGGGCGGTGACCGCCTCGTCGGAGAGAACGAACTCGGGGTCGAACGACCGCGGTGACCACCGCTCGGCCAGCAGCTCGTGGATGGGCGTGGCCGTCTCGGCGCGCCGGGAATCGGTGAGGAGCGTCATTCCGCTGTGTTCCTTCCGGGTGGTGGATCCAGGACGACGCTCCATTGCGTCTGACACGTCAACCAGTACGCGCCCGGGGCTGTTCCCGATCGGGCTCGCGGTTCCGACGACGTACGCTCGATGATCGTGCAGGCGACCCTCATCCACGCTCCCCGCGACATCCGCGTCGAGACGGTGCCGGATCCCGTGCTGTCGACGGGCGGCGACGCCGTCGTGCGCGTCGTGGCGGCGTGCGTATGCGGCTCCGACCTCTGGCCCTACCGCGGCGTCGTGCCCACGAAGCACCCGCACCGCATCGGGCACGAGTTCGTGGGCGTGGTCGAGCAGGTCGGGGCCGACGTCGAGCGGATCCGGGTCGGCGACTTCGTGATCGCCCCGTTCTACGACTGCGACATGACCTGCGCCAACTGCGTGAACGGCGTGAGCACCTCCTGCCTCCACGGCGGATGGTGGGGCGCCGAGGACCGGATGGGCGGCTTCGCGGACGGCGGCCAGGGCGAGCGCGTGCGCGTGCCGCATGCCGACGGCACCCTCGTCGCGGTGCCCGGCGGTGAGCCGGCGCCCGAGCTGGTGCCGCACCTCCTGACGCTCTCCGACGTGATGGGCACCGGCCACCACGCCGCCCACGCGGCCGGGGTGACCCGGGGGACGACGGTCGTCGTCGTGGGCGACGGCGCGGTCGGCCTCTGCGCGGTCCTCGCCGCGAAGCGGCTGGGGGCGTCCCGCATCGTCGCGATGTCGCGGCACGAGTCGCGGCAGCGTCTCGCGACGGAGTTCGGCGCGACCGACCTCGTCGCGGAGCGCGGCAACGAGGGCATCGAGCGCATCAAGGCGCTCTTCGACGGCATCGGCCCGGATGCAGTGCTCGAGTGCGTCGGCACGAAGGAGTCGATGGACCAGGCCATCCGATCGGCCCGGCCGGGCGGCGTCGTCGGCTACGTCGGCGTGCCGAACGGGGGTGCGGAGCTGCCCATCCGGACGATGTTCAACGCCAACGTGGGCGTACGCGGCGGCGTGGCGCCGGTGCGCAACTACGTCGAGGAGCTGCTGCCCGAGGTGCTGGACGGCCGCATCCGTCCCGGGCTCGTGTTCGACCTCGAGCTGCCCCTCGCGGAGGCGGCCGAGGCCTACGCCGCGATGGACGAGCGGCGCGCGATCAAGGTTCTGCTCCGTCCGTGACCGCATGGCCGAACGGTAGGCGCCGGGGCCCGACGCGGCCCCTCGCGGGGCGTCACGGAGCGCAACATCGGTGCGCCGGCGACGGACCGCTGCCTACCGTGGCCGCATGCCCACGCCCCTGCATGCCACCTCCGACGACCAGCTGAAGTTCGCCTACTGGGTCCCGAACGTGTCCGGCGGTCTCGTGACCTCCGACATCGAGCAGCGGACCTCGTGGGACTACGACTACAACGTCCGCCTCGCCCGCGCCGCCGAGGCCAACGGCTTCGACTACGCGCTGTCGCAGGTGCGGTACACGGCCTCCTACGGCGCGGAGCAGCAGCACGAGTCGACCTCGTTCTCCCTCGGCCTGCTGCTCGCCACAGAACGGCTGAAGGTGATCGCTGCCGTGCACCCGGGCCTCTGGCATCCGGCCGTGCTGGCGAAATGGCTCATCACCGCCGACCACCTCTCCCACGGCCGCGCGGCCGTCAACGTCGTCTCGGGCTGGTTCAAGGACGAGTTCACGGGGCTCGGGGAGCCGTGGCTCGAGCACGACGAGCGGTACCGCCGCAGTGCGGAGTTCATCCGGGTGCTCCGCGGCCTCTTCACCGAGCAGGAGTTCACGCTGCTCGGCGACTTCTACCGGATCCACGACTTCACCTTGAAGCCGGGGCCCTACCGCACCGAGGGGCACGAGTACCCCGAGATCTTCCAAGGCGGCAACTCGACGGCGGGGCGGAGGAACGGCGGCGAGGTCGCCGACTGGTACTTCAGCAACGGCAAGGACTTCGCCGGGTTCGACGAGCAGTACGTGGAGGTCAACGGCTACGCGGCGGCCGCCGGCCGGCAGGGGGCGGTGCGATTCGGCCTGAACGGCTTCGTCATCGCCCGCGACACCGAGGCGGAGGCGCGCGACACCCTCGAGGAGATCGTCGCGAAGGCGAATCCGGACGCGGTGGAGGGCTTCCGGCAGGCGGTGCAGCAGGCAGGCGCATCGACGAAGGACGGGAAGGGGATGTGGGCGGACTCGACGCTGCGTGACCTCGTGCAGTACAACGACGGCTTCCGCACCGGCCTCATCGGTACCCCGGAGCAGGTCGCGACCCGCATCGTCGAGTTCAAGAAGCACGGGGTGGACCTGTTCCTGCTCGGCTTCCTGCACTTCATCGAGGAGGTCGAGTACTTCGGGGCGAACGTGCTCCCGATCGTGCGGGAGCTCGAGGCCGAGGCGGTGCGCCGAGGGGAGCTCGCACCCGTCTGACGCTCAGCGCTCTCCGGGTGGGTGCCCGTCCCCTCTCCAGCAGCACGGAGTCTCCTCGAGGTCGGCGGGCAGCGCCGGACCGGGAGGGCAGGACATGAGCGACGACGGAGACGACCGCCCGGGCTTCGCGAGACGGGATCATCAGAAGGTGGCGCTCGGCTTCGGGATCGTGTTCCTGCTCGTGGGGATCGCCGGCTTTCTCCCCGGCCTGACGACGGGCACCTTGAGCTTCGCCGGCCCGATGTCGGGTGCGAAGCTGCTCGGCCTGTTCCAGGTCTCCGTGCTGCACAACGTCGTGCACCTGCTCTACGGGATCGTCGGGATCGTGGCGGCCGGAAACGGCACGCTCGCCCGCTTCTACCTGATCTGGGGCGGCGTGCTCTACCTGGTCCTGTGGATCTACGGGCTCATCGTCGAGGGCACGACGAGCGGGGCGAACTTCGTGCCGCTCAACGATCCCGACAACTGGCTCCACTTCGGGCTC
>NZ_JAODBE010000042.1 GCF_025463795.1 Amnibacterium sp.
CGGTGTCGTACTCGAGGAAGTAGCCGTCGTAGTCGCAGGCCTCGAGCAGCTGCCGGGCGACCGGCTCGTAGCCGCCGGACGCGATCCAGGTGGAGCGGAAGTTGCCGCGGCACACGTGGGTCGTGATCGTCATGTCGTCGGGGCGGTCGCGGAGCGCTTCGTTGAGCAGCTCCGCGTAGGCGTCGGCGAGTCCGGCCGTGTCGATGCCGCGTTCCTCCGCCCGCTGCCGCTCGACGTCGGAGCAGAGGTAGGCCCATGCGGTGTCGTCGAACTGCAGGTACCGGCAGCCGGCGTCGTAGAACGCACGGACGGCATCCCGCCAGGTCGCGGCGAGGTCGGCGAAGAGGGCGTCGCGGTCGGGGTAGAGGCCGTGGTCGACCGCGTCCCGAGCGAGCCGGAAGTGCATCACCGTCGGCGACGGGATGCACATCTTCGGCGTCACGGAGCTGTGGTCGCGGACGAACGCGAAGTGGCGCAGCATCGGGTGGTCGGCCGGGAAGCCGACGCGGCCCTGCACCTGCACGGCGAGCGGCGCGGCCGTCGCCCCCTGGAAGGCCATGCCGCTCTGCCCCTCGACCACGTCGACGCCGTCGAGCAGGTCGAAGAAGTCGAAGTGCCACCAGCCGCGTCGGAACTCGCCGTCGGTCACAGCGCGGAGCCCCGCCGCCTCCTGCTTCCGGATCACGTCGAGGATCGCCTCGTCCTCGATCCGCGTGAGTGCCGCGTCGTCCAGCCGGCCCTCGGCGTGGGCGGTGCGGGCGTCGTGCACGGCCTGCGGGCGCAGCAGGCTGCCGACCATGTCGGCGCGGAACGGAGGCGGGGGAGTGGCCATCCGACGTGTCTACCGCGTGATGCCGACCGCCGGCCATGCGCTGCTCGAGCGGTGTACGGACGCCGGCGAGAGGAGCCCGTCCTCGGGCTCAGAGCGGGATCGCGGGCTCGACCGGCTCTCCGCCCGGTAGCAGCACCGCGTGGCCGAATCGCATCAGGTTGTCGGGGTCGTAGCGGCGCTTCGCTCGCCGGATCGCCTCGTAGGCCTCCGGCGGCCAGGCCCGCGCCCGGTCCGTGGCGTCGCCGGGGCGGCCATGGAAGTTCACCATCGTGTGCCCCGTGGCCCAGGGGCGCAGGGCGTCCAGCACCTGCTCGATGGCGGGCGGCACGAGCTCCGCGATCGGCGGGACGGGCACGCCCAGCGCGGAGACGCACCATGCGGCGTCCCGGCCCGAGACGGCGTCGCGCACCGGGGAGGGGCGCCCGAGTGCGCCGCCCATCAGGCGCAGCTCGATCAGCAGCAGCGGGCTCTGCACACCCGGGCCGGCCACCTCGAGCAGGGCCGCCTGCGCCTCCTCACCGAACTCCTTCAGCAGGGCGCCGGCCTGCTCGAACGGCGTCGGGTCCGGCGGATCGAGGCTCACGAGGTCCACCTGGAGGTAGCTGAGCGGACCCGCCGTGTCCATGATCGGCGTCGACACCGCACGCATCGGCGCGAGGAGTCGGTCGCCCTCCTCCGTGCCGCCGACGAGGGCGAAGCGCAGGTGGACGACGAACCGGCCACGCAGCGGCGGCGGCGCGAAGTCCGCATCCGGCAGCCGGAGGAACGCGATCGACGGGCAGGCGTCGTCCGGGAGGTCGGCGGCCCAGGCGCGGAAGGCGGTGAGCACCTCGGCAGCGTCCTCGCCGGGATAGATGATCCCGCCGCCGTAGAAGTCGGAGACGGGGAGCAGCTCGAGCTCGATCGAGGTGACGACTCCGAAGTTGCCCTTGCCGCCCTTCAGCACCTCGAACAGATCGGGGTCGTGCTCGCCGTCGACGGTGCGGAGCCGGCCGTCCGGCGTCACGACGTCGATGCTCCGCACGTGCTCGGCCGCGAACCCGAAGGCGCGGCCGAGGATCGGCAGGCCGCCGCCGAGGCAGTAGCCGACGACGCCGACGTCGGAGCTCGAGCCGCACAGCCCGATCAGGCCCTCGGGCACGGACCGCGCCAGCAGCTCGCCCCAGCGGGTTCCGGCGCCGACGCGGGCGGTGCGGTTCGCGACGTCGAGCTCCACCGTGTTCATCGGCAGGGTGGAGATCAGGAGGCCGCCGCTGACCGACTCCGTGGCGCCGTGGCCGGTCGACTGCACCGCGACCGGGAGACCCTGCTCCGCCGCCCAGCGGACGCCCGCGACGACGTCGTCCGGGCCGGCCGCTTCCAGCAGGAGGTCGGGATGGTGCTCGACCGCGACGTTCCAGGGTCGGGCCGCGTCCGCGAATCCGTCGTCCGCGGGCCGCAGCACCCGGCCCGCGACCTGGTCGGCGAGGGGATGGCGCTCGGTGTCGATGATCGTCATGTCCGTGTCCTCCGGGGCAGTCGTGGGGTTCCCAGGCTGCCGTGCGGGGGCCCTCGCGTGCATGGGGGAAATCACGGATATGACGAGCCCGGCCGATCTGCCGGACTGCGAACCGTCTCCCGGTCGGATGCCTGCTCACCGGCAGCACGGGCGCCCGCCGACGCGATCATCGGCATCCGCCGCACGAACTCGTCGCCTTCCATGCACCGCAGGGCGAAGGCGGCGACGTCGCCGGCGGTCACCGATGACCGGGGGCTCACCCGGAGCCGGCCCACGAGCGCGCGACCGGTCGCGTCGCCGTCGACGAGCCGGGGCATCCGGAGCACCGTCCAGTCACCCGGATCCTGCTCCAGCAGAGAGCCGAGCGCTCGGCCGTCCCGGGTGAGCGGCCGCATGACGACACGGAGCACGGCCTTGAGGAGCGCGAGGCCCGGGTTGCGCGGGTCGCCGGGGAAGGCCATGTGCACGCCCTGCACGATCACGAGCCGCTCGACATCCGCGCGATGCATGGCCGCCCGGATCGCCGTGACGCTGTCGACGAGCAAGGTCGGCCGCTGCGTGCTCGTGACGCCGATCGCGGTGATCACCGCGTCCGCCCCGTCGAGCGTGCGGTCGAGCGCCGCGGGATCCTCGAAGTCGCCGGGCACGATCGCGAGACGCGGATGCACGGTCGTCAGCCTCGCCGGCGTCCGCACGAGCGCCCGCACCTCGTGCCCACGCGCCAACGCCTCGGCGAGCACCGCCGTGCCCGCCTTCCCCGTTCCACCCAGCAGTGCGATCCGCATGGTCCGTCTCCCGTCCGTCGATCCTTCTCGAGGGGGACGGTAGGTGCGGCCGACCGCCTCGGCGATACCAGGGATCTGGTATTTCCGCAGCGGACGGCCGGGCCTACGCTCGCCCGCATGGCGACCGCCGAAGCGAGAAGACGAGCCGCGGAGCGGATCGGTGCGCTCTCGCGGCGCGGACTCGACGTCGCCGCGCTCTGGCGGGCCTGCGATCCCGTGATCCACGAGATCGTGCCCTTCATGCTGCGACCCTGCTGGTTCACGATGGACCCGGCGTCGTTGATCGTGACCAGCCACTACGACGCCGCGATCCCGTCGCTGCCACCGGAGGCGCTGGCGCACGAGTACGAGGCCGACGACGCGATGACGCTGTCCCGGATCGTGCGGTCCGCCTCGGGCGCGACGACCGTGCACGACGCGACGGCCGGCGACCCGGCGAGCAGCGAGGGGTGGCGGCGCTTCGTGCAGCCGTTCGGCGGGGATCAGCAGCTCGCCGTCGCGCTGCGTGGCAGGTCCGGCATCGCGCAGGGCGTGCTGACCCTGTACCGGGAGCCCGGCGCGCCCATGTTCACCGTCGAGGACGCCGCCTTCCTGCGATCCGTGTCGGCCGACCTCGCCGCCGGGGCTGCGCGTGGCCTGCTGCTCGGTGAGGCGGAGGAGCAGGGGCCCAACGCACCGGTGCTCCTCGTGCTCGACGAGGACTGGCAGCTGCAGTCGATGACGCCCGGCGCGGAGGCGGTGGTCGCCGCCCTGCCCGGTGGAGGGTCCTGGCGTGAGCGGGGGACGCTCCCCCCGGTCGTGCTCTCCCTCGCCGCCGGCGCACTCGCCGGGGCCGACACCACCGACGAGCAGCGCTCGGCCCGGGTCCGCACCGAGGACGGCCGGTGGCTCACCCTGCACGGCTCGCCCCTGGTCTCCGACGGGCGACGGCGTGCCGCGGTGATCGTGGAGCGGACCCCGCCCGACCGCATCTCGCCCCTGCTCATGGAGGCCTACGGCCTCACGGAGCGCGAGAAGGACGTCACGCGTTCCGTGCTGCAGGGGGAGCCGACGGCCGGCATCGCGGCCGCGCTGTTCATGTCGCCCGAGACGGTGCAGCAGCACCTGAAGCATGTGTTCGAGAAGACCGGGGTGCACAGCCGGCGAGCGCTGGTGGCGAAGGTGTTCCACGCCCACTACGAGCCGCGGGTGCACGACAACGACCAGCGGATCGCGTCGGGGCGGCCGGTGATCGGCAGCCCCGTTCCGCCGACGGGCCGGCCCGACGGCCGAGCCGGCGGGGGCGCAGTGGACACCCGCCCGCGGGAGGCGTAGGACTGCAGCAACGACTTCCGGCGGCGCGATGGGGCGCGGCTGCCCCGTGCCGTGGAGGCCGCTCGCCGGAGGAGGCACGGGCATGGTGCGACGACTGGTCGTCGGATGGGACGGGTCGCAGGCAGCGGCCGGCGCACTCCAGTGGGCGGTCCGGCATCGTCCGGAGGCCGAGCGCGTCGAGATCGTGGCGGTGCAGGGCGGGCGCCGGCGGAACGCCGGCCGGGAGCTGGACCCCGTCGAGGCCGCGGCGGCGGTCGAGGCGGCGCATCCGCCCATCGAGGCCGTCGTGCTCCGCGAGACCGGTGACGTGGCCCGGGTGCTCGCGGCCCGCTCGGCGCCGGATGCCCTCGTCGTGCTGGGCGGCCGGGGCCACGAGGAGACCCGGCTCGGTCACCGCTCCTCGACCGCCTACCGGGTCGTGCTCGCCGCGGACGGTCCGGTGGCGGTGGTGCCGCAGTCCTACGTCGGCGGCCACGACGTCGTGGTCGGCGTGACGAGCAGGAGCGAGGCCGCCTGCGTGGTGCTCACCGCGGCGGGCGAGGCGGCGCGCCGCCACCAGAAGCTCGTCGCCGTGCACGTGGCGCGGCCGTTGTACGGCCTCGGCGCGCTCCCGGGCGACTCCGCCGAGCACGCGCGGGAGGTGCGGGGCGCCGAGGAGATGCTGCACGACGCGCTGGCGCCGGTCCGGGAGGCGTATCCGAAGCTGCCGATCGTCGCCCGCGTGCCGCGTGGCCGGCCGGCGGACGTGCTGCTCGTCGAGTCGCGGAACGCGCTGCTGCTCGTGCTCGGCCGCGACACCGCCCCGCCCTCCAACGGGCGGCCGGTGACGCACAGCAGCATGCTGCTGAGCCGGGCGCCGGTGATGACGATCCCGCCGAACGCGGAGATCGCCTGATCAGGCCGCGGCCGATCGGATCCCTCCCTGCACGGTCCTGAAGCGGGCCTCGTCGACCGCGATCCCCGCCGCGCGGAGCGCGAGCACCGCGGCGCCGACGAGGCCGTCGGCGACCGGGATCGGCGTCGCGCCGTCCGCGGCCTCGAGCAGGGGAGCGAGGAGCTCCTGGTCGAGGCGCAGGGAGCCCTCGACGAGCACGCTGCCGCCGAAGACGAGCGGGCCGTCGGCCTGGAACCGGCGGACGCGGCGCAGCAACGCGGCCTGCGCCTCCACGGCGTCGCGGATGATCGACGTCGCCGTGTCGTCCGAGCCGGCGAGGGCGAAGACCACCGGGGCGAAGCGGGCCAGCTCGACCGGCCGGAGCGCGTAGAGCGCGGCGACCAGGCGCCCCATCACCCGCGGTCGGCCGTCGACGACGACCCGGTCGTCCTCGACGCCCAGGCGTTCGAGCACCGCCTCGGTCAGGCGGGTGGCGGGACCGCCGTCGAGGTGGTCGACCACGGCCCGCGCGGCCTTGTGCCCGATCCAGAAGCCGGAGCCGGCGTCCCCGAGCAGCCAGCCGGTGCCGTCGACGACCCGCGCCATCCGGCCGCCGCGGATCGCGCCGCCGATGGCGCCGGTGCCGGCGATGAGGGCGGCGCCGTCGACCTCGGGCGTGCCGGAGCAGAACAGGGCGAGCAGGTCGCCGACCGGGAGGAACGGGCCGCGCACGCCGAGGGGCTCGAGCCGCTGCAGGATCGCCGCCTGGAACGGCTCGCCGCCGCCCCCCGCGTTGGCGAGCAGGATCGGCTCGGCCGTCGCCCCGGGTCCGGCCGCGGTGACGGCCTGGGCGATCGCATCGGCGACGGCGACCGCCGCGCCGTCGAGGCCGACCGACGTCGGGTTGCCGCCGGTGGCCCGACCGGAGCCGAGGCAGCGTCCCGTTTCGTCCACGACGACGGCCCGTGAGGCGGTGCCGCCCGCGTCGACGGCGAGGAACTCACGCATCGTTACGCCACTGAAACACGCGCGGCATCCTCGAACCCTATAGTGAAACGAGATCTCGGACGAAGGCGTCCGTCGAAGAAACGGGTTCTCACGTGACCGGTACTGATGCAGTGCAGGAGACGGCCGCCGAGCGCGTCGACGCCTCCGCCGTGCACAACAGGATCCGGGCGAAATGGGACGACCTGCCGACCGCCAGCCAGCGCGTCGCGGCCGTCGTGCTGGAGGACTCCCGGCTCGTGCTCGAGCTCGGCGTCAACGAGCTCGCGGAGCGCGCCGGCACGTCGCCGGCGACCGTCACCCGCTTCTGCCGGCAGATCGGCTACACCGGCTTCGTCGCCCTGCGGATGAGCGTCGCCACCGAGCTCGGACGCACGTCCGCGCGGCCGGACCACCAGGCCGACATCGGCCGCGCGTTCGGCCCGGACGACACCGCGGAGGACGTGCGCAGCACGCTGCTGAACGGCACGATCCGCTCGCTGCAGGAGACGGCCGCCTCGCTCGACCTCGTGCAGCTGCGCGCGCTGGCCGAGACGCTCGCGCACAGCCGGCACGTCGACCTCTACGGCGTCGGCAGCAGCGCCCTCGCCGCGGAGGCGCTCGCCGGGCGGCTCTACCGCATCGGCGTGGTGTGCAACGTGTGGTCGGAGGTGCATGCCGGGCTCACCAGCGCGGTGCTGCAGACCGAGGACTGCGTCGCGATCGGCTACTCCCACACCGGCCGCACCGCCGAGACGATCACGATGCTCGAGGAGGCCAGCCGGCACGGCAGCCTCACCGTCGCCGTCACGAACGACCCCGGGTCGCCACTCGCCGAGCTCGCCGACGTCGTGATCCAGACCTCCGCGTTCGAGCGGTTCCTGCAGCCCGACGACCTCGCCGCGTACTACAGCCAGGTCTACGTCGGTGACCTGCTCTACGTGCTGACCGCCCAGGTCGACTTCGCGCGGACGAGCACCCACCTCGCCGCATCCGCCCTCGCCGTCGCGCCGCATCGGGCGACCGGTGCGGCGTCCCGCCTGCCCGCCCGCCTCGCCGCCCGGAGGAACCCCGTATGACCGACAGCACGACCGCCGCCGTCCACGCCTTCGCGGAGGCCGTTCGCAGCCGCCTCGCGCGCCTCGAAGCGCTCGCCGCGGGCGGCGGGTTCGATGAGGCGATCGACCTCATCACGACTGCCCTGCACAACGGCGGGGTGGCGTACGCGTTCGGCACGGGGCACTCGGAGGCGTTCGCGATGGAGATCGCGGGGCGTGCGGGCGGGCTCGTGCCCACGAAGAAGGTGGCGCTGCGCGACCTCGCGCTCGTCGGCGACCTGCCGCTGTCCGAGCTGAAGGGCGCGTCGCTCGAGCGCAACCCGGACGTCGCGGACCAGCTGTTCGAGATCGCGGAGGTCGGCCCGCACGACGTCGTGCTGATCGCCTCCAACTCGGGCGTCAACGGCTCCATCGTCGGCTTCGCGCTCGCGGCGAAGCGGGCCGGGAATCCGGTGATCGCGGTCACGTCGCTCGACCACACGATGCAGGTCGAGCCGAAGCACGGCAGCGGCAAGCGCCTGAAGGACATCGCCGACGTGACGATCGACAACCTCGCCCCCTACGGCGACGCCGCGATCACCATCGGGGCGGATGTCGCCGCCGGCGCCGTCTCCTCGATCACCGCGGCGTTCATCGCCCAGGTGCTCACCCTCGGCGTCGCCGACCGCTTCGTGCAGGCCGGCGAGCCGGCGCCCCTCTACCTGTCCGCCAACATCCCCGGTGGCGACGAGCACAACGTCGAGCTCGAGACCCGGTACGGGATCTCCCGCTTCGCCTGAACCCCGGGCATCCGCCCGAACACACCCAAGGAAAGGAATCAACGTGGACCGCCAAGCACAGCCCATGGCGCGGAGGACCTTCCTCCGCGGTGCGATCATCACCGGACTCGCCGCCCCGCTCGTCGGGTCGCTCGCGTCCTGCGCCGCGAGCGGCGCCCAGACCGGGTCGTCGAGCGGCACCGGCACCGCCAAGTCGGCGAAGAACCCGTTCGGCGTCAAGCCCAAGTCGACGGTGGCCGCGGCCATCTTCAACGGCGGCTACGGCACCGACTACGTCGACTTCGCCGCGGCCGTCATGAAGAAGCAGTCCCTCGGGGTGTCGGCGACGGTGCAGCCGATCACGAACATCGCGCAGTCGCTGCAGCCGAAGTTCGTCGCCGGCAACCCGCCCGACCTCATCGACAACAGCGGTGCGAACGCCATCGGCATCAGCACCATCCGCAGCCAGCTGTCGGAGCTCACGGACGTCATCGACTCGAGCAACTACGAGGGCAAGAAGATCGCCGACACCCTCTACACGGGCGTCACGGCGCCGGGCACACTGGACGGGAAGTTCCTCGTCCTCAACTACGTGCTCACCGTCTACGCGATCTGGTACTCCAAGTCCCTGTTCGACGCGAACGGATGGACCGTCCCGAAGACCTGGGAGGAGGCGTACGTGCTCGGCGGCAAGGCGAAGGCGAAGGGCAAGTACCTCTTCGTCTGGGGCAAGGAGGCCGCGACCTACTACCAGACCCTCGCGATCGCCTCCGCGATCAAGGAGGGCGGCGACGATGTGCGGCTCGCCCTCGAGAACCTCGAGAAGAGCTGCTGGTCGAAGCCGGCGATCCAGTCGGTGTTCAAGGGCATGAAGAAGATCATCGACGCGGGCTACTTCAAGCCGGGCGGCGCGGGGACGCAGTTCACCGCGGCGCAGGCGCAGTGGTCCAACGACCAGGCGGCGCTGCTGTACCCGTCCGGGTCGTGGATCGAGAACGAGATGAAGAAGCAGACGAAGGCGAACTTCAAGATGACCGGAGCGCCCGAGTTCGTCGTCTCGTCGAGCCCGCAGAAGCCCTACGAGGCGATGCACTCCACCGCGGGGGAGCCGTTCATCGTGCCGTCGAAGGCGTCGAACGCCGCCGGCGGCAAGGAGCTGCTCCGCGCGATGCTCTCGCAGGAGGCGGCGACCAACTTCGCGAAGACCCGGCTCACGCCGACGATCGTGAAGGGCACCGTGCCCGCGGACGGCTTCGGCTCGACGGCGCTCGTCTCGCAGGCGAAGCTGCTCGAGGGCGCGGGTTCGAACGTGTTCTCGTGGAACTTCGTGGATCTGTACGGGATGAACCAGGATCAGCTCGTGGTGTGGAACAGCTTCCTCGCGGGCAAGTCCTCGGTGAGCGATCTGACCAGCAAGCTGCAGGCCATCACCGACAAGGTGGCCAACGACTCGTCGGTCCAGAAGGTCAAGGTGTCGTGACCACAGCGACCCGCTCGCTCGTCGCGGCGGGCGCCCCCGGGAGGGGCGCCCGCTGGCGGCGGAAGCACCTCACCTTCGACAAGGTGTCGTTCGCCGTGGTGTTCCTCGGCGTCCCGCTCGTCCTGTACGTGGTCCTGGTGCTCTCGCCGTTCGTGCAGGCGGTCGTCTACTCGCTCACCAGCTGGACGGGCTTCGACACGTCGATGACGTTCGTCGGGCTCGCCAACTACGTGAACGCCTTCACCGACCCGACGTTCCAGCTCGCGGTCCGCAACAGCGTCGAGCTCGTCATCGTGCTGCCGATCGTCGTCATCGCGCTCGCCCTCGCGCTCGCGAGCCTCGTCACGATCGGCGGGCCGTCGAACGGGCAGGTGCGCGGGGTGCGGTTCGGGGAGTTCTACCGGATCGTCTTCTTCTTCCCGTACATCATCCCGGCCATCGCGACCGGGATCATGTGGAATCAGGTGTTCGACCCGAGCAACGGCCTGCTGAACGGCGTGCTCACGTCGGTCGGCTTGAAGGGCTTCGCCTCGTACCCGTGGCTCGGCGACACCCGCACCGCGATGGTCTCGACGATGTTCGTGATGGCGTGGGCGTCCGTCGGCTTCTACATGGTGATCTTCGTCGCGGCGATCAAGGCGCTGCCGGCCGAGATCTACGAGGCCGCGCGCCTCGACGGCGCCAGCCGGCTGCGCATCGCGCTTCGCATCACGGTTCCGATGCTGCGCTCGAGCATCCGCACGTCGCTCATCTACACCGGCATCTTCGCCCTCGACGCGTTCGTCTTCATGTCGGCGCTGAACCCGGGCGGCGGCCCGGACGACTCGACGCTCGTCATCTCGCAGGAGCTGTTCAAGTCCGCCTTCACCAAGGGGCAGTTCGGCCTCGCGTGTGCGATGGGCGTCGTGCTCGCCGGCATCACGCTGCTGTTCGCCGCCATCGTCTTCCTCGTCGACCGCATCACCGGCGGCCGCGAGACCGCAGGGGAGTGATCCGATGACCATCGAAGCCGCCGCTCCGGCGCCCGCGCTCGCCCCGGCCGGGACGAGCCCCCGTCGCAGGAGCGTGCCGCCGCGCGAGCGCGCCGTCGGCGGAGTGTCCCAGGTCGTGCTCGTCGCCGGCGTGATCGTCGTCGCGCTGCCGTTCCTGTGGACGGTCATGTCGTCGTTCAAGACGAGCCGCGAGATCTTCGCGTCGCCGTTCGCGCCACCGACGCAGCTGAACTTCGTGAACTACGTGAACGCGTGGACGCAGGCCGGCATCGGCACGTTCTTCGTCAACACGCTGATCGTCGTCGGCGGGGCACTCGTGCTCACGATGGTGCTCGGGGCGATGTGCGCGTACTACCTCGCGCGGTTCGAGTTCCGCGGCAACCGGGTGATCTACTGGCTGATGGTCGCCGGGCTCACGTTCCCGATCTTCCTCGCGATCGTGCCGCTGTTCTTCATCCTGAAGGGCATCGGCCTGCTCGGCACCCTGCCGGGCCTCGCGATCACCTACGCCGCGTTCGCGCTGCCGTTCACCGTGTTCTTCCTCGTGCCGTTCTTCAAGGAGCTGCCGCGGTCGGTCACCGAGGCCGCGCAGATCGACGGCGCGGGGGAGTGGCGCACCTTCTTCTCCGTGATGGTGCCCATGGCGATGCCGGGCCTGTCGACCGTGGCCATCCTCAACTTCGTGGGGCTCTGGAACCAGTTCCTGCTGCCCGTCGCCCTCAACACGGATTCGCACAAGTACGTGCTCACGCAGGGCATGGCGTCGTTCGCGTCGCAGGCGGGCTACTCGATCGACTTCGGTGCGCTGTTCGCGGCGGTGGTGATGACCGTGCTGCCCGTGCTGATCGTCTACCTGGTGTTCCAGCGGGCGCTGAGCGGATCCATCGCGATCGGCACCGACAAGTAGTCCGGGCGGGCTGGGCGTGACGGAGGCCGAGCGCCTGCGCCGGGATGCCGCGGGCGTGCTGCTGCCCGGCTTCGCGGGTCCGGTGCTGCCGCCGTGGGTGGCGCGCCGCATCACCGACGGGATGGCGGGGGTGTGCCTGTTCGGCGAGAACGTCGGGAGCCCGGACGAGCTGCGGGCGCTGACCGGCGGCATCCGGGCGGCGCGGGCGGATGCGGTGATCGCGATCGACGAGGAGGGCGGCGACGTCACGCGGCTCCATGCGCGCGACGGCTCGCCGGAGCCGGGCAACGCGGTGCTCGGGCGACTCGACGACGTGGCGCTCACGGCGGCCTCGGCCCGGCGGATCGGTCTCGCCCTCGCCGACGCGGGCGTCACGCTCGACTTCGCCCCCGACGCGGACGTGAACGTGAACGCGGACAACCCCGTGATCGGCACGCGGAGCTTCGGCGACGACGCCGGGCTCGCCGCCCGGCACACCGCCGCCTGGGTGCGGGGGCTGCAGTCGACGGGGATCGCCGCGTGCGCGAAGCACTTCCCGGGGCACGGTGACACGGCCGTCGACTCGCATCGCGGGCTGCCGGTGGTCGACGTGCCGATGGCGGTGCTCGACGCGCGGGAGCTCGTGCCGTTCGTCGCCGCGATCGATGCGGGGGTGGCGACGATCATGACGTCGCACATCGTGCTGCCGGCGCTCGACCCCGCGTCGCCCGCGACGATGAGCCGGGCGATCCTCACCGAGCTGCTGCGGGGACGACTCGGCTTCGAGGGCGTCATCGTCAGCGACGCGCTCGACATGGCCGGCGCCTCGGGCGAGATCGGCATCCCGGCCGCGGCCGTGCGCGCGCTGGCGGCGGGCGCCGACCTGCTCTGCATCGGCACCCGGAACACCGCCGAGCAGGCCGGGGAGATCGAGGCGGCGATCCTCGCCGCGGTGGCGGCCGGCGAGCTCCCGGCCGAGCGGCTCGCGGATGCGGCGCGGCGGGTGCG
>NZ_JAODBE010000047.1 GCF_025463795.1 Amnibacterium sp.
GCCGGGGACGTAGAGGGCCCGACGAGCCGTCGCCGCGACGGCCGCCGGCGCGGTCGCGCCGCTCGGCGCCGCCTCCCCCGGCCGATCGAGCCACCAGAGGGCGTCGAGCGGGTCGTCCTCGCCGGTGTACGCGGCCTCGAACCGGGCGCGGAACAGCGGATCCGCGAGTGCGCGGCCATAGAAGCCCGCGTCCGGGCCGCGCTCGGGCCAGGCGGGGACGTCGGCCCCGGGAGCCACCGCGTACCCGGCCACGGAAGCATGATGGCCCCGCGCCCCTGCACAGGGAAGCGGGGCGCGGCACCGTCGGTGCCGCGCCCCGCTGTGGTGTGACCCGCTAGACCGCCGCGGGATCGAACGCGTAGCTCTCCTCGCCGTGCACGGCGAGGTCGACGCCCGCGACCTCCTCCTCGTTCTTGATGCGGAAGCCCATCGTCTTCTCGAGGATCCAACCGATCGCGAAGGCCAGCACGAACGAGTAGACCGAGACGATCAGCGCGCCGAGCGCCTGCGCGCCGAGCTGCCTGAACGAGCCGGTGTCGATGAGGCCGATGCCGGAGCCGAAGATCCCGATGTACAGCGTTCCGATCCAGCCGCCGACGAAGTGGATGCCGACGACGTCGAGCGAGTCGTCGAAGCCGAGCCGCCACTTCAGGTCGATGGAGATCGCACACACGGCACCGGTGATGAGGCCGAGCACCATCCCCCAGAACGGCGTGAGGATGTTGCAGGCGGGGGTGATGGCGACGAGGCCGGCGACCGCACCGGATGCAGCGCCGATCGAGGTGGCCTTGCCGTCCTTGATCCGCTCCACGATCAGCCAGCCGAGCGTGGCCGCTGCGGGGGCCGCGAGCGTGTTGATCCACGCGATGGCGGCGACGCCGTCGACCGCGGCCTCGGAACCGGAGTTGAAGCCGAACCAGCCGAACCACAGCAGGGAGGCGCCGAGCAGGGTGAGCGGAACGTTGTGCGGCTTCGCCATGCCCTTCGCGAAGCCCACGCGCTTGCCGAGCACGATCGCGAGGGCGAGTCCTGCCGCTCCCGCGTTGATGTGCACCGCCGTGCCGCCCGCGAAGTCGTTCACGAGCAGGTCGTGGACGATGAACCCGCCGTCCTTGTTGCCGGCCGTGAAGTTGAACACCCACGACGCGACCGGGAAGTAGACGAGCGTCACCCACACACCGGCGAACACCATCCAGGTGCCGAAGCGGGCCCGGTCGGCGATCGCGCCGGAGATCAGCGCGACCGTGATGATCGCGAACGTCGCCTGGAAGCCCGCGAAAGCGAGCGTGTTCAGGTTGTTCGCCGCCCCCGCGCCGCCCTTCGTCAGCAGAGGGATCAGGCCCGAGTCGGGGAACGGGTTGCCGAGCACGCCGTGGATGAGCCAGGCGTTCGACTGGTCGGGCGTGTAGCTCGGGAAGGCCATGGAGAAGCCGTAGAGCACCCAGAGCACCGCGACCAGCGCGATCGCTCCGAAGCTCATCATCATCATGCTGATGACGCTCTTCGCGCGGACCATGCCGCCGTAGAAGAAGGCGACGCCCGGCGTCATCAGGAGCACGAGCGCTGCGGCGACCAGGAGCCACAGTGAATTCAGGTTGACGGTGATCGCGTCCGTCGTCGCGTCGAACAGGGTCGGAGCCATGCGGACCGGAGGGCCTCTCTCTTGGGGCGGTGGTTCCCCCGGGCCGGCGGGCGCTCGGGCTGGCACACCTGGCCCGGGGAGTTCCCGGAAGTGTCTCGGTACGAGGTTTCGCGGCACGGCACGCCCTGTTTCGGAGGCGTTACGGATGGAGCCCCTGTGTGAACTTCGGGTTTCGTCGGCGCCCCGCCGGACGGGTCAGCGCGACCGGTGCGGCTACTCCGCCGGGCCGTCGGGCGCGGTCATGGCGACGAGCCGGGACATCGCGCGGAGGTACTTCTTGCGGTACCCGCCGGCGAGCATGTCGGCGCCGAAGACCCGGTCGAGGGGCAGCCCGGTGGCGACGATCCGCACCTGCGCGTCGTAGAGGCGGTCGACGAACGCGACGAACCGCAGCGCCTCGGTCTGTCCGGGCAGCTCGTGCACGTCCCGGATGCCGACCGTGCCGAGCCCCTCGACGAGCCCGACGTACCGGGCGGGGTGCACGGTGGCGAGATGCTCGATCAGGGCGTCGAAGTCGTCGACCGTCACGTCGGCCGCCCGGGGCAGCGCCCGCAGCTCGGCCGGGTCGGCGACCCGGGCGTTCCCTTCGAGGGCACGGCGCCGGTAGTCGAGGCCCTCGATCCGGACCGTGGTGAACCGGTCGGACAGGCCCTGGATCTCGCGGAGGAAGTCGGAGGACGCGAACCGGCCTTCCCCGAGGGCGTTCGGCGGCGTGTTCGAGGTGGCGCCGATGCGGGTGCCCGTCGCGACGAGCTCGCCGAGCAGGCGCGACATGAGCATGGTGTCGCCCGGGTCGTCGAGCTCGAACTCGTCGATCGCGAGCAGGGACGACCCGGTCAGCAGCCGCACCGCCTGGGCGTAGCCGAGCGCACCGACCAGCGCGGTGTACTCGATGAACGTGCCGAAGTACTTCCGTCCTGGCGCCTGCCGCCACAGGGCGGCGAGCAGGTGGGTCTTCCCGACGCCGAAGCCGCCGTCGAGGTACAGCCCCGGCCGCTCCGGCGGCTTGGGCCCGCGCCGGAAGAAGCCGCCCGGCGGGCTCGTCCAGTCCGCGGTGAAGGCCTGCACCGCGTCGACCGCGCCCTGCTGCGACGGGTAGTCCGGATCGGGGCGGTAGTTGTCGAGGCCGGAGTGCGCGAACTGCCGCGGCGGGACGAGGGAGGCGGCCATGCGGCCCGCGTCGACGTCGGGGATGCGGTCGGCGAGCCGGGCGGGCGCGGTCGGGTCCACTGTGTTACGGCCTCCGGCTGATGGTCACGGCTCAGGTGCGTATCGTCGGTGTGCGGCCGTCGACGGCTGCAGCAGTGTAGAGCGCCGGCGATCGGCCCCCGCTGATCGACCGGGACGTTCAGGCCGCGGGTACGCGGCAGGAGGAGGACGAGGAATGAGCACGGCGACGGACCCGAACCCGAAGTTCCAGGAATACGCCCACCCCGAACGGCTGGTGTCGACGGAATGGCTGGCGGAGCACCTCGACGACCCGCAGGTCGTCGTCGTCGAATCGGACGAGGATGTGCTGCTCTACGAGACGGGCCACATCCCTGGCGCCGTGAAGATCGACTGGCACACGGATCTCAACGACCCGGTGACCCGCGACTACGTCGACGGCGAGGGCTTCGCGGCGCTGCTCGGCGGCCGGGGCATCGGCCGGGACGCGACCGTCGTGATCTACGGCGACAAGAGCAACTGGTGGGCCGCCTACGCCCTCTGGGTGTTCACGCTCTTCGGTCACCCCGACGTGCGGCTGCTCGACGGTGGCCGTGCCAAGTGGATCGCTGAGGACCGGCCGATCACGACGGACACCCTGGAGCGCAGCCCCGTGGACTACCCGGTCGTCGAGCGCGACGACCGTGGCGTCCGCGCGTTCCGTGATGACGTGCTCGGCCACTTCGGCTCGCCGCTCGTCGACGTGCGCAGCCCGCTCGAGTACTCCGGCGAGCGCACCACCGCTCCCGAGTACCCCGAGGAGTCCGCACTGCGCGCCGGCCACATCCCGTCGGCGCAGAACGTGCCGTGGGCGAAGGCCGCGGCCGACGACGGCACGTTCCGCTCCCGCACGGAGCTCGAGTCGATCTACGAGGCCGGTGCCGGCCTGTCGGCGGACGACGACGTCATCGCGTACTGCCGCATCGGTGAGCGGTCGAGTCACACCTGGTTCGTGCTCACCCACCTGCTCGGCTACCCGAGGGTGCGGAACTACGACGGCTCGTGGACCGAGTGGGGCAGCTCCGTGCGGGTGCCCATCGTGAAGGGCGAGCAGCCGGGTGACGTGCCGGCGTCGCTGGCACGCGTCTGAGGCGCGCGGGGCGGCTCGCGGGCGGGGAGAATAGGGGTCCCATGACCACCGACGCCCTGCCCACGAGCCTCACCGACATCCGCGAGGAGTTCCTCGCCGTGGCGGTGCGCGACAGGCTGCTCCTGCTGCTCGACTTCGCGAACGACCTGCCCGCCCTGCCGGCCCGCTACGGCGAGCACCCGGAGCGGCTCGAGCGGGTCACCGAGTGCCAGGCGCCCGTCTTCGTCGCGGCGGAGGTCGAGGACGGCCGGGTACGCGTCTTCGCGACCGCCCCGGCCGAGGCGCCGACGACCCGCGGGTTCGCCTCGGTGCTCGTGCACGGCCTCGACGGCCTGCCCGTGGCGGACGCGCTCGCGGTGCCCGACGACTACCCCCAGACGCTCGGCCTCGGGGATGCGGTCTCGCCGCTCCGCCTGCGCGGCATGACCGGGCTGCTCGGGCGGATCAAGCGGCAGCTGCGAGCCGCGGCCTGATGCGCGTCACGGGCCTCGTGCCGGCCACGGGTCCGCTCGACCTCTCCGGCGAGGCCCTCGACGGCTGGCTCACCGAGCGGTACGCGCTCGACGGATCCGAGTGGCTGCGCCTCAACCTCATCACGGCGCTCGGCGGCCAGATCACGGGGCCGTCCGGCGGCTCGAACGACCTCGCGGACGGGATCGACCGGCCCCTGCTGCGGGTCCTCCGGGCCGCCGCCGACGTCGTGCTCGTCGGCGCCGCGTCCGTTCGAGCGGAGGGCTACACGATCCCCCGGCGCGCCCCGCTGGCGGTCGCGACGACGACGGGCGACCTCGCCGGGCACCGGTTCCCCGCCGATCTCGGGCCGGGCCGGCTGCTCGTCGTCTGCCCCGACTCCGCGCGGCGCCGCGTGACGGCCGAGCTCGGCGACCGGGCCACGGTGCTGCCGCTCCCGGACGGATCCGCCGGCGACGTCCGCGCCGTCGTGGCCGCCCTCCGGGGCGCCGGTCACGGGCGCATCGTCTGCGAGGGCGGCGGGCACCTGGCCAGCAGGCTGGTCGCCGCCGGCCTCGTCGACGAGTTCGACCACTCGATCGCGCCGGTGCTCGTCTCCCCCGGCGCACCCCTGACCACCGGCGACGTGCCGCTCACGCACGCCGAGTTGACCGGCCTCGTGCTGGACGAGACCGACCGGCTCTACGCCCGCTGGGCCCTGCCCCGCCGCTGACGCCGCGGGGCCGCCGTCCCCCCGCCGAGCGCCTCGAGCGCCGGCCCGTCCCCGTCGAGCCAGGCGCGCACCGCGCCCTCCCATCGGTCCCGGTCGTGGTTCCAGAGCTTCGTGTGCCTGGCGGTGGTGAACGGCACCAGCCGCACCAGGTCGGGCCGCTCGGCGGCGAGCCGCCGGGAGACGGCGATGGGCGCGATGCCGTCGTCCTCGCTGTGCAGCAGCAGCACCGGGACGTCGAGGTCCGCGACGCGCGCGACGACCTCGGCGCCGCGGGTGTCGAACGGCTCGTCCTGACCGGTCAGCAGGGGCCCGAGGCGGCTTCCGACGAGGCCGAGCGCGCCGCGGCGTACCGGCGCCGGCAGCCGCGTGGCGTCGCCCTGGTGGAGCAGCGACTCGGCGAAGTCGAGCACGGGCGAGTCGAGCACGACACCCGTGATCACGTCGGCCAGCCGGGATCGCATCGCGGTCTGCAGCGCGATCGCACCGCCCATCGACCAGCCCATGAGCACCACCTCGCGCGCGCCCTGGTCGAGCGCGTAGAGGACCGCGGACTCCACGTCGAGCCATTCGGCGTCCTCGATCCCGAACCGCTGCGTCTGCGAGGCCGGCGCCTCCCCGTCGTCGCGGTACGAGACGAGCAACGTGGACCAGCCGGCCTCGTGGAACACCGGGACCGCTCGGAGCACCTCCTGGCGCACCGTGCGCCGCCCGTGGACGAGCACCGCCCAGCGCGGGGAGTCGAACCCCTCCGCGGGCACCTCCCAGGCCGGCACCACGCCGAGCGTCGTCTGGATGCGCACGTCGTCGTACTCGACGCCGAGCTGCTCCGGGCTGAGGTAGACCCACCCGTTGAACCGGCCCGCCGTGGCCCGCTCGATGTCTCCGGTGTCGACGCCGAGCAGCTCCCGCACGACGACCGTCGAGGTGCGTTCCAGGATCCGTCCGATGCGGGCGTGGCCGCGCCCCTCGTCGAACCAGAAGCTGTAGATGCCGGGGAGCATGGCGTCGTCGGTGGGCGAGAACCGGATGCGTCCGGCCGCCACGTCGACGCCGTGCACGGTCGTCACCGCGGTCCTGCGGCGTGCGGGGCTCACCATGCGCCGGGCGACCCCGGTCGTCACGGCTCCCGCGAACACGGCGCCTGCGACGAGCACGCTGCCCGCGGCGACCGCCCCGCCGATCACGCCGGTCGGGGGCCGCGGATGCGACCGGGACGTCATCCGCCATGTCCTCTCGTTGCTGCAGGAGGTCCCGAGTATGCCGGAGGTCACCGTCGCCGCCGGGGAGCCCGTGGCACCCCGAACGGGGCGGGCCGACGTCCTCCGACCACCGCCGGAACCCGTGCCGTCGGGGCCTGCGCCGGTGCGTACCATCCGGCTCCTCAGCGCGTCGCGAGCCACGCCAGGAACCGCGCCGTAGGCTTTCCGACGTGCCGATCGATGCGGGATCCGGGACGTCGGCGCCGTTCGAGCAGGCGCGGGCGTCGCTCGAATCCGCCCGGATCCGCGGCGACCTGGTCGTCACGTCGATCCCGTCGCCGACGCAGGTGGCCCCCTACTCGGTCGCTCTCGCGGGCGACGTGCGGCAGAAGGTGCACGGCGAGGACTCCGAGCTCGGCACCGGTCGCTTCATCCTGCTCCACGATCCCGAGGGTCAGCCGGCGTGGGACGGCGACTTCCGGATCGTCTGCTTCGCCCAGGCGCCCCTCGAGGCGGAGATCGGCACGGACCCGTTCCTCGCCGAGGTGACCTGGTCCTGGCTCACGGACGCGCTCGACGCCCGCGGCGCGAAGTACACGGCCGCTTCCGGCACGGCGACGACGATCGTCTCGACCGGCTTCGGCGAGCTCGCGGACCAGGGCACCGGCGCGAAGATCGAGCTGCGCGCCTCCTGGACGCCCACCGACCTCGACCTCGCGGCACATGTGGAAGGCTGGGGCGAGTTGCTGTGCATGCTCGCCGGGCTTCCCCCGGCGGCCGAAGGAGTGAGTGTGTTGTCGGTACGACGAGCAGGACGTGACTGACGCGAGCGAGGAGCCCGTCCTGCGCGACGCGGCGCCGGTCGACCCGGTCGAGGTCGTCGACACGCGGGAGGGGTACCGGGACGCGGTCCGCCGCATCCGGGAGGGGCAGGGCCCCATCGCCGTCGACGCGGAGCGCGCGTCCGGTTTCCGCTACTCGCAGCGGGCCTACCTGATCCAGCTCTTCCGCCGCGGGTCCGGAACGATCCTCCTGGACCCGCCGGCGATCGGGGACTTCGCGGAGCTCGCCGACGTGATGGCCGGCGAGGAGTGGGTGCTGCACGCTGCGAGCCAGGACCTCGCCTGCCTCCGCGAGGTGGGTCTCGACCCCGACCGGATCTTCGACACGGAGCTCGGCGCCCGCCTGCTCGGCTTCGACCGGGTCGGGCTCGGCCCGGTCGTCGAGCAGCTGCTCGGCCTGCACCTCGCCAAGGAGCACTCGGCGGCGGACTGGTCGACGCGGCCGCTGCCGACCTCCTGGCTCGTGTACGCGGCCCTGGACGTGGAGCTGCTGCTCGACGTGCGCGACCGCGAAGCGGAGCTGCTCGAGGAGGCCGGCAAGGCCGACATCGCGCAGCAGGAGTTCGAGGCCGTCCGCCTGAAGGAGGTGCGCCAGGCCCCCGCCGAGCCCTGGCGCCGGCTCTCGGGCGTGCACGCGGTGCGGGGCGCCCGCAACCTCGCCATCGCCAGGGAGCTGTGGCAGGCCCGCGACGAGTACGCCCGGGCGGTCGACTCCGCTCCCGGCCGCCTCGTGCCCGACGCATCGCTCGTCGCCGTCGCACGTACCCCGCCCGCGAGCAAGCGGGAGCTCGCCTCGATGCGCAGCTTCTCCGGCCGCGCAAGCCGGCCCGAGATCGACCGCTGGTGGGCCGCCGTCGAGACCGGGCTCGCCACCGAGGACCTACCGACGACCCGGGTGCCCTCCGACGCCCCGCCCCCGCCGCGCGCCTGGGCGGACCGGGATCCGGAGGCCGACCGGCGGCTGAAGGCCGCGCGGCCTGCCGTCGCGGCGATCGCCGAGGCCCTGCACCTGCCGACCGAGAACCTGCTCACCCCCGACACGCTGCGTCGCGTCGCCTGGGAGCCTCCCGCCGATCCCACCGCGGACGCGGTCGCGGCCGCCCTCACCGCACTCGGTGCCCGGCCGTGGCAGATCGAGGCGACGGCCGCCGCGATCGCGGACGCGTTTGTCCGAGCCGCCCAAACGCCGGCCGACTCCGAGGATCTCCCTTCGTAGGAACGCCTCACCCGATTTGGGCGCCACCGCGTCCACGGCGAGGATCGGCCGTCAGGTTTCGCGCCGATCCGGCGCGACCAGGAGGGACGGCGTGGAACAGCGCAGCGAGGTCGTGTTCGTCGACGGGGTCAGGACCCCGTTCGGACGGGCGGGCGAGAAGGGCATGTACTGGGGGACGCGGGCCGACGACCTCGTCGTGAAGGCGATGGTCGGGCTGCTCGAGCGCAACCCCCAGCTGCCGAAGGACCGTGTCGACGACGTCGCGCTCGCCGCGACGACCCAGACCGGTGACCAGGGTCTGACGATCGGCCGCAGCGCCGCGCTGCTCGCGGGGCTCCCCCGCACCGTGCCGGGCTACGCGATCGACCGGATGTGCGCGGGCGCGATGACCTCCGTCACGACGGTCGCCGGGGCGATCGCGTTCGGCGCCTACGACGTCGCGATCGCCGGCGGCGTCGAGCACATGGGCCACCACCCGATGGGCTCCGGGGTCGACCCGAACCCCCGGTTCGTCAGCGAGCGGATCGTCGGCACGGACGCCCTCGTCATGGGTGCGACGGCCGAGCGGATCCACGACCGCTTCCCGCAGCTCACCCGCGAGCGATCCGACCGCTTCGCGATGCGCTCCCAGCAGAAGGCCGCGGCCGCCTACGACGCCGGCCTCATGCAGCGCGACCTGATCCCGGTCGCGACGCGCAGCGAGACGGGATGGGGCCTCGCGATCCGCGACGAGGTGATGCGGCCGGACACCACCATGGAGGGTCTCGCCGGCCTGAAGACGCCGTTCCGACCCCACGGCCGGATCACCGCGGGCAACGCGGCCGGCCTGAACGACGGGGCGACGGCCTCCATCATCGCGAGCGCCGACGCGGCCGCCCAGCTCGGCCTCCCGGTGAAGATGAAGATGGTGAGCTTCGCGTTCGCGGGCGTCGAGCCCGAGGTGATGGGCATCGGCCCGATCCCGAGCACGGAGAAGGCCCTCGTCAAGGCGGGCCTCACGATCGACGACATCGGCCTGTTCGAGCTGAACGAGGCCTTCGCCGTGCAGGTGCTGAGCCTGCTCGACCACTTCGGCATGGACGACGAGGACCCGCGGGTCAACCCGTGGGGCGGCGCGATCGCCGTCGGGCATCCGCTCGCCTCGTCCGGGGTGCGCCTGATGCTGCAGCTCGCGCGCCATTTCGAGGTGCACCCCGAGGTGCGCTACGGGCTGACCGCGATGTGCATCGGCCTGGGCCAGGGCGGCAGCGTGATCTGGGAGAACCCTGGCTTCGACAGGAAGGCGGCCAAGAAGGCGGAGAAGGCGGCGAACCGATGACCGATCCGATGGACGAGCTCACGGCGCTGTCCGCCGACGAGGTCGTCACGCACGCCTTCAGCCGCGACGTGGTCCTGCCGGACGGCGGCGTGCTCGTGCTCGTCACCCTCGACAACGGGCGGGACCACACCCGGCCCAACACGTTCGGCCCGCGTGGCCTGCTCGAGCTCGAGGCGGCGCTGCTCGGCGCGAAGGACCGGGCGGGGCGCGGCGAGATCACCGGGCTCGCCGTCACCGGCAAGCCCTTCATCCTCGCCGCGGGCGCAGACCTGAGCCAGGTCGGCCGGCTGCAGGACCGGGAGACCGGCAAGCGGCTCGCGCAGCTCGGGCACCGGGTACTCGGCCAGCTGGGCACCCTCGGCGTGCCGTCGTTCTGCTTCATCAACGGCCTCACACTCGGTGGCGGCCTCGAGATCGCCCTGAACGCGGACTACCGCACCGTCGACTCGTCGACGCCCGCGATCGCGTTCCCCGAGGTCTTCCTCGGGCTGATCCCCGGGTGGGGCGGGGCGACGCTCCTGCCGAACCTCATCGGCATCGAGAACGCACTCAAGGTCATCGTCGAGAACCCGCTGAAGCAGAACCGCACCCTCACCGCCGAGCAGGCGTTCGACCTCGGCATCGCGGACGTGCTGCTGCCGTCGGCGACGTTCCTCGAGCGCTCGATCCAGTGGGCGGCCGACGTGCTCGCCGGCCGCGTGAGGGTGGAGCGCCCGCACGCCCCCGGGCGCCTCGAGCGGCTCGCGAAGTGGGACGTCGCCATCGGGATCGCGCGCAAGCAGCTCGAGTCCCGCATCGGCACCGTGCCCCGCTCGCCGTACGTCGCCCTCGATCTGCTGAAGGGCGCGAAGAAGGCGACGAACCCCGCCGCCGTCGCGGCGTCGTTCGCAGCGGAGGACGAGGCGCTGGCCGACCTCATCGCCGGCGACCAGTTCGTCGCGAGCATCTACGCGTTCGACCTCGTGCAGAAGCGGGCACGCAAGCCGGCAGGCGCACCGGACCCGAAGATCGCGAAGCCGGTGGCGAAGGTCGGCGTCATCGGTGCCGGCCTGATGGCGAGCCAGTTCGCGCTGCTGTTCGCCCGTCGCCTGCGCGTGCCCGTGCTCATCACCGATCTCGACCGGGCACGCGTCGACGCGGGGATCCAGCGGATCCGGGACGACGTCGCCGCCCTGCAGGCGAAGGGGCGTGTCTCGGGCGATGAGGCCAACCGGCTGTTCGCGTCGATCACCGGGACGACCGACATCGCCGACTTCGCCGACTGCGACTGGGTGATCGAGGCCGTGTTCGAGGAGCTCGGCGTGAAGCAGGCGGTGTTCGCGAACGTCGAGCCGCACCTGTCACCCGAGGCGGTACTCGCGACCAACACGTCGTCCCTGTCCGTCGAGGCGATCGGCGCGGAGCTCGCCCATCCCGAGCGAGTGGTCGGGTTCCACTTCTTCAACCCCGTCGCCGTCATGCCGCTCGTCGAGGTCGTCAGGACTCCGGCGACCGACGCGGAGACGCTCTCGACCGCGATGGTGGTCGCCGGGAAGCTGAAGAAGAACGCGGTCATCGCGAAGGACGCGCCCGGGTTCGTGGTGAACCGCGTCCTCGCGAAGGTGCTCGGCGAGGCGATGCACGCGGTCGACACCGGCACGCCCTTCGAGGTCGTGGACACGGCACTCGACCCGTTCGGCCTGCCGATGAGCCCGTTCGAGCTGCTCGACCTCGTCGGGCTGCAGGTCGGCGCGCACGTGCTCGACACGCACCACGCGGCGTTCCCCGACCGGTTCTTCGAGTCCGCCAACCTGCACGCCCTGGCGGACGCGGGCGTGCTGCTCGAGAAGGACGACAAAGGCACCGTGAAGGGCTTCGACAAGCGGGCGGTCGCGCTCGTGCGGAAGGCCGTCCCGAGGGGCGCCACGCCTCCGACCGCGGAGCAGTTCCGACTGCGTGTGGAGGACGGGCTCGCGGACGAGATCCACCGGATGCTCGAGGAGGAGGTCGTGTCGGCTCCCGAGGACATCGACCTCTGCCTGCTCCTCGGCGCCGGGTACCCGTTCCACTCCGGCGGCATCACGCCCTACCTGGACCGGGTCGGCGCGTCCGAGCGCGCCTTCGGCGACACCTTCCACCATCCGCCGATCCGAGGCGCGGCACACCGCGACCCCGCCGAGGAGCCCGCGCCGGTCTGAGTCCGCGACGGCCCGACAGGTGACTTGCCGCTTTCGCCCCCTTCAGGAGTCATGAAGGGGGCGAAAGCGGCAAGCCGCGAGGAGGCGGACGGGCGTCAGCGGGTGCGGGCGTCCTCCGCGCGTGCCGCGGGCAGCTTCGCGCCGCGCATCTGGTCGACGATGTCTCGGGCGATCTGCTGCGGCGTGAGACCGGCCTCGGCGAGGATCTCGTTCCGCTCGGCGTGGGGCAGGAAGGCGTCCGGCAGCCCGACCTCGTTCAGGGCGGTGTCGACGCCGGCCGCGCGCAGGTCCTGGCGGAGCCGCGTCCCGATGCCGCCGACGCGCACGCCGTCCTCGATGGTGACCACGAGCCGATGCTGGGCGGCCAGGTCGATGAGGCTGGGTGCGATCGGCACCGCCCAGCGCGGATCGACGACGGTCGCGCCGATCCCGTCCTGCCGGAGCAGCGTCGCGACCTCGAGCGCGATCTGGGCCATGACACCCACCGCGACGACGAGCACGTCCTGCCGCTCCTCGCGCGCGAGCACGTCGACGCCGTCATCGAGCCGTTCGAGGGCCGGGACGGCGGGCGGCACGGTGCCCTTCGGCAGGCGGAGCACGGTCGGCGCGTCCTGGACGGCCACCGCCTCGGCCAGCTCCTCCGCCAGGGTCGCGGCGTCGCGAGGCGAGGCGATCCGGATGCCGGGGACGATCTGCAGCATCGCCAGGTCCCACATGCCGTGGTGGCTGGCACCGTCGGGGCCGGTGACGCCGGCGCGGTGCAGCACGAAGGTGACCCCGGCGCGGTGCAGCGCCACGTCCATGAGCACCTGGTCCAGCGCCCGGCCGAGGAACGTGGCGTAGACCGCGAACACCGGGTGGAGCCCCCCGAACGCGAGCCCGGCGGCGGAGGTGACGGCGTGCTGCTCGGCGATGCCGACGTCGATCACCCGGGCCGGGAACCGCTCGGCGAGCGGACCGAGCCCGACGGGCAGCAGCATCGCCGCCGTGATGCCGACGATGCGGCGGTCGTGCTCCGCGAGCTCGACCAGGTCGGCGCCGAAGGCGTCCGCCCAGTCGACCTTGCCGGTGGTGGCGAGCGCGAGTCCGGTCGCGGGGTCGATCACGCCGACGGAGTGGAACCGGTCGGCCTCGTCGTTGCGGGCGGGCGCGTAGCCGCGGCCCTTCTGGGTGATGACGTGCACGAGCACGGGGAGCTCGTAGTGCTTCGCCTGCTGGAGGGCGTTCTCGACGGCCGCCTCGTCGTGGCCGTCGATCGGCCCAAGGTACTTGATGTCGAGGTTCGAGTACATCCGGTCGTTGTAGGCGAACCGGGCGAGGAAGCCATGGAGGGCGCCTCGGGTGCCCCGGTAGATCGCGCGGCCCGGGCGCCCGAAGCGGTCGAACAGCTCCTTGGAGCCGAGCTGGATGTCGCGGTAGGTGCGGCGGGTGCGCACCTCGTTCAGGTAGTGCGCGAGGCCGCCGATCGTCGGCGCGTAGGACCGACCGTTGTCGTTGACGACGATGACGAGACGGCGGTTGTTGTCGTCGCTGATGTTGTTCAGCGCCTCCCACGTCATGCCGCCGGTGAGGGCGCCGTCGCCCACCACCGCGACCACGTGCCGGTCGCGCTGACCGGTCACCTGGAAGGCACGCGAGATGCCATCGGCCCAGGAGAGGGACGACGACGCGTGGGAGCTCTCGACGATGTCGTGCTCGCTCTCCGCGCGGCTCGGGTAGCCGGCGAGGCCGCCCGCCTTGCGGAGCCTCGAGAAGTCCTGACGCCCGGTGAGCAGCTTGTGCACGTAGGACTGGTGCCCGGTGTCCCACACGATCGCGTCCTCCGGCGAGTGGAACACCCGGTGGATCGCGATCGTGAGCTCGACGACCCCGAGGTTGGGGCCGAGGTGCCCGCCGGTCCTCGAGACGGTGCCGATGAGGAAGGCACGGATGTCGGCAGCGAGCTGCGTCAGCTGCTCGCGGGTCAGGCGGTCGAGGTCCCTCGGTCCCCTGATCGTCTCCAGCACACTCATGATCGTCCTCACAATACGGTCAGGTCCGGCCGCGGGACGCGGGCCGGACCTGCCACTCAGCGGTCGTTGAGCCTGGGGATCAGGCGACCGCCCCAGCGAGCCGTGCCGTGGCGTCCGTCACACCTCGACGAGCTGGCGGACACGCGCGGTGAAGCTTCAGGGCGGAGGCCCTTTCGGGCCTCCGCCGCGACCCCAGCGCCGAGCCTCGTCCCGAGGCTCGGTCGGAGGAACCCACCGTCGTCACACCTCGACGAGCTGGCGGAGCACGAACTGCAGGATCCCGCCGTTGCGGTAGTAGTCCGCCTCACCGGGCGTGTCGATCCGCACCACGGCGTCGAACTCGACCGGCTGCGCGCCGTCGGCGGACTGCGCGGTCGGTATGGCCGTGACGTGGACGGTCCTCGGCGTGGTGCCGTCGTTCAGCGCGGTGACGCCGCTGATCGCGAACTCCTCCGTACCGGTCAGCCCGAGCGAAGCTGCGGTCTCGCCCGCGGGGAACTGCAGCGGCAGCACGCCCATGCCGATGAGGTTCGACCGGTGGATGCGCTCGAAGCTCTCCGCGATGACGGCCCGCACACCGAGCAGGTTCGTGCCCTTCGCGGCCCAGTCGCGGCTCGATCCGGAGCCGTACTCCTTGCCGGCGAGCACGACGAGGGGCACACCGGCCTCCCGGTACCGCTCGGCCGCGTCGTAGATGAACGCCTGCGGTGCATCGGACTGCGTGAAGTCGCGGGTGTAACCGCCCTCCACCCCGTCGAGCAATTGGTTCCGCAGCCGGATGTTCGCGAAGGTGCCGCGGATCATCACCTCGTGGTTGCCGCGGCGGGAGCCGTAGGAGTTGAAGTCCTTCCGGTCGACGCCGTGCTCGGTGAGGTATCGGCCGGCGGGGCTGTCCGCCTTGATCGAACCGGCGGGGCTGATGTGGTCGGTCGTCACGGAGTCGCCCAGCTTCGCGAGCACCCGGGCCCCCGCGATGTCGGTCACCGGCGACGTCTCCAGCGTCATCCCGTCGAAGTACGGGGGCTTCCGCACGTAGGTGGACGTCTCGTTCCACTCGAAGGTGGCGCCGGTCGGCGTGGGCAGGGTGCGCCAGCGCTCGTCGCCGTCGAAGACGCTCGCGTACTCGTGCTCGAACATGTCGGTGGAGATCGAGGAGTCGATGGTCGCCTGCACCTCGGAGGCCTCCGGCCAGATGTCCTTCAGGAAGACGTCGTTGCCCTCCTTGTCGCGCCCGAGGGGGTCGGTCTCGAAGTCGAAGTTCATGCTGCCGGCGAGCGCGTAAGCGATGACGAGCGGTGGGCTCGCGAGGTAGTTCATCTTCACGTCCGGGTTGATGCGGCCCTCGAAGTTGCGGTTGCCGGACAGCACGGCGGTGACGGCGAGGTCGTTCTGCTGCACCGCCTCCGAGATCTCGTCGTCCAGCGGCCCGGAGTTGCCGATGCAGGTCGTGCAGCCGTAGCCCACGAGGTAGAAGCCGAGGTCCTCCAGCGGGCCCATCAGGCCGGCCTTCTCGTAGTAGTCCGTGACGACCTTCGACCCGGGCGCGAGCGTGGTCTTCACCCACGGCTTCGCCTTCAGCCCCTTCTCGCTGGCCTTCTTGGCGAGGAGGCCGGCGGCGAGCATGACCGACGGGTTCGAGGTGTTGGTGCAGGAGGTGATCGCGGCGATCGCCACGGCGCCGTGGTCGAGCACGAACTCCCCGCGCTGCCCCGCGACCTTCACCGGGTTCGACACCGAGGCGGGGGCGTGGCTGATGTCCTCGTCCGCCTGGAGCCGGTGCTGGTGGCTCGCGCCCTCGTGCACCTGCGCGTGGGCGGTCTCCTCGTCCTGGGAGGTGAACCCGATCGGATCCGAGGCCGGGAAGGTGCCCTCCACGGCCTCGTCCACGAGCGAGTGCGCTCCGACCGTCGCGTAGTCGCCGAGGTCGTGCTCGAACTGCTCCTTCGCGTGCGAGAGCTCGATGCGGTCCTGTGGGCGGCGGGGACCGGCGATCGACGGCACCACGGTCGCGAGGTCGAGCTCGAGGTACTCGCTGTAGTCGGGCTCACGCGACGGGTCGTGCCAGAGCGTCTGCCGCTTCGCGTACGCCTCGACGAGGGCGACCTGCTCCTCGGAACGGCCGGTGAGCCGCAGGTAGTCGAGGGTCACGTCGTCGATCGGGAAGATCGCGGCCGTCGAGCCGAACTCCGGGCTCATGTTGCCGATCGTCGCGCGGTTGGCGAGCGGCACCTCGCCGACGCCCTGGCCGTAGAACTCGACGAACTTGCCGACGACGCCGTGCCTGCGGAGGATCTGCGTGATGGTGAGCACGACGTCGGTCGCCGTGACGCCGGTCGGGATCGCGCCCGTCAGCTTGAAGCCGACGACCTTCGGGATGAGCATCGACACCGGCTGGCCGAGCATGGCGGCCTCCGCCTCGATGCCGCCGACGCCCCAGCCGAGCACGCCGAGCCCGTTGACCATGGTGGTGTGCGAGTCGGTGCCGACGAGCGTGTCGGGGTAGGCCTGCAGGCGCCCGTCGACCGTGCGGGTGTAGGTGACGCGGGCGAGGTGCTCGATGTTGACCTGGTGGACGATGCCGGTGCCGGGCGGGACGACCTTGAAGTCGTCGAAGGCGGTCTGGCCCCAACGGAGGAACTGGTAGCGCTCGCCGTTGCGCTCGTACTCGATCTCGACGTTGCGCTCGAAGGCGTCCGGCTGCCCGAAGAGGTCGGCGATGACGGAGTGGTCGATGACCAGCTCGGCGGGAGCGAGCGGGTTGACCCGCGTCGGATCGCCGCCGAGGTCCGCGACCGCCTCGCGCATCGTGGCGAGGTCGACGATGCAGGGCACGCCGGTGAAGTCCTGCATGACGACGCGGGCGGGCGTGAACTGGATCTCGGTGTCGGGCTCCGCCGTCGGCACCCAGCCGCCGAGCGCCCGGATCTGACCTGCCGTGACGTTCTTGCCGTCCTCGGTGCGGAGCAGGTTCTCGAGCAGCACCTTCAGGCTGAACGGCAGTCGCTCATGCCCGGGCACCTGATCGATCGCGAAGATCTCGTGCTCCACGCCCGAGACCGTGAGGTTCGTCCTCGCTCCGAAACTGTCCACTGCGGCCATCAGACTCTCCCTCGCGCCATACCGATCGGGACCCGCGCCGGGATGCGCGTCGAGCGGTTTCGCGGCACGGGTCGCCTCGCCCCCACGATACCGGGAGGGGGTGCGCCTCCCGGACCGTGCTCAGCGAGCGCTCGGCGGAACGGCGGCGCGACGCGGGAAGGCGGCCTGCACGCCGAGCACGGTGACGACGAGCACGAGGGCGTAGAGCGGCACCCCGAGCGCGATGCGGGCGATGCCGAGTGCGACGACCTGGTGCCCGGCGAAGAAGAGCGGCAGCTCGACGGCGAGCCGGATCCCGAACAGGGCGACCCAGGCCGCCGTGAGCCAGGCGCA
This sequence comes from Amnibacterium sp., assembly GCF_025463795.1. Lineage (GTDB taxonomy): Bacteria > Actinomycetota > Actinomycetes > Actinomycetales > Microbacteriaceae > Amnibacterium. The sequence goes on from NZ_JAODBE010000047.1 coordinate 17,318, forward strand.
GAGCCGTCGGCGGCGCGCGTCCGAACGCCAGCCCCCCTGCTGCAGCAGCACCCCTGCGGCGATCCCGACGAGCGGGCGGCGGACGAGCAGCGAGACGAGGAACGCGAGCCCGTACACGCCGTTGATGAAGAACCCGGGGACGTAGTTCGAGTTCGCGTCGCCCGTCACGAGCACGAGGAGCGCGGACACACCGACGACGACGGCCCCGGCGACCGCGGCGCCGACCTTCTGGCGGCGCAGCGCGCGGTAGGCGAGCAGCAGCCCGGAGCAGGCGAGGGGCACGACGACGATCGGCACGAGCGCGCCCCTGGGCACGGCGTCCGGGGCCGCACCGATCGCGGCGACCTGGTACAGCACGACGAACACCAGCGGCGGGACGATGCTCTCGACGACGCCGAGCCATCCGCCGATCGCGGCGAGCAGGCCACGGAAGGTCAGCGTCTCCCCCTGCACGGCGCCGGCGAGCGCCGAGCTGCGGTCGGTCACGCCTCGAGGTACGGCCGCTGCGGACCGCCCTGGGCGCCGGCGTCGGCGGTCGCGCCCTGCGGCATGTGCAGCGGGATGAGGTCACGGGGCGGCATCGGCGCCGATCCACGCACGACGACGACGCTGCGGAACAGCTCCTCGATCTGCCCTGCCGCGACCGGGTCGACGGCGCCCTGGCCCGAGATGACGCCGCGCAGGAACCAGCGTGGGCCGTCGACACCCACGAACCGGGCGATCCGGGACACGGGCGGCTGCCCAGGCCCCGCCTGGGCGGGGATCTGGGCGAGCAGCTCGGGGCCGAGCGGTCCCTCGATGACGCGGGTGGTGCCGCCCTGCGACAGGATCTGCTGCTGGATCTGGTCCCGGATCTCGTGCCACAGCCCGCTGGAGCGCGGCGCGGCGAACGGCTGCACCTGCAGGCTCGAGTCGGCGAAGTCCAGGCCGACCGCGACGACGCGGCCCGTGCCCTCCTCCACCTCGAGGCGGAGGCCGAGGCCGTCGCGCGGCACGATCTTCACCCCGCCGAGGTCGACGTAGGGCCGGACGGCGTTCGCCTCGCTCTCGTCGAACGGACCGTGCACCTCCCGGTCGACCGGCGCCGACTTCGGCTGCGGTTCGAGCTCCGCCTCGTCGCTCATCCGACCTCCCGTTCCCCACCCGTGCCCGTCGATCCGAATCCGGCGTCACCACGATGGCTGCCCGGCAGCGCCGCGACGGCGACGAAACGCACCGCGGGCGCGGGCAGCACGACCAGCTGCGCGATCCGGTCCCCGACCGCGACATCGTACGGCTGCCGCCGGTCGGTGTTCAGGAGCGTCACGCGGATCTCGCCCCGGTAGCCCGCGTCGACGGTCCCCGGCGCGTTCACGATCGTGATGCCGTGCCGCGCGGCGAGCCCGCTGCGCGGCAGCACGAACGCCAGATGGCCCGTCGGCAGGGCGATCCGCAGCCCGGTGCCGATCGTGGCGCGCTCCCCCGGCTCGAGCCGCACGGCCTCGGCGGCGGCGAGATCGATCCCCGCGTCGCCGGGATGCGCCGGCCCGGAGGGCACGGGGCCGTCGACCAGCACCTCGATCACGACGCGAAGGCTAGCGAGTGGGCGCTGTGAGCGGGAGCCCGTCCGATCCCCCCAGAGACGTCAGCGGGCCACTCGCACTTCGGCAGGTCCCGCTGGACCGGCGGCCTGCTGAAGCGCTCCCAGACTGCTGCAGTGCTCGGGCGCGCCCAGGAAAGTGGTCGAATGGGAGGGTGACGGCCTACCGCGAACGCCTCGTGCCCGGCACGGGCACCGTGATCGCGAGCCTCGTGCTCGCGCCGCTCGCCCTGCTCGTGCTGCTGCCCATCACCCAGGTGGGCGCCGTGATCGCCGCGATCGCGGTGCCCGCCCTCGCGATCACCGCGCTGATCGCCGGGGCTCCCGTGATCACCATCGCCGACGGGGAGCTGCACGCGGGCCGGGCGCACATCGCCGTCGCGCTCACCGGTGCCCCGGAAGCCTTCAGAGGCGCCGGCGCGACCGGGGCTCGCGGCGTCGAGCTCGACGCCCGGGCCTGGACCGTGGTGCGCGGCTGGATCGATCCGGTCATCCGCATCCCCCTGACGGACCCGGACGACCCGGCGCCCTACTGGCTCGTGTCGACCCGGCATCCCGAGGCGCTCGTGCAGGCGCTCGACGAGGCACGGATGGCGGCCGCGAGCACGCTGGAGTGACTCACGACGGCTGGCGGATGTCGGCGACCGACGTCGAGAGCCGGCCGCGGCCGTCCAGCACCAGCGCAGCGATCGCGGCATCGATGAGCGGCTGCGGATACGGGACCCGGCCGCGCACGTTGTGCGCCGCGTTCCCGGCGTACGGCGACGTGTCCCGATCCCACTCGGAGTCGCTCACCCGACCGGTCCGTTCTTCCGCGGATCCCTTCGGCCCCCAGCGGTCGCGCCCCTCGCGGGGCGCGCCGTCGTACAGGATGCGCCTCTTACGCCTCGCACTCCCGGCAGATCGGTCCGAGCTTGGACTCGTGGTCGAGCTGGGAGCGGTGCTTCACCAGGAAGCAGCTGACGCAGGTGAACTCGTCCGCCTGCGGCGGGAGCACGACGACGTCGAGGTCGAGGTCGGACAGGTCGGCACCGGGCAGCTCGAAGCCACCCGGGTTGTCCGCATCCTCCACGTCCA
>NZ_JAODBE010000071.1 GCF_025463795.1 Amnibacterium sp.
CGCCGCGCCACGGTCGAGCCCGGTGCGGTCCGCGGCGCCGGCGTCGAGGATCTGCAGCAGCGTGCGGCCCACGAAGTCCGGGTGCTCGTGGGCCTGGTTGAAGTACCCGGTGCGCACGCGGCTACCGAGCCGGACCACGCCGGAGTGGGCGACCGGAGCGCCGTCCACCGCGCCGTCGGCCACTCGATCCTCATCCATCTGCCGCAGCAGGCGCAGGAAGTGGCTCTTGCCCGAGCCGTTGCTGCCGAGCACCGCGACGCGGTCGCCGAACCAGATCTCCGTCGAGAACGGGTGCATCAGCCCGCTGAGCTCGAGGCCCTCGCAGGTGATCGCGCGCTTGGCCGTGCGACCGCCCTTCAGCCGCATGACGACCTTCTCCGGCATCGGCGCGGCCTCGGGCATCCCCTCGGCCCTGAACCGCTCGAGACGCGAGCGCGCCGCCTGCAGCCGGCTGGCCATGTCCGAGTTGTAGGCGGCCTTCGCCTTGTACATCGTGACGAGGTCCTTGAGCTTCTGCTCCTCCTCGAGCCAGCGGCGGCGCACCTCGTCGGCGCGCGCGTTGCGGTCGAGGCGCGCCTGCCGGTACGACTCCAGATCGTTGCCGTGGAGCCACAGCGTCGCGCCCGCGCCACCGCGCTCGAGGGTCGCGATCGAGGTCGCGCAGCGGGCGATCATCTCGCGATCGTGGGTGACGAAGAGCACGGTCTTCGTCGAGGCACGGATCGATGCCTCCAGCCACTCCTTGCCCGGCACGTCGAGGGAGTTGTCCGGCTCGTCGAGCACCAGCACCTCGGCGGGGCCGGAGAGCAGCGCCTCGAGCACGAGCCGCTTCTGCTCGCCGCCCGAGAGCGTCGCGGCGCGGCGGTCCCGGGCCTGCTCGTACGACAGGTGCAGCGACTCGAGGGTCGCGGAGTCCCAGCGCACCTCCTCGTCGTAGCCACCGGCGTCGCCCCAGTCGGCGAGCGCCTGGGCGTACGCGATGCCGGCCCGCTCCGATCCCGTCTCGAGCATCGCCCGCTCGGCGGCGTCGAGCCGCTCGGCCGCGGCCTGCACCGCCGGCGGGGACGTCGTGAGCAGCAGGTCGCGCACCGTCGAGGTGTCGCGGACACTGCCGATGAACTGCCGCATCACGCCGAGCCGTCCCGAGGATCCGCGGCTGCCGGCCTGCAGCGGCAGCCGGCTCTCGAGCAGGGCGAGCAGCGTGGACTTGCCGATGCCGTTCGGGCCGACGAGCGCGATCTTGCGGCCCTCGCCCACGCGCAGGTTCACGTCGCGGAGCAGCGGGCGGCCGTCCTCCAGGGCGTGGTCGCAGTGGGACAGCTCGATGTGGGCCATGAGGAAGGGGCTCCTGGGGGAGTCCGGCGGATCGCCGGTGCCGTCGGGATCTCCGCAGCCGACCACCGTGCCAGATCCACCGCCCGCAGCGCCAGCACCCCGGCCGCATCCGGGACTCCTGGTGCGAGGATCGGCCCATGCCGACGACGCCGTTCCGCCTGCCCGATGGCCGCTCCCTCGACCTCTCCGTCTCCGGCCCGGACGGCGGCACGCCCTTCGTCATGCACCACGGCACGCCGGGCTCCTACCATCCGCCGAGGGATCTCGAGCGGGCGGTGCATGCGCGGGGGATGCGGATGGTGAGCTGGTCCCGCCCCGGCTACGGCGACTCCACGCGGCAGCCCGGCCGACGCGTGGTCGACGTCGTCGCCGACACCCGGGCCGTGCTGCAGGGCCTCGGCGCCGAGCGCTGCGTGGTCGCCGGCCGCTCCGGCGGAGGTCCGCACGCGCTCGCCTGCGCGGCTCGGCTCCCCGAAGCCGTCTCCGTGCTCGTCATCGCCGGTATCGCGCCGTACGAGGCGGAGGGCCTCGACTTCCTCGCGGGGATGGGGCAGGACAACCTCGACGAGTTCGGCGCGACCTTCGAGGGGGAGGACGCGCTGCGGCCCTACCTCGAGCGGCAGCGCGAGGGGCTCCTGCACGTGACGGGCAGCGACATCATCGACGCGATGGCGAGCCTGCTGCCCGAGGTCGACCGCCGCGTGCTCACCGGGGGCCTCGCCGCCGAGCTCGCCGAGAGCTTCCACGAGGCGCTCCGCACCGGCGTGGACGGCTGGCTCGACGACGACCTCGCCTTCGTCGCGCCGTGGGGCTTCGCGCTGACGGAGGTCACGACGCCGGTCGCGGTCTGGCAGGGTTCCGCGGATCTCATGGTGCCGTACGCGCACGGGCAGTGGCTCGCCGCCCACGTGCCGAACGCCGAGGTGCACCTCGTCGAGGGGCAGGGGCACCTGTCGGTCGCGCACAGCGACGCGGACACCGCCGACATCCTCGACGCCCTGACGGCCCCGCTCGCCTGACCGGAGGCCCGCGTCGGGCCGCGCCGGTGCCAGGATGCGGTCATGCCGGTCACCCCGTTCGGCCTGCCCGACGGCCGGCTCCTCGACCTCTACACCTCCGGGCCCGAGGACGGGGTGCCACTCGTGCTGCACCACGGCACACCGGGGTCGTACCACCCCATGAGCGAGCTCGAACCGGCCGCGCACGCCCGCGGCCTCCGCATCGTGTCCTGGTCGCGGCCCGGCTACGGCGGCTCGACGCGTCAGCTAGGCCGCAGGGCCGTGGATGTCGTCGCGGACGCCCGCGTCGTCCTCGAGCACCTCGGCGCGGACCGCTGTCTGGTGGCCGGCCGCTCCGGCGGCGGGGCCTCCGCCCTCGCGTGCGCGGCCCGGCTCGAGCAGGCCGCGGCCGTCGTCGTGGTCGCGGGCCTCGCGCCGTTCGACGCGGAGGGCCTCGACGCGTTCGAGGGCATGGCCGAGGACGACGTGGAGGCCTACGGGGTCGCGGGGGAGGGCGCGGAGGCGTTCGTCCCGCTGCTGGCGGGGGAGCGCGACGCGTTCGCGCAGATGACGGCGGAGATGATCCTCGGCGGCATGGTGAGCGGGATGCCGGCCCGGGAGCAGGCGGCCTTCACGGCGCTGCTCGCGGCGCAGATGGCTGAGAGCTTCCGCGAATCGGTCCGCACCGGGGTCGACGGCTGGGCGGACGACGTGGTCGCGACCGTGCTGCCGTGGGGGTTCGCCGTCGAGGAGATCCGGGTGCCGGCCGCGATCTGGCACGGCACCGACGACCGCATGGTGCCGTTCGGGCACGGCCGGTGGCTCGCCGAGCACGTGCCCGGCGCCGACGCGCACCTGGTGGAGGGCGCGGGCCACGTCTCGATCGCCCACGGCGAGGCCGACACCGCCGCCATCCTCGACGCCCTGACCGCCGCGCTTCCCTGACCGCACGTGGGTTGCCGCTTCTGCACCCTTCAGCGCCCGTGAAGGGTGCAGAAGTGGCAAGCCGCCTGTGCCGGCTGTCAGGCGTGGGCGAGGCAGGTCGCCGCGAACGGGCGGGCGAGCAGGCGCGCCTCCGGGATCGGGGCGCCGCACACGACGCAGCCGCCGTACGTGCCGGCGGCGAGCCGATCCAGCGCCGCGTCGATCGCGGCGAGCCGCGTGCGGGCCGCCGTGCGCAGCGCATCCGCCTGCGACCGCTCGAACGCGATCGTCGCGCCCTCCGGATCGTGCTCGTCGTCCGTGTTCGCGTCCGCCCGCGCGGCCGTGACCGCTTCGATCCGTCCGCGCAGCTCCCCGAGCGAGTCGAGGGCCTCCGCCCGCAGCTGCGCCAGGCGCCCTGCGACGTCGGCCGGGTCGATCAGCGGGCCGCCCGCGCCGGCTCGGTGCTCGCCCACAGATCGGCACCCGTCGTCGGCTCGCCGGCGGCGACCGCGGCGGTCCACACCGCGGTCGGCACGACGGCCGCGAACCCGGAGTGGAGCACGAGCAGGCTGGTCTCGTGCAACTCCTGCGCGGAGATCGTGCCGGACGGCGTGCTGAGCGGCAGCGTGCCCGTGGCGTCGGACAGCACCTCGACGATCAGGCCGCGATCGGCCGCGTCCCTCGCCGTCGACTCGTCGCAGTGCTGGGTCATGAAGCCCACGATCGTCACCGTGTCCACGCCGAGGTCGTCGAGGCGCTCGCCGAGATCCGTGCTCGCGAAGCACGACACCGTCTGCTTCGTCAGCACCAGGTCGTGCGGCCGGGAGGCGACGACCTCGTGCAGCTCCGCGCCCGTCGACCCGGCGGCGAAGACCGGCGAGTCGGCCTCGTCGACGTGCTGGACCAGCACCACCGGCACGCCGGCAGCGGTGGCGGCGTCGATGGCGGCTGCGATGTTCGGCAGGCTCGTCGTGAGCGGCGGATGGGCGATCGGCAGTGCCCCGGACACGTACTCGTTCTGCACGTCGACGACGACGAGCGCGCGGCGCGGATAGGACACTCCGTCGGGCATGGGGGACAGCCTGACACATGCGGCCACCCTCGTGGCGGGCGGTGTCAAGCCCCTTGCCGGGCACGCCACCGAACCCTGCTCCCCGGTCCTTCGGCGCCCACGGACGCTGCCCGTTCGTTCCTGGGGTCGAGCCCCCAGACGCTGCCCGTTCGTTCCTGGGGGTCGAGCCCCCAGACGCTGCCCGTTCGTTCCTGGGGGTCGAGCCCCCAGGCCTTGCCCGTTCGTTCCTGGGGGTCAAGCCCCCAGGAACTGCAGCACGGCCAGCACGCGCCGGTGCGCCGCCGACGACTCCTCCAGCCCGAGCTTGCCGAAGATGCTCGTGACGTGCTTCTCCACCGCGCCCGGCGAGACGACCAGCGCCTCCGCGATCGCGGCGTTGCTGCGCCCCTCCGCCATGCCGCGCAGCACCTGGGTCTCCCGCGGGGTGAGCCGGGAGAGCGGATCCGCCCTCGCCCGGAGCATCTCCTCCACCATCTTGGGATCGAGCACCGTGCCGCCCGCCGCGACCTGCTCGATCGCCCGCCGCAGCTGCTCGAGGTCGGTGACGCGGTCCTTCAACAGGTAGCCGATGCCGCCGCTGCCGGCCGCGAGCAGCTCGCGGGCGTACGTCGTCTCGACGTACTGGCTGAGGAGCAGCACCGCGACCTCCGGATGGGAGGAGCGCAGCGCGATCGCCGCCCGAACGCCCTCGTCGCGATGGGTGGGCGGCAGCCGCACGTCGAGCACGACGACGTCGGGCGCCGCCGACGCGATCGTCGGCTCGAGCGTCGTCGCGTCGCCGAGGGCCGCGACCGTCTCGAACCCGGCTTCCGCGAGGAGGCGCACCAGCCCCTCCCGCAGCAGCGTGGAGTCCTCGACGATCGCGACCTTCAGCGGCCGGGGGTCGGATCCCATGACGGCCGACGCTACCCGCGGGGCAGGGGGATCGTCGCGGTGACCTCGGTGGGCCCCCCGGTGGGACTCACGATGCGGAGCTCGCCGCCGAGTCCCGCGAGGCGCTCGGCCGCGCCGGCGAGCCCGTGCTGCGGCACCGGCCCGGCGCCGCCCACGCCGTCGTCGGTCACGCGGATGCGGAGCACGGCCGGCCCACCCGTCGCGGCGGCGGGCTCCGTGGCCACGCTGAGCACGATGCGCCTCGCGGCCGCGTGCTTGATCGCGTTGCTCGTGAGCTCCGCAGCGACGAAGTAGGCGCTGCGCTCGATGGGGGACGGCAGTGGCTCCGTCAGTCGGACGTCCGCCTCGAGCGGCACGGCGCTGCGCCGGGCGAGCGCCTCGAGCGCGGCCTCGAGCCCCCGGTCCTGCAGCAGCGGCGGAGCGAAGCCCTGCGAGAGGGCCCGCAGCTCGTCGAGCGCCTCCTGGGCGAGCGTCCGCGCCTCCTCGATCGACTCCGCCGCGGCCGCGCCGTCGGTGCCGAGCCGGCGCTCGGCCGCGGCGAGCTCCATCTGCAGCCGCAGAAGGCGCTGCTGCGGGCCGTCGTGGATGTCGCGCTCGAGCCGGCGCAGGGCGTTGTCCTCGGCGGCGACGGCGGCGCGCTGCGCCGCCTCGACCTGTTCCACGCGGACGCCGAGGTCCTCGGAGCGGAAGCGGGAGAGCAGCAGCCGGCCGAGACCCCAGTGGGCGAAGGCGAGCCCGCGGGTGACGAACGGCAGCGCGGCGATCATCCCGAGCCCGAGGGCGCAGAGCCCGGCGACGAGCCAGGCGGCCCTCGCCGGATCGAAGCCGCCGCCCCCCGCGGCGATCAGGACCTCCGCGGGAGTCCACCCGGTCACGTGGACCTCGCCGGCACGCTGCAGGGTCAGCGTCGCGCCGGGACCGTACGGACTCGTGGAGGCCCAGATCGGCGTGGTGGCGAAGGCGAGCGAGGCGAGGATCCAGGGCAGCCAGATCGCGGTGGTGAGCACGGCGAGGATCGGGTTCAGCACGCCGCTGTGCAGGTAGTAGAGCCACGAGTGCGGGTTGCCGAAGACGTCGCCGAGCGCGCGGAAGAACCCCTTGCCCCGGAACGGCGGCGTCCAGCGCGGGGACGGGATCACGGGCAGGCGGGCCCAGCGCAGGCGGCGGAGCTCGAACACCCCGAGGTAGCGGGTCAGGACGAGCAGCAGCGCGAAGACGATCAGCCCGACGAGCACCGTGAGCAGGCCGGCGCCGAGCGACTCGGCGCCGCGGAGCACGGTGAGCGAGGCGATGCCGATCACGGTGGTGAGCGCGAGGTAGCCGAGCTCCCGCGGCATGCGCCGCCAGAAGCGCCCGTAGGCGGCTCCGGCACCGGTTCGGGCGGAGGCACCCACGGCGCCGGACGGGGCGGAGGACGTGGTGGTCATGGTGGTCGAGGTCATGGTTCCACCGTGGCGGGGCTCGCGCTCGTCGCCCATCCGGCGGTCACGCCTGTTCGACCGGGGGTTGTCCCCCCTCCGGCCTCGAGGCGGGCCTCAGCCCGCCGCGGTCGCGAGGCGGTCGACGAGCTGCTCGAGCACCGGTCGCGGCGTCGCGAGGATGCAGCGCAGGAACCCGGGCGCCCCGCACGCGGCACCGTCGGTGAGCGCGATCCCCGCCCGCTCGAGCAGCCGGTCGGCGGGCGCGGTCCCGAGGTCGAGCCCGCGGGCGTCGAGCCAGGCGATGTAGGTGCCCTCCGGCGGCCGGTGGCGGAGCCGCGGGATCCGCTCGGCGACCAGCTCGCCGAACCGGCGCCGGTTGCCGTCCAGGTAGTCCAGCACCGCGTCGAGCCACGGGCCGCCCGCACGGTAGGCCCCGGTGTTCGCGATCACGCCGAAGCCGGAGGCGCCGTGGCCGGCGAAGAGGCCGACGTCGCTGAAGCGGGCGCCGTCCTCCTCGTTCGTGAAGACCACCTGCGCGCACTTCAGGCCCGGCAGGTTGAACGCCTTCGATGCGCTGAGCGCCGTCACGGAGTGCCGCGCCGCCGCCTCGGACACGGAGGCGTAGGGCACGTGCCGGTGCGGCGCGAACACGAGCGGGGCGTGGATCTCGTCCGAGAACACGCGCCCGCCGTGCCGCTCGACCACGTCCGCGACCGCGAGCAGCTCGTCGCGGGTGAGCACCCGGCCCACCGGGTTCCACGGGTTGCAGAGCACGAGCACGTCGGCGCCCTGCTCGAACGCGGCCGCGATGCCGCCGAGGTCGAGGGCGTAGTGGCCGTCGGTCTCCCGGCTCGGCACCTCGATCACCCGGCGGCCGAGCATCGGCGGCACGATCAGGAAGGGCATGTAGGCGGGCGTCGGCACGATCACCGGAGCCGACGGATCCGAGTAGTACCGCAGCATCAGCTCGAAGGCGGCGATCACGTCGCCGACCGGCTGCACGGCCGCCGGCTCGATCGCCCAGCCGAAGCGGTCCGCGCACCAGTCGGCGGTCGCGCTGCGCAGCCCGTCGGCGAGGGCCGTCGGCAGGTAGCCGGTGCGCTCCGCGTCGACCGCCTCGTGCAGCGCTGCGGCGATCGGTGGCGCGAGGCCGAAGTCCATCTCGGCGACGAAGGCGCCGATCGCCTCGGGGTGGGCGGTCCACTTCACGCTGCCGCCGGCGCGCAGGTCGTCGGCGCCGAGCGCGTCGAGGCCCGCGGCGAATCCGCTCAGATCCACGTCGGTGACCACATGTGGATGTGCCAGAACCAGTACGGGGTCTGCATCCCGGTGTCGAGCGGGAAGAAGAACGCGCTGACGACGACGGCGAGGCCGATGAACCCGATCACGACCCCGCGGCGCACCGTCAGCCCGTACCGCGCCTCGGCGGCGACGAGCTCGTCGGGGGAGGAGGCGGTGGCCGGCCGCATCACCATCAACCCGATCACCGCGGCGAGGCACAGCAGCAGGTACGGCTCGAACTCGATCGAGTAGAAGAAGAACATCGTGCGCTTCGGGTACAGCAGCCACGGGAACCAGCCGGCCGCGATCGCGACGAGCAGCAGGCCCGCCTGCCACTCGCGACGGCGGATCAGCCGCACCACCAGGTAGATCGCGGCGGCCCAGGCGGCGTACCAGATCAGCGGGTTCGGGATGTCGGTGATCGCGGCCGCGCACGTGCCGAACCGGCACCCGTTCCCGCCCGCCATCGAAGCGGGGTCCCAGAACATCGAGGTCGGCCTCGCGATCAGCGGCCAGAGGATCGCCGGCGCCGCATACGGATGCGGGGTCTCGAGGCCCGTGTGGAACGCGTAGATCGACGCGTGCCACGACCAGAGGTTCTGCAGCGGCGCAGGCACCCACGCGAGGAGCCCGGTGAAGCGCTGCGCGGGGAACGTCTCGACGTAGTTGCGGTTGTAGCCGCCCGAGGTGACGAACCAGCCCGTCCAGGACAGCAGGTAGGTGACGAGGCCGATCGGCACGATGTTCAGCACGATCGCCCACGCCTGCTTCAGCAGCCCGGCGCTGTACCAGAACCGGAACCCGGCGCGGCGCCGCAGCAGCATGTCGACGCCCACCAGGTACACGACGAAGAACGCGGTGACGTACAGGCCCGACCACTTCACGGCCGTGCACGCGCCGAACGCGACGCCGGCGGCGAGCAGCCACGGCCGCCACAGCAGCGTCGGCCCCCACGCGCCGACGTCCCGCCGCCTCCGCATCAGCCAGCGGCCGAACCGCCGTTCCGCCCAGCCGCGGTCCTCGAGCACGCAGGCGAACCCCGCGAGGGCGAAGAACATGACCATGTTGTCGAGCAGCGAGATGCGGGACATCACGATCGCCTGGTTGTCGATGGCCATCAGGCCACCGGCGACGAGCGTGACGAGCGGCGTCTGGAACATCCGGTGCGCGACGAGCATGAGCAGCCCCACCGCCAGCACGCCGATCACGGCGACGCCCACCCGCCAGGAGACGGGGTTCTGCGCGCCGCCGGCCAGCAGCTCGCCGAGGCCGATGATCCACTTGCCGAGCGGCGGATGCGCGACGTACTCGGCGGCGTGGGTGAAGACGTTCACCTGGCCGCCCTGGAAGAGGCCGTTCACGTCGAGCGTCTTGCCGGTGGCGGCCGTCGCCGGCCAGCTCGCCTCGTAGCCGAGGTGCACGAGCGTCCAGGCGTCCTTCACGTAGAAGGTCTCGTCGAAGACCAGCACGCCGGGGGAGCCGATGTTCACGAAGCGGAGGATCGTCGCGACGAGCAGCACGAGGCCGGGCCCGAGCGCGCCGAGGTACCGGTTGCGGCCGACCACCGCCACGGCGCGCGACGTGCGGCGCGGCGGGGCCTCGGCGTCGAGCACGGGCACAGGGGTGCTCTCGGTGCGCGACACGCGCTCGAGGATACGGCGCGGGCCGGAACGGGGCCGCTTCCCCCACGCGGGACACTGGAGCGTGCTCGTGCTCGCCGGAACGCCCATCGGGAACCTCGGCGACGCCGGCCGGCGCCTCATCGAGACGCTGGAGACCGCGACGGTGCTCGGCGTCGAGGACACCCGAGTCGCGCAGCGGCTGCTCGCCGGCCTCGGGATCGCGAACCGGCCCCGCCTCGTGCGCGTCGACGAGCAGACCGAGCGGGCGCGGATCGCGGAACTCGTGGCGCTCGCCGCCGAGTCCGACGTCGTGCTCGTCTCCGACGCCGGCATGCCGACGGTCTCCGACCCCGGCTTCGCCCTCGTCCGCGCCGCGATCGACGCCGGCGTGACCGTCACCGCCGTGCCGGGCGCATCCGCGGTGCTGACCGCACTGGCCGTGTCCGGGCTGCCGACCGACCGGTTCGTCTTCGAAGGGTTCGCGCCCCGGCGCGACGGCGAGCGGCGCCGGTGGCTCGCCGAGCTCGCGGCGGAGCGGCGCACCGTCGTCTGCTTCGAGTCGCCGAACCGGCTCGCGTCGCTGCTCGCCGTCATGGCGGAGGTGCTCGGTCCGGACCGGCGGGCGGTCGTGGCGCGGGAGCTCACGAAGCTGTACGAGGAGGTCGTGCGCGGCACCGTCGCCGAGCTGGCCGAGTGGGCCCGGGGCGGCGTGCGCGGCGAGATCGTGCTCGTGCTCGCCGGCGCGGAGCCGGCGGTCGCGTCCGAGGACGACGCCCTCGCCGAGGTGCTCGCGCGCGTCGCGGCGGGCACGCGGCTCAAGGACGCGACGGCCGAGGTGGCCGAGGCGACCGGCCTGTCGCGCCGCGCCCTCTACGACAGGGCGGTCGCCGCGAAGCGCTGACTCCTCCTCCTCCTCCTCGAGAGGAGGAGGGGACGTCCAGGTCGGGCGGCGCACCATCGGGACCGTCGAGGAGAGGAGCCCCATGAAGGCGGTTCGGTTCGAGGAGTACGGCGACGTCGGCGTCCTGCGCATCGAGGACGTGCCCGCGCCGGAGCCGGGCCCCGGCGAGGTCGTCGTGCGGGTCGTCACGGCCGGGACGAATCCGGGTGAGGCGAGCATCCGCTCCGGCGCCGGCAAGGACCGGTTCCCGGCCCGGTTCCCGGAGGGCCAGGGCAGCGACCTCGCGGGTGTGCTGAGCGCCGTCGGTGAGGGCGTGACCGGCCTCGCGGTCGGGCAGCCGGTCGTCGGGCTCTCCGACGGGCGCAACGCGCAGGCGGAGTACGCGCTGCTGCCGGCGGACCGGGTGGTCCCGAAGCCCGAGTCGCTGGACTGGGCGGCGGCCGCGACGCTCTACGTCGCCGGCACGACCGCGCTCGTCATGATCGACGTCACGCATCCGCAGTCGGGGGAGACGGTCGCGATCAGCGGGGCGGCGGGTGGGGTCGGCGCGTTCGTCACGCAGCTCGCGATCCAGACCGGTGCCCGGGTGCTCGCCGTCGCGGGCGAGGCCAACCACGAGCGGCTGCGCGCGTGGGGCGCCGAGCCGATCGCGTACGGCGACGGCCTCGAGCAGCGGCTCCGCGACGTCGCGCCCGACGGCATCCAGGCGTTCCTCGACACCTACGGCGGCGGCTACGTCGAGCTCGCGCTGCGGCTCGGTGTGCCGAAGGACCGCGTCGAGACGATCACCGACTTCGCCGCCGCGGGCCGTCTCGGGACGGTCGCGAAGGGCATGGCGGCCCTCGGGGATCCGGTCGCCGGCGTGACCGAGCTGGCGCACCTCGTCGCGGACGGCGTGATCGAGGTGCCGATCAAGGGGCGTTTCCCGCTGGATCAGGTGCAGGAGGCGTACCGCGCCGTCGAGTCCCGCAGCGGCCTCGGCAAGATCGTGCTCGACGTCTCGGCCCCCTGACCCGCGGGGTGATGCTGCCCCGGAGGGGGCGCCGTAACGCGGATGCGGCGCCCCGTAAACTCGTGGGATGCCCGCGGGTCGACCGTTCACGATCACCACGCCGATCTTCTACCCGTCCGATGTGCCCCACATCGGGCACGGGTACACGGAGGTCGCGGCGGACGTGCTCGCCCGCTGGCATCGCCAGGCCGGCGACGACACCTGGCTGCTCACCGGGACCGACGAGCACGGTCAGAAGATGCTCCGCACCGCGACGGCCAACGACATGGGTCCCCGCGAGTGGGCGGACCGGCTCGTGCAGCAGGCGTGGCTGCCGCTCCTCGAGACCCTCGGCATCGCGAACGACGACTTCATCCGCACGACCCAGCCCCGGCACGAGCAGGGCGTCGCCGCCTTCGTGCAGCGCCTCTACGACACCGGGTTCATCGAGGCGGGGGACTACGAGGGCTACTACTGCGTCGGCTGCGAGGAGTACAAGCAGACGTCGGAGCTCGTGACCGGCACGGGCCGGTACGAGGGCCAGCTCGTCTGCGCGATCCACTCGATCCCGGTCGAGCTGCTCAGCGAGCGGAACTACTTCTTCCGGATGAGCCAGTTCACCGATCGGCTCCTCGCCCTCTACGAGGAGCGACCCGACTTCGTGCAGCCCGAGAGCGCCCGCAACGAGGTGGTCTCGTTCGTGAAGCAGGGCCTCGCGGACCTGTCCATCTCGCGCTCGAGCTTCGACTGGGGCGTGCAGGTGCCGTGGGACGACCGGCACGTGGTCTACGTCTGGTTCGACGCGCTGCTGAACTACATCACCGCCATCGGCTTCGACGGGGACGAGGCCACGCTGAACCGCCGCTGGCCCGCGGTGCACCTCGTGGGCAAGGACATCCTTCGGTTCCACGCGGTGATCTGGCCCGCGATGTTGATGGCCGCCGGGCTCGAGGTGCCGAGGCAGGTCTTCGCCCACGGCTGGCTGCTCGTCGGCGGCGAGAAGATGTCGAAGTCGAAGCTCACCGGCATCGCGCCCGCGAGCATCACCGACGTCTTCGGCTCCGATGCGTTCCGGTACTACTTCCTGCGCGCCATCCCGTTCGGCCAGGACGGCTCCTTCTCCTGGGAGGACCTCGCCGCCCGCTACCAGGCCGAGCTCGCGAACGGCTTCGGCAACCTCGGCTCCCGCGTGATCGCGATGATCGGCCGCTACCGCGACGGCGTGCTGCCGGCGGCGGGCGAGGCGTCCGAGCGCGACCTCGGCATCCGCGAGGTGGTGCGTGCCTCGGCCGTCGAGGCGGACCTCGCCATCGAGCGGATGGCGCCCCACGAGGCGATCGCCGCGATCTGGCGCATCGTCGAGGAGCTGAACGGCTACCTCACCCTCGAGGAGCCGTGGGCGCTCGCCAAGCAGCCCGAGCAGGCCGGCCGGCTCGACGCCGTGCTGGCGACGGCGGCCGAGGGGCTGCGCGCGCTCGCCGTCCTGCTGTCGCCGGTGATGCCGAAGGCGTGCGGCAAGCTCTGGACCGCCCTCGGCGCGGAGGGCTCGCTCGGCCTGCTCGCCGACCAGCCGATCCGGGCCGCCGGCGACTGGGGGCAGCTGCCTGCCGGCACCCGCACCGCTCCGCTCGAGCCGCTCTTCCCGCGGATCGAGCAGGAGGTCCTGAGTGCCTGACGGCCCGGCGCCGGACCTGCAGGGGGAGTCCGCGATCCGCCGGCGCGAGCCGGATCCGTCGCGCCGCGACATGACCTATCCGCCCCTGCCCGAGGCCCTCCGGGTCGGCGTGTACGACAACCACACGCACCTCGAGATCGAGGACGGCGAGGACGGCCTCGACTGGCGGGAGCAGCTCGACCGCGCATCCGCCGTGGGCGTCCGCGGCGTGGTGCAGGTGGGCACCGACGTGGTGACGAGCCGCTGGTCCGCCGCGACCGCGGCGACCGACCCGCGGATGCTCGCGGCCGTCGCCGTGCATCCGAACGAGACGCCCGAGCTCACCTCGGCCGGCGGCATCGACGACGCCCTCGCGGAGATCGACCGGCTCGCCGGCCTGCCCCGCGTGCGAGCCGTCGGCGAGACGGGGCTGGACTTCTACCGCACCGGCGAGGCGGGCCGTCCAGCCCAGATCGCCGCGTTCGAGGCCCACATCGCCATCGCGAAGGAGCACGGGCTCGCCCTGCAGATCCACGACCGCGACGCGCACCAGGAGGTCGTCGACACGCTGCAGCGGGTCGGGGCGCCCGACCGCACGGTCTTCCACTGCTTCTCGGGCGACGCCGCGCTCGCGCAGCTGGCGACGAGCCACGGGTGGTACCTGTCGTTCGCCGGCACGGTGACGTTCAAGAAGGCGGAGCGGCTGCAGGAGGCGCTCGCCGTCGCGCCGCGCAGCCGGATCCTCGTCGAGACCGACGCACCCTATCTCGCGCCGGTGCCCGTGCGCGGCCGCCCGAACGCGCCCTACCTCGTGCCCCACACCCTGCGGGCGATGGCCGCGCTGCTCGACACCGACCCGTCGATGCTCGCCGCGCAGATCGCCTCGAACACGGAGGCGGTGTACGGCTCCTGGGACGCCGAGCCGCCCGTGCCGTCGGCGCCGCCGCGCCGCACCTGACTCACCGCCCCTCCGCCCCTCCGCCGTTTTCAGGGCTTCCCACCCGACACGCCGTGTTCACATCCGGATCCTCCTGAATACGGTGGCCGGATCCTGAAAACGGCGGAGGGCTCGAGCGGCGCGAGCGGCGACCGGGGAGGTCAGCGGCCCATCGGGGCGCTCGTCTCGGGCAGCTCCTCGGATGCGCCCAGGCCGAGCACCCGGTCGAGATACTCGTTGCGGAACTTCCCCGCCGGGTCGTGCCGCAGCACCAGCTCGCGCTGGTCGCCGAGGCGCGGGTAGGCGGTCGCGAAGCCGGCCGGGTCGACCCGGTTCAGCTTGCCCCAGTGCGGCCGCGGCGCGAACGGCGCGAGCGCCTCCTCGATCGCGGGCAGCAGCGCGAAGACCTCGTCCGGGTGGTTCCTCCAGGTGAAGTGGATGGCGAGCGAGTCGCGGCCGGACGCCGGCGACAGCCACAGGCCGTCAGCGGCCATCGTGCGCAGCTCGGTCACCGTGAGGTGCGGCGCGATCCGGTCCCCGAGCGCCCGCACCGCCGACAGCGCGGCACCCGCGTCGTCGATCGCCACGAAGTACTCGGTCTGGATCTCGTCCCCCGCCGACGGCGGCACGTCGAGCCGGAAGTGGGGGAGGCCGAAGTGCCACGGGACCGCCACACCGCGACGGGTCAGGTTGTCCGTGACGCCCGGCACGAGCTCCGGCCGCTCCTCGAGGTCGCGCGCGGCGCCGAAGTACCGGTCGTCGACCTGCGCGTCCTCCGAATCGACGCGGCGCTTCACCCAGAGCTGCTCGACCTCGTCCTCGACCCAGTTCGTGAAGACGCTGATGCTGTAGGCGCCGCCCGCCACCTCGCGGAAGGAGCCGAGCATCGTGTCCCACGGCAGCCCGCGGTAGGTGTCCTGACGGATGAGGTAGCGCGGTTCGACCGCCACCGTCACCCGGACGGCCGGGCCGAGGGCCCCCAGGGCCACGACGGATCCGGCGAGCTCCGGGTCGTCCGCGGTCACCCGGCGCAGGTCGCCGTCGGCGGTCACGAGTTCGAGGCCGCGGATCGCGGAGGACAGGTTGCCGAGGCCGACGCCCGAGCCGTGCGTGCCGGTCGCGACCGCGCCGGCGACGGAGATGTGGGGGAGCGAGCCCATGTTGTGCAGGGCGAAGCCCGCCGCGTCGAGCGCCGCGGCGATCACGCCGTAGCGGGTACCGCCCGAGACGGTCGCCGTGCCGGCCGCCTCGTCGATCGTCACCTCGACGGGCAGCGCCGTCATGTCGACGAGCGTGCCCGTCGTGTCGGCGATGCCGTTGAACGAGTGCTTGGAGCCGAGCGGCCGCACCCGGTCCGCCTCGGCCACGACGCGCCGCACCTCGTCGACGGTGGTCGGCGCGACGATCCGCGGCGCCCTGTACTCGTAGGTGTTCGACCAGTTCTTCATGCGATCCCCTTCGTCCGCGTGCCGGCTCGAGTCTTGCGTGTCCCGTGCCACCCGTCATGTGCCACTTTCGCCCGCTTCAGCACCCGTGAAGGGGGCGGAAGTGGCAACTCACCGGTCAGTTGAGGCGGGTGGCCGTCGCCCGGTACTGCGCCAGGATCTCCGGGCGGTGGTCGGGTGCCGGCTCGGCCGTCACGTCGATCGGCCAGTCCGGGCGCGTGCCCGTGAGCGTCCAGGCCGCCTGCACGGCGGCCCCGGCGGCGACGTACTCGCCCGGCGCCGGAACGACCACCGGCTCCGCGAAGACCTGCGCGGCGATCGCCGACACCGCGGGGTTCTGCGCGGCGCCGCCGATGAGCAGCAGCCGCTCCGCGTGCACGCCCTGGCCCTGCACGGCAGCGAGGCCGTCGGCGAGCGCGCAGAGCAGGCCCTCGACCGCGGCGCGCGCCAGGTGCGGCCGCGTGGTCGTCCGGAGCGTCATCCCGGCGAGCGTCGCGGTCGCATCCGGCAGGTTCGGCGTGCGCTCGCCCTCGAAGTAGGGCACGAGCACGAGCCCGTCGGCGCCGGGGGGCGCCTCCAGGGCGAGGCGGCCGAGCTCGTCGTGGTCGACCGCGAGCAGGCGGGCCGTCGCGTCGAGGATCCGGGCGGCGTTCAGCGTCGCGATGAGGGGCAGGAAGTCACCGGATGCGCTCGCGAAGCCCGAGACCGTGCCGGAGGCGTCCGTCGTCGGCGTTCCGGTCACGGCGAACACCGTGCCGCTCGTGCCGATCGAGACGACCACGTCGCCCGCGGATGCGCCGAGGCCGAGCGCCCCGCCCGCGTTGTCCCCGGCGCCGGGACCGACGACGATCCCGGCCGGGATCCCCTCGAGGCCCGCGATGGTGCGCCCGGCGGCCTCGTGCGGGCCGAGGACCCGCGGCAGCACGGCGTCGTGGCCGAGCACCGCCTCGAGGAGGGCGCGGTCGTAGCGGCCGCGGGACGGGTCGAAGTAGCCCGTGCCGGAGGCGTCGGAGCGGTCGGTCGTGAGCGCCTCGAGGACGGGCCCGGACGGCGAGGCGTCGTGGGGGCCGTAGCCGAGCAGGCGCCAGGTCAGCCAGTCGTGCGGGAGGGCGACGGCGGCGACGAGGGCGGCGTTGTCCGGCTCCGCGTCGCGCAGCCAGCGCAGCTTCGTCGCCGTGTACGAGGCGACCGGCACGCTGCCCGTGCGGGTCGCGAGGGTCTCGGCGCCGAACTCCTCGATGAGGTCCCGGGCCGCCTGCGCGGACCGGGTGTCGTTCCAGAGCAGCGCGTCGCGGATGACGCGCCCGTCGCCGTCGAGCACGACCATCCCGTGCTGCTGGCCGGCGATCGAGATCGCCGCGACGTCGTCGAGACCGCCCGCATCGCGGATCGCCGCGTGCAGCGCGACCCACCACGCCTCCGGATCGACCTCCGTGCCGTCCGGATGGGACGCGCGACCGGAGCGTACGAGCGCCCCGGTCGCGACGTCCCTGATGACGACCTTGCAGCTCTGGGTCGACGAGTCGACCCCGGCGACGAGCGTCATCGGGTGGGCCTGGTCAGCGCGCGCCGAGCAGGTGCTCGGTCGCGAGCTGCTGCAGCTGCACGAAGCCGAAGCCCTTCGCGTCGAAGTACGCGTTCGCGTCGAAGTCCTCGAACGCGGTGCGGTCCGCGAGGAGGTCGTCGATCGACTCGCCCTGGTTGAGGGTCGGCGTCGCCAGCTCGCCGACCTTCGCGCGCTGCAGCGCCTCCTGCACCTCGGGGTCGGCACGGAACGCCGCGGCCCGCTCCTTCAGGAGCAGGTAGTTGCGCATGTTGGCCGCCACCGACTCCCACACGCCGGACTCGTCCTCGGTGCGGCTCGGCTTGTAGTCGAAGTGCCGCGGGCCGTCGTAGGTCGGGCCGCCCTGTGGGCTGCCGTTCTCGAGCAGGTCGACGAGGGCGAAGGCGTCGTACAGCTCGCCGTGACCGAAGACGAGGTCCTGGTCGTACTTGATGCCGCGCTGGCCGTTCAGGTCGATGTGGAAGAGCTTGCCGGAGTAGAGCGCCTGGGCGATGCCCGCCGAGTAGTTCAGCCCGGCCATCTGCTCGTGCCCGACCTCGGGGTTGACGCCGAAGAGCTCGGGCCGCGCAAGCGTGTCGATGAACGCGATCGCGTGGCCGAGCGTCGGCAGCAGGATGTCGCCGCGGGGCTCGTTCGGCTTCGGCTCGATGGCGAAGCGGATGTCGTAGCCCTTGCTCGTCGTGTAGTCGGCGAGCAGGTTCACGGCCTCGCGGTACCGCTCGAGCGCCTGGCGGATGTCCTTCGACGCGTTGTACTCGGCGCCCTCGCGGCCGCCCCACATCACGAAGGTCTTCGCGCCGAGCTCGGCGGCGAGGTCGACGTTGCGGAGCACCTTGCGGAGCGC
Source organism: Amnibacterium sp. (assembly GCF_025463795.1). Classification (GTDB taxonomy): domain Bacteria; phylum Actinomycetota; class Actinomycetes; order Actinomycetales; family Microbacteriaceae; genus Amnibacterium. Next base: position 17,884 of record NZ_JAODBE010000071.1, read on the forward strand.
GAAGCGGCGGATCGTGCGGTCGTTGGAGGTGAAGCCGCCGTCCTTGAAGACCGGCGGGCTGAAGAGGTTCGTCGTGACCATCGGGACGATCAGGCCGGTCGACTCGAGCGCGCCCTTCAGCCGGTCGATCTGCGTCTGCCGCTCCGCGTCCGACGAGCCGAACGCGAAGAGGTCGTCGTCGTGGAAGGTGAGCCCGTAGGCGCCGAGCTCGGAGAGCTTCTCGACGACGTGCACGACGTCGAGCGGTGCGCGGGTGGGGCCGCCGAACGGGTCGGTGCCGTTGTAGCCGACGGTCCAGAGGCCGAAGGAGAACTTGTCGTCGCGGGTGGGCTGCGCTGCCATCGTTACCGTTCCTGTCGCAAATTGTTGTGGCGTACAACATAACCGGCGATGCCCGCCGACCGCAACGGGTGTCGTCTCCCTACACTGACACGGGTGAGCCTGGGATCGGATGTGTTCGGCGAGCAGGGCGGCCGCAACGACCTCGTCCGCCGGCACAACCTCGCCCTCGTGCTGCGCCGGGTGCACGTGGCGCCGGCGACGCGGAGCGAGCTCACCCGGGTCAGCGGCCTGAACCGCTCGACGATCGGCGCGCTCGTCGCCGAGCTCGTCGACCGCGGGCTCGTCGTCGAGGACGAGGCCGCGGGCGCCGGCCAGGTCGGTCGTCCCAGCCCGCTCGTGCGGCCGTCCGACGTGCCGATCGCGGTGGCGGTGAACCCCGAGCTCGACGCGGTGACCGTCGCGACCGTGCGGCTCGGCGGCCGTGTGCTCGCGAAGGAGCGGGTGCCGTTCGACGCGCCGCCGACGCCCGACGAGGCGGTGGCCGTCGCGGTCGACACGGCCCGCCGGCTGCTCGCACGGTCGAACGGTGCTCGGCTCGTCGGGGCCGGCATCGCGGTCCCCGGGGTCGTGCGGCGGGTCGACGGCCTGGTGCGCCTCGCCCCGCATCTCGGCTGGCGCGACGTGCCGATCGCCGCGATGGTGGGCGAGGCGCTCGGCGTCTTCGCCGGCGCCGCGAACGACGCCGGGCTCGGCGCCCAGGCCGAGTGGGTGTTCGGCGCCGGCCGCGGCGTCGAGGACCTCGTCTACGTGCACGGCGGGGCGAGCGGCGTGGGTGGCGGAATCGTGTCCGGCGGCGCGCTCGTCGGCGGCGCGACCGGTCACGCCGGCGAGCTCGGCCACATCGGCATCCGTCGCGGCGGCCGTGCGGACACGATCGGGGTGCGCGGCACGCTCGAGTCGGAGGTGCGCCGCAGCGCTCTGCTCGAGGTGCTCGGCCTCGACCGGGCGGATCCGGACGAGCTGGAGGCGGCGCTGACCGCCGACCGCAGCAGCCCGGTGCGCGCCGAGGTGCGCCGTCAGATCGACGCCCTCGCCGTCGCGCTCGCCTCGGTGATCAACCTGCTGAACCCCAGCAGGATCGTGCTCGGCGGCTTCCTGTCGGCGCTCACCGCCGCGACCCCCGGCCGGCTCGCCGACATGGTCGCGACGCGGGCGCTGCCGCTGCCCGACGAGCCCGTCGACATCCGCCGCGCCGCGCTCGGCAGCGACCTGCTGCTCATCGGCGCGGCCGAGCTGCCGTTCACCCGGCTGTTCGCGGATCCGCTGCCGGCCTGAGCCCGCTCAGTCCGCCGCGGCGGCGACCGGTGCCGTGCTCTCGCGCACGACGAGGTGGGTGGCGAGGTCGATCCGCTGATCGGTCGCCTCGCCGGCGCCGAGCCGCAGCACCATGCGCGTCGCGGCGGCGGCCATCTTCTTCAGCGGCTGGTGCACGGTCGTGAGGCGCGGCCGGGACAGCACGGCGAAGTCGCGGTCGTCGTAGCCGACGACGGACAGGTCCTGCGGCACGCGGAGGCCGTGCTCGGTGGCGACCTCGATCACGCCGAGCGCCATGAGGTCGTTGCCCGCGAACACGGCGGTCGGGCGGTCGTCGCCCGCGAAGAGGCCCTCGGCGGCGGCCCGGCCGCCGGCGGTGTCGAAGTCGCCGAAGCGCACCCAGTCCTCGCGCACCGGCACGCCGCGGGAGCCCATGGCGGAACGGAAGCCGTCGAGCCGGGCGAGGGCGCACATGACGTCCTCGGGGCCCGTGACCATCGCGATCCTCCGGTGCCCGAGCTCGAGCAGATGGCGGGTGGCGGTGAGGCCGCCGGACCAGTTCGCGGATCCGACCGACGGCAGATCGGGGGACGGGTCGCCCGACGGGTCGATCACCGCGAACGGGATCATCCGCGACCGCAGCTGCTCGGCGACGAGCGTCGACAGGCCGGAGGCGACGAGCACGACCCCTGCCGGGCGGCGGGCGAGCACGCCCTGCACCCACTCGGGCCCCGGGGAGTGGCGGTCGCCGCTCACCGAGATGATCACGCTCATGCCGTTCGCACGGGCCGCCTCCTCGACGCCCGCGATGATCTCGACGCTCCACAGCTCGTGGAAGACGACCTCGATGAGGTTCGACGCGCGCACCGAGGCGCCGCGACGGCGGTACTCGTGCTTGTCGAGCAGCTCCTCGACGCGTCGACGGGTCTCGACGGCGACGTCGGAGCGCCCGTTCAGCACCTTGGAGATGGTCGACAGGGAGACGCCCGCCTCCTCGGCGAGCATCGCGAGGGTGGTGCGTCCGCGCGCCGCGGTCTCCGTCGCGCTCACGGGTCCTCCTTCGGCCTCGTCGCCGCCCGGAAGGGGTGGTGGCTGCAGCGTACTGGGATCGGAGTCGCTTTCGAAAGTTTCGAACCGAGATATGGGCACGCCACGCCGTGGCAGGCTGAAGCCGTGTTCACGGACCTGCCCGAGACCGAGCTGGCCGCCTATGCCGGCAGCACCACCGAGCCGGAGGACTTCGACGCCTTCTGGGCCGAGCAGCTCGCCAGGTCACGGGCGGTCGCCCGGGCGCCCCGGCTCACGGAGGTCGAGAGCGGGCTCTCCGCGATCCGCGTCTTCGACGTCGTGTTCAGCGGCTGGAACGGGCAGCCGATCCGCGCGTGGCTGCGAATCCCGGCAGGTGCGGCCGGCCCGCTGCCCGCCGTCGTCGAGTACGTCGGCTACGGCGGCGGCCGCGGCGCCCCGCACGCGAACCTGCTCTGGGCGGCCGCCGGCTACGCGCACCTGCACATGGACACCCGCGGCCAGGGCTCCGGCTGGAGCCGCGGGGACACCCCCGACGACGCACCCGCCGGCCCGCAGGTGCCGGGGGTCATGACGCGCGGCGTGCTCGACGCCGCCACCTACTACTACACGCGGCTCTTCACCGACGCCGTGCTCGCGGTCGACGCGGCCGCGGCGCTCGACGAGGTGGACGAGGCGCGGATCGGCGTCACCGGGATCAGCCAGGGCGGCGGCACGGCCCTGGCCGTCGGTGCCCTGTCCCCGCGCGTGCGCGGCGTGGTCGCTCGGGTGCCGTTCCTGTGCGACTTCCCGCGGTCGACGACCATCACCGACGCGCACCCGTTCGCCGAGATCCCCGCCTACCTCGCGGTGCACCGGGACGAGGAGGAGGCCGTGTTCCGCACGCTCTCCTACATCGACGGCGTGCACTTCGCCCGGCGCGGCACCGCGCCGGCGCTGTTCAGCGCGGCGCTGATGGATCCGATCGTGCCGCCGTCCGGCGTCTTCGCCGCCTACAACGCCTACCCGGCCGAGAAGGACCTCGCCCTCTGGCGGTTCAACGGCCACGAGGGCGGCGGACCGGATGACGACACCGCTGCGCTCGCCTTCTTCGCGAGGACGCTCGGGCGCTGACGGTCAGGCGCGGACCGTCACGCCGCAGTGCAGCGC
>NZ_JAODBE010000165.1 GCF_025463795.1 Amnibacterium sp.
GCCGAGACGGGCAGGAGCGTTCGCCGGGATCCGCCCGTCGCGCAGGGCGGGACGGCGCCCGCCCAATACGCTGTCCGCTTCGCCCACTTGGTGGAAGGAGCCGAACGGCAGTGTCCGCGGTGCTCGACGTCGTCCTCGTGCTGCTCCTGCTCGGCTACCTGGTGCACGGCTACCGGCTGGGCCTGATCCGCAGCCTCGGCGCGCTCGCCGGCATCGCCGTCGGCGCGATCGCCGCCACACTGGTCGCGCCGCTGCTCGGCCGCCTCGTCGGTGACGGGGGCACGCGCGTGATCGTGACCATCGTCGCGGCGCTCGTGCTCGTCGCGATCGGGCACGCCGTCGGGGTCGGCATCGGCTCGCTCCTCGGCGGCCGCCTGCTGAAGAGCCCCCTCGGCATCATCGACCGCGTCCTCGGCGCGGCGGCGAACCTCGTGGTCGCCGCCCTCGTGATCTCCGTCGTCGCCGCGGTCGTCGCCGCCCTCGGCGTGCCGTTCCTCGCCCAGCCGATCGCGTCGTCCGCCGTGCTGCGCACGATCGGGGCGGTGACCCCGCCTCCGGTCCAGTCCGCGCTGGCGCAGCTCCGCAGCACCGTGCTCGCGAGCGGCATCCCGCAGCTCGGCGAGGCCTTCGGCGGCACGCCGGAGAAGCCGGTGGTGCCGGGCGTCGACACGGGTACGACCGCTCTGAAGCGCGCTGCGCGCAGCGTCGTGAAGGTGACGGGCACGGCGTACGCCTGCGGGCAGGACCAGAGCGGATCCGGGTTCGTGATCGCGACCGACCGTGTGCTCACGAACGCCCATGTGCTCGCCGGCGTCCGCTCCCCCGTGGTGCTCCGCGACGACGGCGCCGCCCTCGTGGGCCGGGTGACCTACTTCGACGCCACGTCCGACCTCGCCGTCGTCGCGGTGCCGGGCCTCGGCCGGCCGGCCCTCCCGCTCGACGGGGTGCCCGCCATCGGCACCACCGGCGTCGTCGACGGCTTCCCCTTCGGCGGCCCGTTCACCTCCGGCGGCGCCAAGGTGCTGCAGGTCGGCGACACGCGCGTCCCGAACGTCGAGGGCGGCGGCAGCTCGAACCGTTCGCTCGCCACGGTCGCCGCCGACGTCGAGCAGGGCAACTCGGGCGGCCCGCTGCTCACGACCACCGGGCACGTGATCGGGATCGTCTTCGCGAAGAGCTCGACCACGGCGGACATCGGCTACGCGATGACGCCGGCGCAGTTCCGCCCGGTCGCGGAGCACGCGTCCGCCGACACCAAGGCCGTGTCCTCGGGCGCCTGCACGAAGGGCTGATCAGGCCGGATCGACGAGCGCGAGCCGCTGGGTCGGCCGGGTGAGCGCCACGTAGAGCGCCCCACTGCCGCCGGACGCCGCGATGGCCTCCTGGTCGACGACCACGACGGCGTCGAACTCGAGACCCTTCGCCGAGCGGGCGCCGAGCACCGAGATGCCGGCACCGAGGCCGTCGGCACCGAAGCCGACCGGCTCGCCGAGCTCGGCGTCGAGCCGGTCGTGGAGCGGTGGGACGAGGCTGTCGGGGGCGATGACCGCCAAGGTTCCTGTCGCGTCGATCGCGCGGTCGTGGCGCACCGCGTCGAGGACCGCGGTCGCGAGGGCCACCGCGGGGACGCGGCGCACGTCGACCGGCCAGCGCCCGTCGCGCACCGACCGGCTGGGCGTGATCGGGAGGCCGTCCGCGAGCGCGCGACGCTCCGCGAGCTCCGTGATCTGCCGCGGCGTGCGGTAGTTCACGGTGAGGTGCTCGAGTCGGAACTCGTCGCCGAGCGCAGCGATCGCCTCCTCCCAGCTCGCGGCGGGCTCGGCGACCGACGCCTGGGCGAGGTCTCCGACGATCGTGAACGACCGCAGCGGGCACCGGCGGCGCAGGAGCCGCCACTGCATCGGCGTGAGCTCCTGCGCCTCGTCGACGACGATGTGACCGTAGGTCCAGGTGCGGTCCATGGCGGCCCGCTCCGCGGTGGTGAGCACGTCGCCGTGATCGGCGAAGTTCGCCGCGAGCGCGTCGGCGGTCACCATCCCTTCGACGCGCATGTTGCGGATCGCGGCCTCGGCGTTCTCGAGGTCGCGCTTGTGCTGCGCCTCCCGTGCAGCCCGGCGGGCGTCGCCGCCCGCGTCGAGCTCGCCGAGCAGCTCGGCGGCCTCGTCGAGCAGGGGCACGTCCGCGACGGTCAGCGGGGCGGCACGGTCCCGGGCGAGCAGCGCGCGGTCGGTCGGCGACAGCTCCTGGCTCACGGCGGCGAGGTAGGCGGGGCGGGCGTACAGGTCGCCGAGCAGCTTCTCCGGGGTGAGCGGGAGCCATGCGGTGTTGAGGAGCACCTTCACGTCCTGCGCCGTGCGGAGGTCCTCGCGGAGCATCCGCCGGTCCTCGTCGTCCACGGTGCCCCCGCGGTGGCCGACGACGTCGACGAGGAGGTCGGTGAGGTCGGCGAGCGCCTCTCGAACGAAGGTGACCCTGGCGACGTTGTGGGGCTTGCGGGTCTGCTGCGCCCGCCGGATCGCCCGCTGGATCAGCGCGGGCGGCACGGTGATCCGCTCGTTGTCCACGGTCACGATGACCGGCTCGACGGGGGCGACCTGCCGGGCGTGCACGGCCCGGCGCAGCACCTGCGCCATCGCGAGGCGGCCCTTGACCGCGGCGACGGCCGGCGCGTCCGCCGCGGAGGCGTCGATCCCCGGCAGGAGCTGACCGACGGTTCGGAGCACCACCCCGCTCTCGCCGAGCGAGGGCAGCACCTGCTCGATGTACTGCAGGAAGCTGCGGGACGGGCCGACGACGAGCACGCCGTTGCGGGCGAGCCGCTCCTTGTGCGCGTAGAGCAGGTACGCGGCGCGGTGCAGGGCCACGGCGGTCTTGCCGGTGCCGGGACCGCCGGCGACCACGAGGATGCCGCGGGCCTCGGAGCGGATGATGCGGTCCTGCTCCGCCTGGATGGTGGAGACGATGTCGTGCATCCGGCCGGTGCGCTGCGCGGAGAGCGCGGCGAGGAGCGCGGACTCGCCGGTGAGCGTCGTGTCGTCGGGGATGTGCTCCGGGTCGAAGACCTCGTCCTCGATCCCGGTGACCGCCCGTCCCCGGGTGGCGAGGTGGCGGCGGACCTTCACGCCGAGTGGCGTGGCCGCGGTGGCCTGGTAGAACGCGCTGGCCTGCGGCGCACGCCAGTCGAGCAGGATCGGCTGCTGGTCGTCGTCGCGGAGGCCGATGCGCCCGATGTAGCGGAGGGCGCCCTCGTCGGTCTGCAGCCGCCCGAACGCGAGGCGCTCGTCGACGTCGGTGAGCTGCCGGATGCGGTCCTCGAAGAGGCGGGCCATGGCGTCGCGCTCGCTGCGCGCCTGGTGGGTGCCGGTGGCGCCGGTGCGGCGGGTGCGTTCGAGCTCGGCCGCAGTCTCCTGCCGCAGGGTGTCGAGGCGGTCGTAGAGACCCGCGACGTACCGTTGCTCGCGGTGCAGCTCCGTCTCGGACGTGTCGGTCACGCGGGTTCCCTCCCGAATCGCGGCCATCGAGTCTATGTCGGCCGGGAGGGGCCGGCGGCTCAGGCGATGCGTCGCACCTGCTGCTCGAGCGACAGGCCCGGCTGGGTTCGGAACGCCCATTCGGGCAGCTCGCCGCGACGCAGCCTCGCGGCGAGGTGCAGCGCGAGCGGGTGACGGGGCTCGGTCTCGAGCGCGAGGTCGACGAATCCGCCCGCGAGGGAGCCGCGCCCGAGGGCCCAGTGGAGCCAGGCCGCGCACGCGGCGAGGGGTGCGCGCTCGGCGGGTTCGAGGTGCGCGAGCGCCGCGCGGACGGCGCGCAGCCCCGCCTCGATGCGCGGTACGTCCGGCCGACCGAGCTCGCCTCCGTCGAGCGCGGCCTGGGCGACGGCGTCGTCCTCGTCGCGCTCCAGCCAGGAGGCGCGGACCCGGTCGCCGAACGCCGGCCCCCAGGCGATGGCGAGCAACAGCTGCTCCGCGAGCGCGGGGACGTCGGCGAACGCGGCGAACGCGGCGAGGCACGGGCAGGGGTCGCCGCTGTCGTCGTGCGGGGTGAGCATGCCCTCGATCAGCGGCCCGGTGTCGAATCCGCGCGCGGCCCGGACGAGGAACGGCTCACCACGGCGGAACCCGGCGCCCTCGAGGCCGGCACCCGGCAGGTAGCCGTGGACGGGGCCGCCGGGGCCGGCCGGGCGCGTGCGCCAGGCGGCGAGCGCCTCCCGGAAGGCGGCACGTGCGGCCGGCCCGGGATCGGGGATGCGCAGCTCGGCGGCCGGGTCGAGGAGGTCGGGGGCATCCGGTCCGAGCTCGGCGAGCGGCTGCCGCCTACCGCCCGGCAGGTGCCCCCAGCCGTCCGCGCCGACGCAGAACGCGTCCTTGACGACGAGGCCCGCGGCCGCCGCGTGCCGGACCAGGAGCTGCACGAGGCGGTCCTGCGCCGCCGCGAACGGAGCGGCCGTGTAGACGACAGGGATGAGGCCGTCGACGCCATCGATCCGGCACAGCAGCCCGATGAGGTGGCGGGCGATCGCGTCGAGGACCGCCGGGTCGTCGGTGGCGGGCAGGTCGACCCGCATCGCCGAACCGGTGCGCTCGCGGGTGAATGCGACGAGCACGAGGCTCTCGGTCGGTGCGAATCCGACGAGCCGCGGGACGAGCCGAAGGAGGTCGACGGGTCGGGCTGCGCGGACGATCTCGGTCATGCGGGGCAGCCTGCCGGGGCGGCTCCCGCCACGAGGCGGGCGTGCGGGAGGGGCGTCGCGCCCGGCGTCCGGCGGGGCTGGGGAGGACGGGTTCGCGCGTCAGTCCAGGGAGGTGAGCGCCAGGACCTCGCGGCCGGCCAGCCGGTCGCGGCCGCCGAGGGCGGTCAGCTCGATGACGACGCCGATGCCGGCGACGACGGCGCCCGCGCGTTCCAGCAGGTCGCACGTGGCGGCGACGGTGCCGCCGGTCGCGAGCACGTCGTCGAGCACGAGCACCCGGGCGCCGACGGGGAACCGGTCCGGTCGCACCTCGAGCACCGCGGACCCGTACTCGAGGTCGTACGCGACGGCGAGGGTCTCGGGCGGCAGCTTGCCCCCCTTGCGGACGGCGAGCACCCCGCTGCCGCTCGCGTAGGCGGCGGCCGCGGCGAGGAGGAAGCCCCGCGCCTCGATGCCGGCGACGAGGTCGAACCGCCCGGCGAAGTGCGCGACGAGCTCGTCGGTGATGGTCCTGAGCGCTTCAGCGTCCGCCAGCGTGGGTGTGAGGTCCCGGAAGAGAACGCCCGGCCGGGGGAAGTCGGGCACGACCGCGGTGAGGCGGGAGATGAGCGCGGCGGCGTCCGTCACCCGCGCAACCCTAGGGCCTTCCCCGCAGCAGCGGCCCCGTGAACGGACCGGAACGATTCGCTCGACGACTCACGCGACCCGACCTCAGGAACCCGGAGCCGCGGGCCTCGCACGGCCCGCGGCGGAGCGCCAGCGACGCCGTGCCGCGCGAGGAGCGGCACGGCCATGAACGAGGAGCGGCACGGCAATGAACACAGATTCATCGCCCGGTGGTCGCGGCACTGCCTGCGACTCGCCCGGGCGATGAATCAACGGTGTCAGGATGCTCCCGCGTCGCGGATCCCGCAACCCTTTCCGGCGCGTCCCTGCGGGCGTTCGGAGGAACGCCTCAGGCGGAGAGCAGATCGATGACGAAGATCAGCGTTCGGCCGGAGAGCCGGTGCCCGGCGCCCGTGGGTCCGTAGGCGAGCTGCGGGGGCACGGTGAGCTTGCGGCGGCCGCCGACCTGCATGCCGGGGATGCCGCGCTTCCACCCCTCGATGAGGTTGTTCAGCGGGAAGGTGATGGACTGCCCGCGGCTCCAGGAGGAGTCGAACTCCTCGCCGGAGTCGAAGTCGACGCCGAGGTAGTGGACGGTGACGGTGCCGCCCGGTTTGGCTTCGGCCCCGTCGCCGGTCACGATGTCCTCGATGACGAGGTCCGCCGGGGCGGCCCCCGTGGGGGGATCGAGCTCGGGCTTGCTGTTCAAGTCGGTCATGAGCCGCAAGTCAATCGGAAGGGACGTGTGCGGTGGCTGAGTCGCGAGCGGGGCGCGGGTCGGGCCACCTCGTCGACCTCTCACCGCTTCGGGCGAGTCCGGCGTTCGCGCGCCTGTTCGCGGGACGGGCGATCGCGGGCATCGGAGGCCAGCTGACCATCGTCGCGGCGGGCCTCAACGTGTACACGCTGACGAGGTCGACGTTCGACGTGGCGCTGATCGGCGTCGTGGCGCTGGTGCCGACGATCCTCGCCGGGCTGTACGGCGGCATGCTCGCGGACGCGTTCGACCGGCGGGTGGTCGCCGTCTCGTCGGCCGTGGTGTCCTGGACGGCGTCGCTGGGCCTCGCGACCCTCTCCTGGACGGGTGCGCAGTCGACCCTCTCGCTCTACCTGCTCACCGCGCTGTCGGCCGTGGCCACGACCGTGCTCCTGACGACGGAGTCGGCGATCACCCCGCGTCTGCTGACGGCGCGCCTGCTGCCGGCGGCTGCGGCCCTGAACGGGATCGGCACCGGCATCGCGGTGACGCTGGGCCCCGCGCTCGCCGGTGTGCTCGTCGCGGCCGTCGGCTTCCCCTGGTGCTACTCGATCGACGCGGTGCTCTTCGTCGGCTCCCTGGCCGGGATCCTGACCCTGCCGGCGCTGCCGCCGGCGGCGCACGTGGACCGGCCGGGCCTCAAATCGCTCGCGAGCGGGATGCGGTTCCTCCGTGGCGCGGCGAACATCCGCACCACGTTCGTCGTCGACATCGTCGCGATGACGTTCGGGCAGCCGCGGGTGCTGTTCCCCGCGATCGGCGCGGTGCTGCTCGGGGGCGGATCCGTGACGGTCGGCGTGCTCTTCGCCGCGTTCGCGATCGGGGCGCTGATCAGCAGCGTCTTCTCCGGGCGGCTCGGCGGGGTGCGGCGGCAGGGGCTCGCCATCGAGCGCGCGATCGAGGGATACGGCGCGTGCATCCTGGCGTTCGGGGTGGTGCTCGCGGTCGTGGCGTTCGGGCGGGCGGGCGGCGAGGTCGGGCGGCCGCCCACGGTCGACCTGGCCGGGATCTGGATCGGGGCCGTGCTGCTCGCGGGCGCGGGCGCGGCGGACAACGTCAGCTCGATCTTCCGCTCGACGATCCTGCAGGCGGCGGCCCCCGACGACGTGCGCGGACGCCTGCAGGGCGTGTTCATCGTCGTGGTGACGGGCGGGCCCCGCGTCGGCGACTTCGTCACCGGGCTGATCGCGAAGACGGACCAGCTCTGGCTGCCCCCGGTGGCGGGTGGCCTGCTCGTGATGGCACTCGTCGCGGTGCTGGTGCGGCGCCGCGGCTTCCTCCGGTACGACGCGGCGGCGCCGACGCCGTGAGCGCCGTGGCGGCGGTGCTCTCCGCGATCCTCGGGCGGGTGCTCGCCCCCTCTCCGTCGCCCGGCACGCTCGACGACGTGGTCGCCGGGCTCGTCGTCGCCGCCGCGGTCGCCTGGCACCCGATGTGGCGGCGGCTCCGGCACGGGATCACGATCGTCCACGAGGCGGGCCACGGGTTCGCGGCCACGGTCACCCGGCGGCGGCTGGCGGGCATCCGGCTCCACTCGGACACGTCGGGGCTCACCGTCAGCGTCGGGCAGGCCCGCGGAGCGGGCATGGCGCTGACGCTCGCCGCGGGATACCCGGCTCCGTGTGGCGCCGGCGTCCTCGTCGCCTGGGCCGTCGGGGCGGGCCACGCCGCGCTGGCCCTGTGGGGCGCGCTCCTGCTCCTGACCCTCGTGCTCGTGCAGATCCGCAACTGGTTCGGGCTCTGGACCGTGCTGCTCTCCGGCGTGCTCGTCGCCGCTGCCACGTGGTGGCTCGATCCGATCTGGCGGATGCGGATCGCCCTGGCGCTCGCGGCGCTGCTGCTCCTCGGCGGCCTCCGGGCCGCGATCGAGCTCGGTGGCGCCCGCCGCAGGGATCGCCGGGGCACGTCCGACGCCGACCAGCTCGCGCGGATCACGGCGCTGCCCGGCGGCGTGTGGGCGGCACTCTTCGTGCTCGCCGGACTCGTCGCGCTCGCCGCGGGTGTGCTGCTGCTCGCGCCGCCCGGCCTCCTGCCGCATCCGGCCTGATCCGTCATCGCGCCGTTCCGGAGGGATGTGACGACACGCCGCCCCCACGAGCGCGGCGGCGGCGTGTCGCCCGGGAGCTCCGGAACGGCGCACCACCCGCGCGCGTCAGGAGACGAGGACGGCGCGGTCGGCGGTGATGCGGGTGAGCAGCTCCTGCTCGTCGGGGGTGCGGCCGACGCCGACCCTCGCCTTCAGCAGCCGCTGCCGCGCGTGGCCGAGGCGGGTCGCGTCGCGGACGAAGCGGATCATCGCCCGCCGCTTGCGCCGCCGGTCCGGCTGGAGGTCGGCCCACCGCAACGCGTGCCTACGGCCGGTCCAGGTGGACAGCAGGGCGACCTCGTCCGGCGTGAACCAGCCGGCCTCCGCGTACTCGCCGAGACGGGCCCGGGTGATCCGCCGCTCCCTGGCCCGTACGGCGAGCACGAGGCCGACCGCGAGCAGGAAGATGGGGACCTCGACCGTGAAGTAGTAGCCGATCGTGTTCCGGGCCGCGGCGAGGCCGCCGTTCCACAGGGCGTGCAGGATCGCGGCGGGGACCACCCCGATCACGAACCAGCCGATGGCGCCGAGCCGCCCGCTGCGCTCCGCGGCCCGGCCGAGGGCGAACCCGGTGCAGGACGTGAAGAGCGCGTGCGCGAAGGGCGAGAAGAGCCCGCGGGCGACGAACACGACCGCGAAGTCGGGACCGACGCCGTGCTCCGCGAGGGCGCGGCCGAAGTAGAGGATGTTCTCGCTGAACGCGAACCCGGCCGCGACGGTCGACGCGTAGACGATGCCGTCGACCGGGCCGTCGAAGTTGCGCCGGTTGAACCAGAGCAGCAGCAGCACGCCGAGGCCCTTCGCGCTCTCCTCGACGAGCGGTGCCTGGACCACGGCCTGCAGCACGGGATCCGGGTGCGCCCCCGCCGTCTGGGCGAGGACGATCTCCACTCCGAGGTCGAACAGCAGCGCGATGGCGACGGCGACGCCTGCGCCCCACAGCACCGCGAACAGCAGCGCCACCCGCGGCTCCGGCTCCCACCGGTCGATCCACCGCACGACGGCGAGCACGATCGCGAACGGCACGAGGGCCGCGGCGCCGGCGATCGCGACGCCGTCCGCCCCGAGCCCGCTCACGAGGTAGACGAAGACCGCCGCGACCGCGAGTGCCGCGATCGCGATGCCGAACGCCGCGGCGACCGCCGTGCCGACGTGCCGCGGCACCTGGGGCTCCGCCCAGATCGGCCTCTGGGGCGCGGACGGGCCGATGAGCGCGGTCATGTCGCCCGGAAGCGGCGCAGCGGCAGGCCGTGCACCGCCGTGTCGACGGCGAAGACGGCGCCCGACAGGGGTTCGGCCGCCCGCTCCTCGTCCGACATGCCGTCGCGGGCGGAGCAGACGAAGAGGGTGCCTCCGTCCTCGCCGCCGAAGCAGACCCCGGTGACCGCCTTCGTCGGCACGGTCACCCGCTCGAGCTCGCGACCCTCCGGGTCGAGCCGGAGCACCACGCCGTCGCCGTTCACCGCGGTCCACAGGCAGCCGTCGGCGTCGAGCACGGCACCGTCGGCGGAGTCGCCCGAGTGCAGCACGGTGAGCTCCCCCGGGCCGGTGTCCGGATCCCACGGGGCGCGGTAGATCGACTGCACGGCGGTGTCCGCGAGGTAGACCGTCGAGCCGTCGAGCGACCACTCGAGGCCGTTCGTGACGGCGAACCCGCCGAGGTGCACGACGGCACCCGTCCCGCTCACGCGGTACCAGTCGGCGTCCGCCTGCTCCGCGTCCATGGCGCCGACGAACAGGGCGCCCTGCGGATCCACCTTGCCCTCGTTCAGCCGCATGCCGTCGTTCGCGAGACGGACGCGCGCTAGCTCGGCGGTGATCCGCCCGTCGGCGTCGAGCCGCACGACCCGGTCCTTGAGCGCGGCGACGTAGCCGCCGCCCTCGGCGGCCTGGATGCAGGGCAGCGGCGCCGGGAGCTCGAACACCCGGTCGGCCGACCCGTCCGCCGGCCCCTCGCCCGGCGACACGTGCAGCAGCCCACGGCCGATGTCCACCCAGTGCAGCGCCCCGGCGTCCCAGAACGGGCTCTCGCCGAGCACCGCGGGGCCGGTCCGGAAGACCCGCGCCTCGCCCAGCACCACGTCGCCCGCCACGGGACAAGTGAAGGCCCCACGCTCTGGACGCGCCCTGGGAAGCCCCGGGAAGCGGCCTGGATCGCCGGCTGTCGCTTCCTAGGCTGCGCCCATGGATCTCGGCATCGCAGGAAAGACGGCCCTCGTGTTCGGTGGGGACTCGGGCATCGGCTGGCACACCGCGAAGCGGCTGCTCGAGGAGGGCGTGACGGTCGTGCTCTCGGACGTCGACCGGGCGACGCTCGACGCCGCAGCGACCCGCCTGGATGCGGACGACGGGCGCCTGTTCGCATTCGCCGCCGACGTGACGCGGCTCGCCGACCTGGCTGCGCTCCGGGGGCGGATCGAGGCGTCCGTCGGGCAGGTCGACATCCTCGTGCAGTCGTCGGGGATCACCGGGGCGCAGGGACTGTTCCACGAGATCGACGACGAGGGCTGGACGCGCACGCTCGAGGTCGACCTCATGGGTCCGGTGCGGATCGTCCAGACGTTCCTGCCGCACCTGCGGCGCGGCTGGGGCCGGCTCGTCCTCCTCGCCAGCGAGGACGCCGTGCAGCCCTACGACGACGAGATCCCGTACTGCTCCGCGAAGGCGGGCGTCCTCGCCCTGATGAAAGGGCTCTCCCGCACCTACGCGAAGGAGGGCCTGACGGTCAACGCCGTCTCCCCGGCCTTCATCGCGACGCCGATGACCGACGCGATGATGACGAGGTCGGCGGAGGAGCAGGGCGTCTCGTTCGACGAGGCGGTCGAGCAGATGCTCACCGAGAAGCGGCCGTTCATGGCGATCAAGCGACGCGGGGAGCCCGACGAGGTCGCCGCGGTGATCGCGTTCCTCGTCTCCGCGGGCGCCTCGTTCGTGAACGGCGCGAACTACCGGGTCGACGCGGGCAGCGTGGGGAGCATCTGACCGCGGGTCAGCCGTTCGTCGAGGCGCTCATGCCGATCAGCCACCCCGCGATCGGTGTCGGCTCCGCCGTCCCGGCGTCGATCTGCATCAGCACGAGCGCCGGCTGCACGGCGGCGAGCAGCACCGGGAGCGCGAAGGCGAGGCCGACGAGGGCGCGCCTCGCCTGACGGGGCCACCAGAACGGCGACGCGCCCGCCTCCTCCGCGATCCGCGCGAGCACCTGCACGGCCGCGGCGAGGGCCGCGAGCCCGAGCGGCACCCAGATGGTCGGATGCACCCGCACGGTGATGAGCACGCCGTCCCCGCCGAGGGCGCGGCTGAACGACCAGCAGGTGGACAGGGCGTACAGCACGGCCACGAGGGCCGCGAGGGGCCAGACCCGCTCCCCTCGGCGCGCCGCCTTGAAGAGGCGCTGCGCCTGGAGATCGACCGGTTCACTGGTCACGGTCGGATGATCCCACCTCCTGCTGGGGGAACGGCGTCAGCGGCCGAGCACGACGGAGGTCTCGAGCAGCATCGCATGCACGAACGCCTGCGGCAGGTTGCCGCGGAGCTGCCGCTGCTGCACGTCGAACTCCTCGGCGAACAGGCCGGGCGACCCGGCCGCCGCGCGGTTCCGCTCGAACCAGCGGAACGCCTCGATCTCGTTCCCGGCGGCGTGCTGGGCGAGCGAGACCATGAACCCGCACAGCAGGAACGCGCCCTCCGTCTCACCGAGGGGGCGGTCGCCGTGCTGGAAGCGGTACGCGTAGCCGTCGGAGGTGAGGTCGTCGAGCACGTGCTGCAGCGTCGCCAGGTTGCGGGGGTCGTCGGCGGGGAACGCCCCCCGCACGGCGGGCATGAGCAGCGCGGCGTCGGTGCCCTCGGTGTCCGGGTGGCGGCGCCAGTAGCCGTCGTGGTGCAGCGACCGGTCGGTCGCCTCCGCGGCGATCCGGTCCGCGACCTGGAGGTAGCGCGCCGCCTCCGCGGGCCCGTGCTCCTTGGCCATCGCGCGCAGGCCGGCGACGCAGATGAGCCGTGACTCGGTCCACCACCGCGGCTCCATCTCCCAGATGCCTGCGTCGTGCTCGTCCCACCGGTCGGCGATCGCCTGCTTGGCGATGTTCGCCGCGGTCCGCCCGTCGGAGTGGAGCAACCCCATCCGCTCCCCCGCCGCGAGCAGCAGCAGGCTGTCCCCGAACACGTCGAGCTGGAACTGCCGGTGGGCGCGGTTGCCCATCACGGATCGGCCGCCCGGGTAGCCCGGCAGCGCGAGCTCGTGCTCGTCGGGCATGACCTCCCCGTAGGAGGTGTACACGGGCTTCAGGTTCGGCCCGTCCTCGAGCAGCCGGGCGGTGACGAACTCGAGGGCCGGCTGCAGCAGCGAGGTGCCCTCCGCCGCCGCGTCGGCCAGGCCCGCGTAGCACTGGTCGCGGATCCAGGTGTAGCGGTAGTCGTAGTCGCGGGCGCCGCCGATGTTCTCGGGCAGGCTGGTCGTGGCGGCCGCGACCATGCCGCCGCCGCGGGAGGTGAGGCCGCAGAGCACCGCGTAGGCCTGCTGGGCGTCGCGCGGGGCGACCGATTGCGTCATGGCCGGCACACGGCCCCGCCAGGCGTCCTCGGTCGCGGGCCATGCGATGTCGGCCCGGAGGGGGGCCTCCGGCAGGTTCGTGCCGAGTTCCAGCACGAGGTCGCGCTGCCCGCCCGAGGCGAGCCCGGCTGTGAGCCGCAGCACGCCGTCCTCATCGGGCTCGGCCTCGGCGGCGCCGCCCAGCCGCCAGCGGATGCCGTCGGCGGTCCGGCCGTGCCAGAAGCCGCTGTCGTCGCGACGCACGTCCCGGGAGCGGCGGCGGCCGTAGGCGGCTCGCACGTCGAACTCGATCTCGACGGCGACGTCGCCGTCGGTCGCGTCGATGCGGCGCAGCAGGGTGAGCGAGTCGCGGGCGGCAGGCAGCGCGAGGGCGTCGACGACGTCGACGGAGGCGCCGCGTCCCTTCCAGCGGCTGCGGAAGATCAGCGTCCCCGGCTCGTAGCTGCCGCTCCACACGCTGACGCCCACGGGTCGCACGGCGAACGTGCCGCCCCCGCCGAGCAGCCGTGCGAAGACGGCGGGGCTCTCCCAGCGCGCCGCGCAGAGCCACGCGACGTTCCCATCCGGCGCGAGCACCGCCCCCCGCTCGCCGTCGGCGAGCAGCGCGAGGTCGCGGACGGAATGGGCGGCGAACTCGGTCACGAGGCCAAGAACACCTTGCCCGGGTTGAGGATCCCCTGTGGGTCGAACGCCGCCTTGATGCGTCGGGAGAGCGCGGTGACCTCGGGGCCGAGCTCGTCCTCGAGCCAGCGCCGCTTCAGCACGCCGACGCCGTGCTCGCCGGTGAGCGTGCCCCCGAGCTCGATGGCCGTGCGGAACAGCTCCTCGGCGGCCGCCCAGACGACGTCGGGATAGGTGCCCGGCTCGTGCGGGAGGCCGGGCGGGATCACGAGGTTCGGATGCAGGTTGCCGTCGCCCGCGTGGGCCACCGTCGGGATGGGCAGGCCGTACGTGGCGCTGATCCTCTCGATCGCGGCGAACATCGCGGGCAGGCGGGTGCGGGGCACGGCGACGTCCTCGATGAGCACCTCACCGAGGCGCGCGTACGCGGGGTGGGCGCTGCGCCGCACCTGCAGCAGGCGCTCCCCCGCCGCCTCGTCCGGGGCGAGCTCGGCGACGCCGCCGGCGGCCTCGATCAGCGCGAGGGCCGCGCGGCTCTCCGCGAGCGCGGCGGGCCCGTCCGTCTGCACGAGCAGGAACGCCCCGCGCCCGGCGAGCGACGGCATGTCCGGCACATCCGCCAGGTAGGCGTCGATGGCCGCGCAGCTGGCGGCGTCGAGCAGCTCGAGCGCGGCGGGCCGGAGCCCCGACGCGGTGATCGCGGCCGCCGCACCAGCGGCATCGACGACCGTCGGGAAGCCCGCGCCGATGGTCACGACGGGATCGGTGCTGCGCCGTCGCAGCTTCAGCGTCGCCTCCACGACGATCCCCAGCGTGCCTTCCGAGCCGATGAGCAGGGCGGTGAGGTCGTACCCGGTGACGCCCTTCACGGTGCGGTGGCCCGTGCGGATGAGTGTTCCGTCGGCGAGGACCACGGCGAGTCCGAGCACGCTCTCCCTGGTCACGCCGTACTTCGCGCAGAGCAGTCCGCCGGCGTTGGTGGCGATGTTGCCGCCGACGGTGGAGATCGCCCGGCTGGCCGGATCGGGTGGCCACCAGAGCCCGTGAGGCGCGAGCGCGGCCGCGAGGTCGTCGGTGACGACGCCCGGCTGCACGACGGCGAGCTCGTCGGCCGCGTGGATCTCGAGCACGCGGTCCATGCGGGCGACGTCGACGACGATCGAGCCCGCGGTGCCGACCGCGCCGCCCGCGAGCCCGGTGCCGGCGCCGCGCGGAACCACCGGCAGCCCGTGCTCGGAGGCGATCCGCATGGTCGCCTGCACGTCGGCGGTGTCCCGGGCGCGGACCGCGGCGAGCGGCACCTCGTCGGTCGTCCAGCCGCTCCGGTCGGTGCGGTACGCGGCGAGCGCCGCCGGATCGGTGGTGAGGGCCGGCCCCACCTCGTCTGCCAGGGCTTTCAGCGCGTGGGGTGCCGCCATCCGCTCAGCCTAGGTACGGTTCGGTGGCATGGCGGGGAGCAGGAACGACCAGCGCGACGCGGTGCCGGGCGACGGCCGCGACGAGACCGAGGCGGAGCGCCTCGACCGCAACTGGAACGCGCTGCTGCAGGAGCTGCGGGTGCTGGAGACCGGCACGCAGATCCTCACCGGCTTCCTGCTGACGGTCGCGTTCCAGCAGACGTTCTCGAAGCTCGATCCGGCCGAGGTGACGACCTACCTCATCACCGTGTCGCTCGCGGCCCTGGCGACGGTGCTCGTGCTCGCGCCCGTCCCGCTGCACCGCGGCCTCTTCCGGCAGCACCGGATGGACGTGCTCGTCCACTGGACGGATCGGATCCTCCGCGTCGCGCTCGCGGTGGCGGGCCTCGCGATCGTCGGCGTCGCCGTGCTCGTGTTCCACGTCGCGGCGGGGCCGGTCGCCGGGATCGTCGCGGGCGCCGTGATGTTCGTGATCATCGCCTCGCTGTGGCTCGCCCTTCCGGCGATGCTGCGCCGCGACTGACTCAGCCGAACCGCGCCTGGTACCGCTGCTGCTCCCCCATCACGCCCCGCGCTTGGCGGGGGTCTTCGTGCGCGTCTTCGACGTCGACGCGCGCTGCTCGGACGCCTCCCGGTTGGCGGCGACGGACCGGCGCAGCGCCTCCATGAGGTCGATGACCTCGCCGTCGCCCTTGCCCTCCGGCTGCTCGCCGAACGTGGCCTCGGTGTCGACCGACTCGCCGTGGGCGAGCTTCGCGTCGACGAGCTTCTTCAGCTGCACCTGGTACTCGTCCGTGTAGTCGGCGGGCGAGAAGTCCGACTCGAAGCTGCGCACGAGGGCCTCCGCCATCTCGAGCTCGCGCTGCTGGATGCGGATGTCGGTCTTCAGGGAGGGGAACTCGGCCTGCCGCACCTCGTCGTCCCAGAGCAGCGATTGGAGCAGCAGCACGTCGCCGTGCACGCGGAGCGCGCCGAGGCGGGTCTTCTGCCGCAGCGTGAACTGCACGATCGCGATGCGGTCCGCCTTCTCGAGCACGCGCTTCAGCAGCATGTAGGAGCGGGGGCTCTTCGAGTCGGGCTCGAGGAAGTAGTTCTTGTCGAGGCGGATCGTGTCGACCTGCTCCGACGGCACGAACTCGACGACGTCGATCTCGCGGCTCTTCTCGATCGGCAGGGTCTTCAGGTCCTCGTCGGTGATCACGACGGTGCGGTCGCCGGCGTCGTACGCGCGGTCGATGTGCTCGTAGTCCACGATGCGGCCGCAGACCTCGCAGCGCCGCTGGTAGCGGATCCGGCCGCCGTCGGCGTCGTGGACCTGATGCAGCGAGAGGTCGTGGTCCTCGGTCGCGGCGTAGAGCTTCACGGGCACGTTCACGAGTCCGAACGTGATGGCACCGCGCCAGATGCTGCGCACGAGACCGCCTCCAAGATGGGTAATCGCCTGGTGGAGGGCCAGTATGGCGGTTCCCGCGGCGTTCCCGCAGGTCGTCTCAGCAATTCAGGAGCCATCCAGGCCACGCTCATCCCATGGCCGGGAAGGATGCGGAGCGCCGGATCGTCGACGTCGACGGGCGTCGCGTCACCCTGTCGCGTCTCGACAAGGTGCTCTACCCGTCGACCGGGTTCACCAAGGGCGACGTGCTCGCCTACTACGCCGAGGTGGCCGACGCGCTCGTGCCGCTCGCCGCGGGACGGCCGGTGACGCGCAAGCGCTGGCCCGACGGCGTGGGCACGGCGGAGGCTCCCGGTGACGTGTTCTTCGTGAAGAACCTCGAGCCGCACGCGCCGGAGTGGATCGAGCGCAGGCGGATCCCCGGCGAGTCGCGGGGCAACGTGTACCCGCTGCTCGAGGACCGGGCGACGCTCACCTGGCTCGCCCAGCAGGCGACGCTCGAGATCCACGTGCCGCAGTGGCGGTTCGAGCCGGACGGCAGCGCGGGGCATCCGGATCGGCTCGTGCTCGACCTGGACCCGGGCGACGGCGCCGGGCTCGCGGAATGCGCGGAGGTCGCCCGCCTCATCCGCCCGATCATCGAGCACATGGGCCTCACGGCCGTGCCGGTGACGAGCGGGTCGAAGGGCATCCACCTCTACGCCGCGCTCGACGGCGCCTGGACCTCGGATCAGGTCACCGAGGTGGCCCACGAGCTGGCCAGGGCCCTCGAGGCCGACCACCCGGACCTCGTCGTCTCCGACATGAAGAAGACCCTGCGCACCGGCAAGGTGCTGGTCGACTGGAGCCAGAACCGGGCGGCCAAGACGACGCTCGTGCCGTACTCGCTGCGCGGAACCCTGCGGCCGATGGCCGCCGCGCCGCGCACCTGGGAGGAGCTCGACGATCCGGCCCTCGGGCACCTGACGCCCGGCGAGGTGCTCGAGCGGCTGCGCAGCGCCCCGGACCCGCTCGCTCCCCTGCATCCGGCGGAGGACCGGCTCGCCCGCTACCGGGCGATGCGGGACGCCGGGCGGACGCCCGAGCCCGGCGTCTCCGTGGCGGCGCCGACGGTCGGCGCGGGGAACGCGTTCGTGATCCAGGAGCACCACGCGCGCCGCCTGCACTGGGACTTCCGCCTCGAGCGGGACGGCGTGCTCGTCTCCTGGGCGCTCCCGCGCGGCGTGCCGGGCCTCGGCGAGCGGAATCACCTCGCCGTGCACACCGAGGACCATCCGCTCGACTACGGCTCCTTCGAGGGCGAGATCCCGAAGGGCGAGTACGGCGGCGGCAGCGTCACCATCTGGGACTCCGGCACCTACACCGCCGAGAAGTGGCGGGACGACGAGGTCATCGCCACGCTCACCGGCCGCGCGGACGGCGGCCTGGCCGGGGAGCCCGTGCGGGTCGCCCTCGTCCGCACCGGGGAGCCCGCCGATGCGGAGGCGGCCGCTCCCGGCGGCGAGCACGCCGGCGAGCAGTGGCTCATCCACCGGATGGCGCTGTCGACCACCGTCGACGCGAAGCACCCGCCGACCGGCGATCCGCTCCCGAGGCCGGTGAAGCCGATGCTCGCCACCGGGAACGGCCGCCCGATGCCGTCCGAGCGCTGGTCGCTCGAGATGAAGTGGGACGGCGTGCGCGCGATCGCCGAGCTCACGGCGCGCGGCGTCGTGCTGACGAGCCGCAACGAGCTCGACCTGACCGCCACGTACCCGGAGCTGGGCGCGCTCGCCGGGGCGGTCGAGGCGGAGTCGGCGGTGCTCGACGGGGAGATCGTCGCCCTCGACGAGCACGGCACGCCCAGCTTCGCCCTGCTGCAGCAGCGCTTCGGGCTGACCCGGCCGGGCGACGTCGAACGGGTGCGGCGGACCGCACCCGTGCACCTCTTCCTCTTCGACCTGCTCGAGCTCGACGGGGCGGGCCTCACCGACCGCCCCTACCGGGAGCGGCGAGCACTGCTCGAGCGGCTCGTCACACGCACCGGGCCGGTCGAGGTGCCGCCGGTCGTCGCCGACGCCACCGGGACCGACCTCGGACCCGTCGTCGACGACGCGATGGCCACCAGCCGCCGTCTCGGGCTCGAGGGCGTCGTCGCGAAGCGCAGCGACGGCGCGTACCTGCTCGGCGCGCGGAGCGGCGACTGGCTGAAGCTGAAGCACGAGCGGGCGCAGGAGGTCGTGGTCGGCGGCTGGAAGCCCGGGGCCGGCCGCCGCGAGGGCGGCGTCGGCGCGCTCCTGCTCGGGGTGCCCACCGGCGACGGGCTCGCCTACGTCGGCAAGGTGGGCACCGGGTTCACCGACAAGGACCTCGACGCCATCGGCGCGCTCCTGCGGGAGCGCGAGCGGGCGACGTCACCGTTCCTCGACGTGCCCCGGCCGGACGCGAGGGACGCCCGGTGGGTGACCCCCGACCTCGTCGGCGAAGTACGATTCGCCGAGTGGACGGCCACCGGCCGGCTCCGGCAGCCGAGCTGGCGCGGATGGCGTCCCGACAAGCGGCCCGCGGACGTCGTCCGCGAGGGGTGAGGCGGCCCGCCGATGACGGATCCGGGCGCAGGACGCGCAGCCGGACCCGATCGCGGCCTGCTGACGGTCGCGGAGTGGCGGCACGTCCTCCGCCGCACCTGGCTCGGCTTCCTGCGGCATCGCGGCGTCGACGCCGGCGCAGCGCTCACCTACCTGTCGTTCCTCGCGCTCTTCCCGATCGCGCTGTCGGCCGTCTCGGCGCTCGCGCTGGTCACCCACCGCGGCGAGGCGGACGCGACGATCCTCGCGGTCATGTCGGCGGTCGCCCCGCCGTCCGGGGTGGAGGCGCTGCGGGAACCGCTCCGGGCGCTCGCGACCATCCCGCTGCCGGGCCTCGCCCTGACGATCGGCGTGCTGCTCACGATCTGGGCGGTCTCGGCGTACGCGGCGTCGTTCGGCCGCGCCCTGAACGCCCTCTACGGGGTCGAGGAGGGGCGGCCGGTCTGGAAGGTGCGCGCGACGATGCTGCTGCTCGCCGTCCCGCTGACCGCGGGCGGCGCGCTCGTCGCGACCATCGTGCTGACCACGCCGCGGCTCGGCAGGGCCGTGGCCGCGACCGCATCCGTCGACGACGACTGGAGCCTCGCGGGGCAGGTGCTGAAGTGGCCGCTGCTGCTCGCCGTGCTCGTCCTCATGCTCGGCGCCCTCTACCGGTGGACGCCGAACGTGCGACGGCACCGCGGTCCGATCAGCTTCGGGCCCGCCCTCGCGATCGCGGGCTGGGCGGTCACGAGCAGCGCCTTCGCCCTCTACGTGACCCGGCTCGGCAGGTTCAGCGTCTACGGCTGGATGACGGGCGCGCTCGTCATCACGCTGTACCTGTTCCTCTCCAACCTGATGCTCGTGCTCGGCGCGAGCCTCGACATCGAGGTCGTGCGGATGCATCAGATCCGTGCCGGAACGGCCGCCGAGCACACGCTCTCCGTCGTCGTGCGCGACGCGAAGCGCAGCACCAGCCTCGCCGAAAGGATGGCGCGCGCCGAGGACGAGAGCCGCGCGCTGCGGGTGGCCGCGGAAGCGCGGGCCGCCCGCCGCGCCACGCAGGGCAGGCGGTCGCCACGTCCGGCCGCATCGGCCGCGCCGATCCCCCGGACAGTGGCGACGCTCGATCGGTACGGTGGCGGTATGACGGCACGGCAGGGCGACCCGGACCTCCCCGACGAGGACGAGGTCGCGCACGACTTCTCGATCCCGGCCGACGCGGACGTCGAGACGGGCGCCGAACCCGATCAGCCCGCCTGAGCGGCTCGGAGCGGGCGCGGAACCCGCGTCGGTAGGTTGCAGGGATGGGGATCCTCGAGGACGCCGGCCGCACGGTCGCGACGCCGCGGCTGACCGCCTGGATCGCGCGGCAGCGCTGGTTCGCCAACCACGCGCCCGACCCGCACCTCACCGTTCTCGGCTCCTTCGCCCTCCACGTCGCCGGCGCCGAGGCCCGCACGCTGCTCGTGCAGGACCACTCCCCCGACGCCCGGGCGCTCTACCAGGTGCCGCTCGTCAGCCGGCCCGAGGATCCGGACGGCATCGACCTCGGTGACTCGGTCGTCGTCGACGGGCCCCGAGACCGCGCCTGGGCCGCCGCCCTCGTCGGGCTCGCGCTCGGCGGCGGGACCGCCGGCGAGGGCGGCGAGGTCAGCGCCCTCGGCGAGCGCCTCGGCTGGCTCGGCCCGCCACCGACCGTGACCGGTGCCCGGGTGCTCTCCGGCGAGCAGTCGAACACCTCGGTCATCGTGACGACGGCGACGCCGGACGGCGACCCCGGGCCGACCGTCATCGTGAAGGTGTTCCGGGCCCTGCACCACGGGGAGAACCCCGACGTGGTGCTGCAGTCCGCGATCGCGGGCGCCGGGTCCGGCCGGGTCCCCGCCACGTACGGCGCCGTGCTCGGCGAGTGGCCGGATCCCGGCCGTGCCGACGGCCGCGCGCGCGGCCACCTCGCGGTCGCGCAGGAGTTCCTGGCCGACACCGAGGACGCCTGGCGCGTGGCGCTCGCCGCCGCCCGCGGCGGGGTCGACTTCGCCCGACCCGCCCGTGACCTCGGCGCGGCCACCGCGGAGGTGCACCAGGTGCTCGCGGCCGCCCTGCCGACGGTGCCCGCCGGCCCCGAGGCCAAGCGCGCCCTTCTCGCAGGGATGCGCGCCCGCGCCGAGCAGGCCGTCCGCGCGGTCCCGTCGCTCGCCGGATCGGAGGACCGCATCGACGCGGTGCTGTCCGCCGCCGAGGCCGACGACTGGCCGCCCTTCCAGCGCATCCACGGCGACTACCACCTCGGTCAGGTGCTGTCGGTGCCGGACCGCGGCTGGGTGCTGCTCGACTTCGAGGGCGAGCCCCTGCGACCGATGGCCGAGCGCAGCGAGGCCGACACGCCCCTGCGGGACGTCGCCGGCATGCTCCGCTCCTTCGACTACGTGGCCGGCACCCTCGAGCTGGAGGACGCCGACCCGTCCGGCCGCGCCTGGGCCGACACCGCCCGCGACGCCTTCCTCGAGGGCTACGCCGGTCGGCTCGGTGAGCCGCTCGAGCCGCGCGCCCGGCTCCTCGCGGCCCTCGAGCTCGACAAGGCGCTCTACGAGTGCGTCTACGAGGTCCGCAACCGCCCCGCCTGGCTCCCCATCCCGGAGCGCGCCGTCCACCGCCTCGCGTGAAGGAGCACCACTTGACCGATCCGCCGCCCGTCGCCGACCGCCGGCCCACCACCCGCACCCACCACGGCGACGCCGTCGTCGACGAGTACGAGTGGCTCCGCGACAAGGACGACCCGGCCGTGATCGCCCACCTGACGGCTGAGAACGCCTACACCGACGGGCGCCTCGCTCCCCTCGAGCCGGTGCGCCAGGCCATCTTCGACGAGATCAAGGCGCGCACGAAGGAGACCGACCTCTCCGTCCCGACGCGCGAGGGCGGCTGGTGGTACTACAGCCGCACGCAGGAGGGCTTCCAGTACGCCCGGCACCACCGCGCTCCCATCGCCGGCCCGGACGACTGGACGCCGCCGCAGCTCGAGGACGAGGTGCCCGGCGAGCAGCTGCTGCTCGACGACAACGCCGAGGCGGAGGGCCACGACTTCTACGCGCTCGGGAGCTTCGACGTGTCGCTGGACGGCACGCGGATGCTCTGGGCGGTCGACACCGAGGGTGACGAGCGGTACACGCTGTTCGTGAAGGACCTCGCCACCGGTGAGCGCTTCCCCGACGTCATCGAAGGAACGATGCCGGGGGGCATGTTCGCCCCCGACGGGCGGTCCCTCTACTACACGACCTGCGACGAGGCCTGGCGGCCCGACACCGTCTGGCGGCACGAGCTCGGCGCGACGGGCCAGGACGAGCAGGTCTTCACGGAGGAGGACGAGCGCTACTGGGTCGGCATCGGGATGACCCGCAGCCGGCGCTACCTGGAGATCGGCGTCGGATCGAAGATCACGAGTGAGTCCCTGCTGCTCGACACGCAGGATCCGGACGCCGGCTTCCGCGTCGTCTGGCCGCGGCGGGAGGGCGTGGAGTACTCGGTCGAGCACGCGGTGATCGACGGGGAGGACCTGCTGCTCGTCCTGCACAACGACGGCGCGGAGAACTTCGAGCTCGTCGCCGTGCCGCCCTCGGATCCGGGTGCCGAGCGCCGCGTGCTCATCCCCCACCGCGAGTCGACGAGGCTCGAGGACGTCGACGCCTTCGCCGGCTTCGTCACCGTCTCCTACCGCCGGCACGGGCTGGCCCGGATCGGCCTGCTCAGCGGCGACCCGGAGCGGGAGGACGCGATCGAGGAGATCGAGTTCGACGAGCCGCTGTTCACCGCGGGCTTCGGGGCGAACCCGGAGTGGGATCAGCCGACGCTGCGGATCGGCTTCACCTCGATGGTCACGCCGTCGACCGTGTTCGACTACTCCGTCGCGTCGAAGCATCTGCGGCTGCTGAAGCAGCAGCCGGTGCTCGGCGGCTACGACCCGCTGAAGTACATGGAGCGGCGCGAGTGGGCGCTGGCGGAGGACGGCACGCAGATCCCGATCTCGCTCGTCGGCGCCGCCGAGCTCTTCGGCGAGCCCGAGCGCCCCTCGCCGATGCTCCTGTACGGGTACGGGTCGTACGAGGCCAGCATCGACCCGTCGTTCTCGATCGCCCGGCTGTCGCTGCTCGACCGCGGGGTCGTGTTCGCGATCGCGCACGTGCGCGGGGGCGGTGAGATGGGCCGCCGCTGGTACGAGGAGGGCAAGACCCTCGCGAAGCGGAACACGTTCACCGACTTCGTCGCGGCCGCGCGCCATCTCGTGACGGAGGGCTACACGAGCCCGGAGCTGCTGGTCGCCGAGGGCGCGTCCGCGGGCGGTCTGCTGATGGGCGCGGTCGCGAACCTCGCGCCGGAGCTGTTCGCGGGGATCCACGCCGGGGTGCCGTTCGTCGACCCGCTGACGTCGATCCTCGACCCGACGCTCCCGCTGACCGTGATCGAGTGGGACGAGTGGGGCGACCCGCTCCACGACCCGGAGGTCTACCGGTACATGAAGTCGTACTCGCCCCTCGAGAACGTGGCCGAGCATCCGTATCCGCGGATCCTCGCGACCACGAGCCTCAACGACACCCGGGTGCTCTACGTGGAGCCCGCGAAGTGGGTGGCGCGGCTGCGGGAGGTCGGGGCCGACGTGCTGCTGAAGATCGAGATGAGCGCCGGCCACGGCGGTGTCAGCGGCCGGTACGCGGCCTGGCGGGAGCGCGCCTTCGAGCTCGCGTGGATCCTGGACGTGCTCGGGCTGGCCTGAGACGCTGCCCCGACGCCCGCCT
The DNA here is from genome assembly GCF_025463795.1 of Amnibacterium sp. Classification (GTDB taxonomy): domain Bacteria; phylum Actinomycetota; class Actinomycetes; order Actinomycetales; family Microbacteriaceae; genus Amnibacterium. The sequence continues at coordinate 23,463 of NZ_JAODBE010000165.1, forward strand.
CAGGCGTCGAAGGTCGTGCCGCAGCCGTCGCAGGTGAACGACGCGGTGTCGGAGTGCACCTCGACCACGTTCATCGAGCGGCAACCGGCGATCGGGCACGTGCCGTGGACGGTCACGGAGGCCGTCCCGGGTCCGTGCAGCGCTTGCAGCGAGTGTCGGGCTCGGCCGACTGCGTCGACCATGGTGCCCAGCGTGTCCGTCATGAGGGTCCCCGTTCCGTCGTCGGGGCACGCTACGGCGGCGGGCGGCGGCGCGTCGAGTGCACACGGCGTGGCGGAACGCAACCCCTTGCGGATCCACAGGTTCACTGCTTCGCGCTGATCGCAGCGCTGCGAGCACGGCCGCGTGGACGGCCGCCCCCTCATGCAGGATCTTCCGGTACGTGATCCGCGGCACGCGATAGCGCTGCAGGGCCGCCGTCCCGTCTGCACCCGGATGTGCCGAGCGCATGCGGAGAGCGGCCGTCAGGCCCCTTCCCCGTCCAGGTGCAAGCACCCGGGACCGAGCCGGGCGTCGGTCAGCGGAGCGCGTCGGTGAGCAGCCCGATGAGCGCGTCGAGCTGCACGGACGTCTCCGCCTGCACCTCGCTGTCGTCGCCGTCGAGGGCGCGGGCGGCGAGGGACGCCTTCGCGTCGACGAGCTCGGCGATCTTCGCGTCGATCGTGTGCGCCGCGATGATCCGCCAGGCGGTCACCGGCTCGTCCTGCCCGATGCGGTGGGTGCGGTCGATGGCCTGCTGCTGCTCGGCGGCCGTCCAGGACAGCTCGGCGATCACGACGTTGGAAGCGACCTGCAGGTTGAGGCCGACGCCCGCTGCGGTCAGCGAGCAGACCGCCGCCTTCACCGACGGGTCGGTCATGAAGGCGTCGACCTCGCGCTGCCGCTGCAGCGTGGTCTGGTCGCCGCGGATCGAGATGCTCTTGATGTCGCGGCGGGCGAAGGTGGCCTCCGCCTGGTCCATCACGTCGATGTGCTTCGCGAACAGCACGACCTTGCCCACGCTGCGGGCGAGCTGCGTCGCGTAGTCGGCGGCGAGCACCGCTTTCGCCTGCCCGATCTTGCGGACCATCGTGAAGATGTTCTCGCCGGTGGTGGCGGCGCGGGACTCCTCGAGCTCCGCTTCGGCGACCATGCGGACGAGTCCCTTCCGGTCCTCGTCGCTGGTGGGCTTACGGGCCGACACCAGTGCGCGGTAGCGGGAGACGAGGCGCTGCGCGAGCTCGCGCTCCGACTGCTTGATCGAGCGGCCGAGGTCGTCGTCGAGCTCGACGGGCAGGTCGACGACCCGTTTCGCGGGCAGGTCGGCGGCCACATCGATCTTGCGGCGCCGCACGATGCCGAGGTCGATGACGGACTGCCGCGCGGCGGGCAGGAAGCCGGGATCCGCGGGCGTGAGCCCGATCTCCTCGAGCGCCGCCATGAGCTCCGGTCGCGGCTTCGCGTCGTCGATCCAGCCGAGGAACTGCCAGATGGCCTTGAAGTCCTCGGTCGAGTTGATGACCGGCGTTCCGGTGAGCGCCATCATCAGCGGGTCGTGGCGCCGCTCGCGCATGGCCGCGGCGAGCGACAGCACGAGCTTCGAGCGCTGCGAGCCGAGGTTCTTGATGAAGTGCGCCTCGTCGACGACCATGCCCTTGAAGCCGAGCGTCTTCAGCCAGCCGGCGTGCCGGTCGAGCACCTCGTAGTTGATGATGACGACGTCCGCGAAGGCGTCGAGGTCCTCGCCGTCGCCGTGGATCACGGTGGAGGTGCGCTGCGGCGTCCACTGCGCCACCTCGCGGGCCCAGTTCATCTTCACGACGTTCGGCACGACCGCCAGCAGCGGGTAGGCGTCGGCGACGGATGCGGCGATGAGGCTCTGCGCCGTCTTGCCGAGGCCGGGCTCGTCGGCGAGCAGGAAGGTGCGGTGCCCCTCGGCGACCGCCGCGATGAGCTGCGCCTGGTGATGCATGAGCGGCTTGCCGGGCGGCGCCCAGCGCGGGTTCGCCGGCGGCTCCGGGAGCTCCATGCTCGTGACGGATCCGCCGCGCTCGAAGGCGCGGAACAGCGGGCCGAGCAGCTCCCAGTTCGCGAGCCGGCGCGTGAGGTGCGGGGTGGTGCCGAGCGCGAAGTCGGGCGCGAGGAAGGGGTTCGCGAGCTGGCGGGCGCGCACGGAGACGGGCATCACCTGGCGCTCGGCGAAGGGGTCCGCGGGGCCGGACAGCTCGGGCGCGGGCTCGTCCGGGACCTCGTAGCCGGCCTCCTCGAGCATCCGCCGCTTCAGGGACCGCGCGGCGTCGGAGGTCGGGTGGTTCGGCTCCAGCAGGGCGATGAGCGACGTGTCGCGGGCCGCGGTCTTGGCGAGGATCGTCGCCACGCCGTCGAGCCGCTTCAGCGTCTCGGCGCGGGCCTCCTCGGACAGCTCGGGGTCGGTCTTGGCACGGGCGCGCTCCTCGCGGACGAGCAGCGCGATTACCTGGTACTTCGTGCGGCCCGACGGACTCACGGGACCGCGCGACGCGGCGGTCTCCACTTCCCGCACGGCCCGGGCGAGCACGGGGATGAGCCCGGTGTTGTCGAACGGGCCCTTCTTGGGCGCGCGGGTACGGGTGGCGGTCGCCGACGGTCGAGCCAAGCTGGTCTCCTGAGTGCACATCCGCGCCCTGGCAGACGGCCGGGCGACACGGATCGAGGGGTGGTGCGGGCGGCTTCGGGAAGCAGGTGGGCGCCCGTGAGAATCGGGCTCCCGCGTCTCGGATCGAGATCCGGCCGCAAGGCCTCAGTGTACCGCGCCCGGATCGGCGTGTCGCTCCGCCGCGCCGCCCCAGTCCGCGGGGTCCGGATAGCGCGCCAGCGCGCCTCGTGCGCCGCCCTCGAGCACCGCGCCGTCGGGCGCGAACCGGCTGCCGCAGACGGGGCAGTCCCAGGAGTGCTCGACGTCGTTCCAGGCGAGCGCCCCACCGAGGCGGGTGCACACCCCGGAGACGCTCCGCACCAGGCCGTCGACGCGACTCGTGGCGGTGATGCCCCGGTCGGTGCGGTGCACGATGCCCTGGCCCTCGGCGAGCAGCCGCCGGTCGGTCGCCGTGACGCGCAGGGGCGTGACGACCCGGCGGGCCGCCGCCGCGGCGTCTGCGGAGGCGCCGATGCGGCCGCTGCGCGGACGGGTGACCCGGCGGCCGATGGTGGCGGACCACTCGAGCTTCGGCTCATCGGCGATCTCCCGCGCGATGCGGATGGCTGCGGCGGCGCCGTGCGTGAGGCCCCAGCCGTCGAAGCCCGTCGCGAACCGCACACGGCCCGCCGACGCCGGCAGCAGGCCGACGAACGCGATGGGGTTGAACGGGCGGTAGTCCTGCCCGCTCCAGGCGGCGTCCCGGGTGAAGCCGTCGAGATGCGCGGACGCGAACCGCTCGACGGCCGCCAGGTGGCGCGACTCCGGCAGGTCGACGCCGGTCGGATGGGCCCCGCCGGTCAGGGTGACCCCGCCGTCGGCCGAGGTCGCGACGGTGGTGCTGCCGCCCGCGGTCACGCTGGTGACGATCGGGGCGCCCGGATCGGTGCCGGCGCCGTGGACCGCGAGGATCCGGTACGGCTGCGTCTTGAAGGCGTACAGGCCGCGGTCGAGGATCGGGGTACCGGTGGCGAGCACGATCGAGTCCGCCTCGCGGACCGCCTGCGGGGTGATCACCCGGCACGGGCCCGTGGTGCGCACGTCGACGTCGACGACCCGCTCCCCCTCGTGGATCGACACGCCGAGCTCACGGGCCTCGGAGGCGAGCGCGTCGAGCAGCACCCGCGGATCCAGCAGCAGCTGGCCGGGCAGCCGCAGCGCGCCGAAGGCGGGCACCGGCAGGGTCGGCCGGCGCAGCTTCTCCACGGCGAGCCCGGCCCGCCGCGCGGCGAGGTGCTCGTCGTCGATGCGCCTCGTCGATGCGGGGTCACCGGCGACGACGTAGGCGTCGCGCTGCTCGAACGGCACCTCGCGGCGCTGCACGAACCGCTCGATCCATGCGAACCCGGCCTCGTTCGCCTGCCGGTAGGCGACGGCGTTCTTCAGCGCCGTCTCACCGCGCAACCGCCGGTAGGCCGTGCCGTGCAGCTGGCTCACCACCCCCGCCGAGCGCCCGGTCGAGCCGCCGCCGACGGGTTCGGCGGTGACGACCTCGACCCGGATGCCCCGTTCCGCGAGCAGCACCGCGGTGGTCAGGCCCACGACTCCGGCACCGACGACGAGGACGGTGGGACCCGGATGCGCCATGCTCGAACGCTATCGGGCGCATCGGGACGGTCGCCGTGGGTTCCCTACGCTGGGGCGCTGTGACGGATCCGCGCTTCCAGGTGTCCGAGGAGGTGGCCGACGCCCTCGCAGCGCGGCGGCCCGTTGTCGCCCTCGAGTCGACGATCATCAGCCACGGCCTGCCGCGGCCCGGGAACCGTGAGGCGGCCGCCGGCTTCGAGGCCGTGCTCCGGGCCGCGGGTGTGGTGCCGGCCACGATCGCCGTGCTCGACGGCGTGCCGCACGTGGGCCTCGACGAGTCCGGTCTCGACCGGATCGCGGGCGAGGACCTGGCCAAGGCGAGCGTGCGGGACCTGCCGGTGCTCGCCGCCCGGGGCGGCAGCGCCGCGACGACGGTCGCCGCGACGATGCGGATCGCCGCCCTCGCGGGCGTGCGGGTCTTCGCCACGGGCGGGCTCGGCGGCGTCCACCGCGGCGCCGTCACGACCTTCGACGAGTCGGCGGACCTCGGCGCCCTCGCCGCCTTCCCCGTCGCGGTCGTCTGCGCCGGGGTGAAGAGCGTGCTCGACATCGGCGCGACGCTCGAGCGGCTCGAGACGCTCTCCGTGCCGGTCGTCGGCTTCGGCACCGACACGTTCCCGAGCTTCTGGCTGCCGGACAGCGGCCATCCTGTGGACTGGCGCGTCGACACCCCCGACGAGGTCGCGGCGATCCTCGCCGCGCAGGACGCGCTCGCCCAGCCCGGCGCAACGCCGGGGCTGGTGCTCGCCAATCCCGTGCCCCGCGAGCTGGCGTGGGAGCGCGGCGAGCACGACCGCGTGCTCGCCGAGGCCCTCGCGGCGGCGGATGCGGCGAAGGTGCGCGGGAAGGCGGTGACGCCGTTCCTGCTGTCGTTCATCGTGCAGGCGTCGGGCGGCCGCTCCCTCGAGGTGAACCTCGCGCTCGCCCGCAGCAACGTGGCCGTCGCCGCACGCGTCGCCACGGCCTACGCCGCGCGCGTCGCATGATCGAGCCGCGCGTCCTCGTCGTCGGGGACGTGATCGACGACGTGCTCGTGCGGCCGTCCGGCCCCATCCGGTTCGGCACGGACACCCCGAGCACGATCGCGCGGCTGGCGGGCGGGTCGGCCGCGAACACCGCCTGCTGGATCGCCGCGTCGGGCGTCGCCGCCACCGTCGTCGCGACCGTGCACCACGAGGACGTCGCCCGCCATGCGGCCCTGCTCGAGCGGGCCGGGGTGGCGCCGGAGCTCGCGGGTGCCGACGAGCCCACCGGCACCATCGTCGTGCTCTCCGACGGTGGGGAGCGCACGATGCTCACCTCCCGCGGCGCGAACGTGCTCACGGGCCCGGACGCGGTGCGGCCGGAGCTGCTCGGCGCGCACACGCTGCTGCACCTCACCGGGCACGTCGTGACCGGCCCGGACCGGGACGCGGGCTGGCGGGACCTGTTCGCGCTCGCGGCGCGGCTCCGGGTGCCGGTGTCCGTGGATCCCGGATCCGTCGGCCTGCTCGCCGAGTACGGCGCGCGCCGGTTCCGTTCCCTGATCGCCGGCTGCGATCTGCTGCTGCCGAGCCGTGAGGAGGCCGGGATTCTGACGGGAGAATCCGACCCGGAACGGGCCGCCCTGGCACTCGCCGAGCACCACCGGACGGTCGTGGTGAAGTGCGGGGCGGCCGGCGCCGTCGCCGTCAGCGACGGCCGCGTGATCGTGACGCCCGCCGCCCCGTCCACCCCGGTCGATGTCACGGGTGCGGGCGACGCCTTCGCCGGGGCCCTTCTGGCGTCCCTCGCTCGGGGGGTGCCGCTCGTCGGCGCGCTCGATTCGGCTGCGGAACGGGCGGCGGAGGCGGTAGGAATCCTCGGCGCGCGGCCCGCCTGACCCCGGTTTCCGTCGGCAAGGACGACGATTCCTGTTCACAGAACCGTCATCGGGTGTCCCACCGGACGACCGGGATGCGACGAATTCCGATGCGTACAGTGCGGTACTCCCTCCGGCGATGAAAGAGCAGGAACCGATGACCACCCGAGGCCGTGGCGGCCACGTCGAACCCGTGCGGACAGCGGAGCACGCCCGTCCGGATCATTTCCTGCTCCACCTGAGCGACACGCATCTGCTCGCGCCGGGCGGGCAGCTGTACGGGTCGGTCAGCCCGGAGGCGACGCTGCAGCGCCTCTTCACGGATCTGGAGGCCGCGGGCACGCGCCCCGAGGCGATCGTCTTCACCGGCGACCTCGCCGACCTGGGCGAGGCGTCCGCGTACCGGGCGCTCCGGCGGATCGTCGAGCCGGCCGCCCGCCGGATCGGTGCGCAGGTGATCTGGTGCATGGGCAACCACGACGACCGGGCCACGTTCCGCCGCGTGCTCTTCGGCCAGGTCGGCAGCAGCAGGCCCGTCGACCGCGTGTACGACGTGAACGGGCTGCGGGTCGTCACGATGGACACCTCGGTGCCGGGCTTCCACTGGGGCGCCCTCTCCGGCGTGCAGCTCGACTGGCTGGCGGAGGAGCTGTCGGAGCCGGCGCCGCACGGCACGATCCTCGCGCTGCATCACCCGCCGCTGCCGTGCATCCAGGACCTCGCCGTGCTCGTCGAGCTCCGCGAGCAGCGCGAGCTGGCGGAGGTGATCGAGGGCAGCGACGTGCGATCCATCCTCGCCGGCCATCTGCACTTCTCGACGAGCGGCATGTTCGCCGGCGTGCCCGTCTCGGTCGCGTCCGCGACCTGCTACACGCAGGACCTCACCGGCGAGGCGCGGGGCACGCGCCCCCAGGACGGCGCCCAGTCGTACAACCTCGTGCACGTGTACGGCGACACCGTGCTCCACTCGGTCGTACCGGTGACCGCGGGGCGCACGCTCTCGGTGACGTCCGCCGCGGACAGCGCCGCGGTGCTCGCCGCGCACGGCGTGGTCGTGCCCGACTCGACGGTCGCGCGGCCGGCGAAGCGCCGCCGCGACGCGGTCGATCGCGAGCTCGAGGCGATGACCTCGCCGATCACCCTGCCGCCGCGCTCGGAGTGACCGCCGCCTCCGGCACCTCCCAAGGCGCCGCGAGGGGGAAGTACCGCTCGAGGAACGATCGCACCGTGTGCGCGCGCTCCTCCGGGCCGACCTCGGGGAAGCTGCCGTCGTTCAGGCAGAAGAAGTCCTGGTCGCGTCGCCTCAGCAGCCGCTTCAGCAGCGCGAGCCCCTTCCGCGTCGTCGTGTCGACGTAGAGCGCCTTCGCCTCGGGGTTCTGGATCGCGGCGCCCGTGAGCAGCGCGTAGTAGTGGTACAGCGAGTTCGTCACGGAGATGTTGTCGGCCGCGCGGAAGGGGCTCGCGGCCGTGCGGGCGAACTCGCGCGGGAACTCCTGCTCCATCCGTTCGATGACGGTGCGGTTCAACGGCGCCGCCGCATGCTCGAGGTGCCGGGTGGTCACCCGGCCGAACCGGGCCTTGAGCAGCGCGCGGTTGACGCGGGCGGAGTTCTCGAAGCCGCTGCGGCGCGGATGGCTCTCGCCGATGCCGATCCGCAGGTCCGCCTCGACGAACCGGGTGATGCCGCCCGGCGAGAAGAAGGTCTCGGGCCGCAGCGGCCGCCCGATGAACATGTCGTCGTTCGAGTACAGGAAGTGCTCCGACAGGCCCTCGATGTGATGCAGCTGGCACTCGACGGCCTGCGAGTTGTGCGTCGGCAGCACGGACGGGTCGGCGAAGAACTCCACGCTGCGCACGATCCGCACCCGCGGGTGCTCCGCCAGCCACGCCGGTGCCGGCGAGTCGGTGGCGATGAAGATGTTCCGCACCCAGGGGAGGTTCTGGTGCACCGACCGCAGCGCGTACTTCAGCTCGTCGATCTGCCGGTAGCGGGCCTCGGAGTCGTCGCCCTCGCCGACGACGTAGCTCTCCATCCTCCGCGCCCTCGCCCGCTGCCACTCCTTGTCGGTGCCATCCACCCAGGAGAAGACGATGTCGACCGGGAACGTGACCTCGGAGGCGAACTGGGCGAACATGTCGCGCATCGTCAGCCAGGTGCGGCCGTAGCGGTCGACCTCGTCGAGGTGCATGTCCTCGCGCACGAACCGTCTGCGGGTCAGCGCGTTCGGGGCCGGCACGCGCACCTCGGCGCCGCTCTTCACCCAGAGCTCGAAGCGCACGGCGTGGTCGGTGCGCAGCGCCCCTGCGGCGTCGATCCGGGGGCGGACGAGGGCGAGCAGCCGCTCGTCCCGGCTCGCCAGCTCGCCGTCGGCGATCAGGATCGGGCGACCCCGGTGGCTCAGGTCGCGCTTCAGCGGGATCGCGTAGCAGGGTTCGTCGGCGCAGGCGATGACGAGGGCCCGCTGGACGGCCACGCGCTCGGTCTCGTCGACCACGAGGATCGGGCGGTCGAGGTCGTCCCGCATGAGCAGCACCTCGACGCCGCCGCGCTCGAGGGCGTCCGCGAGGAACAGGAGGTCGGACACCCGCGCCTCCGCCGGCGTCTCGGACCGGTTGACGAGCGCGAGCAGCCCGTCCTGGACCACCACGTCCGAGCGGCCGCGGATGCGCGACGCGGGCGTGGGCAGGGGCCGCAGCTTCGAGCGCACGTCGGCCATGGCGGTCCCCCTCGAGGTCGGGTCGTGTCGCGGATCCTCCTGCCGGCGCTGGGACGGCATCGAGTGCGGTCCCGGAGCGATCGTCCGAGCGATCCGCAGTCTAGGGGTCGCGGATGCGGGACGCGAAGGGCCTGCCCCCGGTCCCGGTCGTCAGGCCGCGAGGTGCGGGCGCAGGGCGTCGGCCCACACGGCGTAGCCGGCGTCGTTGAGGTGCAGCCGGTCGCTCGTGTAGCGCGGGCTCAGCTCGCCGTCCTCCTCCGCGACCTGCGGCCAGAGGTCGACGAACTCCGCCTTGACCGTGGGGGCGAATTGGCGCACGTGGATGTTCACCTGCCTGATCCACTCGGAGCGCTCCCGCTCCCGGGGCAGCACGGACACGACGAGGATCCGGGTGTCGGGCAACGCGTGGTGGAGGGTCCAGAGGATGTTCTCGGTCCCGCGCACGACCTGCTCGACCGTCGCCCTGAGCCCGAAGTCGTTGGTGCCGACCATCACGACCACGGTCGAAGGACGCCGCTCGATCACGTCGTCCAGGCGGTCCTGCACATCCGCCGTGGTGTCGCCGCTGCGGCCGGCGTTCACGACCTCGAGCTCGGGGAAGTACTCGTCCCAGGAGCCCGCCTCGGTGAGGCTGTCGCCGAGGAAGACGACCGGCCCGGCCGTTGCAGCCGAGTCCGTCGATGATGCGGATCGGGCGTCGGTCACCCGTTCAGGCTACGGCCACCTGCTGGACGGGACAAACGGTCCGGCCTCCGCGACACGCCTAGGCTGCCGGTCGTGAGCACCGAGTTGGAACTCCCGCACCGGCGGAGCCGCCCCGCGCCGGGACCGGGAGGCGTGGCGTGACGGTCGACGGATCCGGCGCGCGGGTCGCCCGGCGCGCGGGTTCCGCGGGTGCCGGTGGAGCGCTCGAGCTCCTCGACGGACCGGTGACCGACACGACCCTGCGCCGCTACCTCGAGGGCATCCCGGGGGTCGACGCGGTCGGCCTAGAGCAGCGCGCCGCCGGGCTGGCCACGCGCTCGCTCAAGACGTCGTCGAAGGCGATGGCGCTCGATCGGGTCATCGAGCTGATCGATCTCACGACGCTCGAGGGGGCGGACACGCCCGGCAGGGTCCGCTCGCTGGTCGCGAAGGCGATCACGCCGGACCCGTCCGATCCGACCTGCCCGCGCGTCGCCGCCGTCTGCGTCTACGGCGACCTCGCCGCCGTCGCCGTCGACGCGCTCGGTCCGTTCCACGCGCCTCGCGCCCGTGCCGCCGGCACGTCCGGCATCGCGGTGGCGGCGGTCGCGACCGCGTTCCCCAGCGGTCGCGCCTCACTCGCCGTCAAGCTCGCCGACGTCGCCGACGCCGTCGCCGCCGGAGCGGACGAGATCGACATGGTGATCGATCGTGGAGCCTTCCTCTCCGGCCGCTACGAGCAGGTCTTCGAGGAGATCCGCGCCGTCAAGGAGGCCTGCCGCCGCCCGGACGGCGAGGACGCGCACCTGAAGGTGATCCTCGAGGTGGGCGAGCTCGTCACCTACGACAACGCGAGGCGGGCGTCCTGGCTCGCCGTGCTCGCGGGCGCCGACTTCATCAAGACCTCGACGGGCAAGGTCGCGAGCAACGCGACGCTGCCGATGACCCTCCTCATGCTGGAGGTGGTGCGCGACTGGCACCGGCTGACCGGCGAGCAGGTGGGCGTGAAGCCGGCGGGCGGCATCCGCACGTCGAAGGACGCGATCCGCAACCTCGTGACCGTCGCGGAGACGGCGGGCGAGGAGTGGCTCCGACCCTCCCTGTTCCGCATCGGTGCCTCCAGCCTCCTGAACGACGTGCTGCTGCAGCGGCAGAAGGCGCGGACCGGGCACTACTCGGGCGCCGACTACGTGACGATCGACTGATGGGAACGGCATGAGCTTCCTCGACTACGCGCCCGCCCCCGAGTCCCGGGCGATCCTCTCGTTGCGGCCGTCCTACGGGCTGTTCGTCGACGGGGAGTTCGTCGACGGCAACGGCCCCGCGTTCACCACGATCTCCCCCGCCACGGAGGAGGGGCTCACGGAGATCGCGACGGCCGACGACGCCGACGTCGACCGCGCCGTCGCGGCCGCCAGGAAGGCGTACGACCGGGTCTGGTCGAAGCTGAGCGGCAGCGACCGCGGCAAGTACCTGTTCCGGATCGCGCGGCTCGTGCAGGAGCGGGCGCGCGAGCTCGCCGTCGCGGAGACCCTGAACAACGGCAAGCCGATCAAGGAGAGCCGCGACGTGGACATCCCCCTCGTCGCCGCCTGGTTCTTCTACTACGCGGGGTGGGCCGACAAGCTGGACCACGCCGGGCTCGGCCCCGACCCGCGCCCCCTCGGCGTCGCCGGGCAGATCATCCCGTGGAACTTCCCCCTGCTCATGCTCGCGTGGAAGATCGCGCCCGCCCTCGCGAGCGGCAACACCGTCGTGCTCAAGCCGGCGGAGACGACGCCGCTGACGGCGCTGCTCTTCGCCGAGATCCTGCAGCAGGCCGACCTGCCACCCGGGGTCGTGAACATCGTCACCGGCCCCGGGGCGACCGGGCAGGCGCTCGTCCGGCACCCGGACGTGGACAAGATCGCGTTCACGGGCTCCACCGCGGTCGGCCGCGAGATCGCGCGCGCGACCGCGGGCACGCGGAAGCGGCTCACCCTCGAGCTCGGCGGCAAGGCGGCGAACATCGTCTTCGACGACGCCCCCATCGACCAGGCCATCGAGGGCGTCGTCAACGGGATCTTCTACAACCAGGGCCACGTCTGCTGCGCCGGGTCCCGCCTGCTGGTGCAGGAGAACGTCCACGACGACGTGGTCGAGCGCCTCAAGCAGCGGCTGACGACCCTCCGGCTGGGCGACCCGCTCGACAAGAACACGGACATCGGCGCGGTGAACAGCGCCGAGCAGCTCGAGCGCATCCGGGAGCTGACCGCGGCCGGCGAGGAGGAGGGCGCGACGCGGTGGAGCCCGCCGTGCGTGCTCCCCGACGCGGGCTTCTGGTTCGCGCCGACGATCTTCACGGGCGTGCAGACCAGCTCGCGGATCGCGCGGGAGGAGATCTTCGGGCCGGTCCTCTCCATCCTCACCTTCCGCACCCCGCAGGAGGCGATCGCGAAGGCGAACAACACGCCATACGGCCTGTCGGCCGGGATCTGGAGCGACAAGGGCAGCCGCGTCCTCGCCGTCGCCGACGAGCTGCGCGCCGGCGTGGTGTGGACCAACACCTTCAACCGCTTCGATCCCGCATCCCCGTTCGGCGGCTACAAGGAGTCCGGCTACGGACGGGAGGGCGGCAAGCAGGGGCTGTCGGCCTACCTCGCTCCGGCAGGAGGGATCCGGTGACGCGCCTCGCCGTGCCCAAGACCTACAAGCTCTACATCGGGGGGAAGTTCCCACGGAGCGAGAGCGGCAGGACCTACGAGATCACCGGCGCCGGAGGCGACTTCCTCGCCAACGCCGCGCAGGCCTCCCGCAAGGACGCCCGGGACGCCGTCGTCGCGGCGCGGAGCGCCCTCAAGGGATGGTCGGCGGCCACCGCCTACAACCGCGGCCAGGTGCTCTACCGCATCGCGGAGCTGCTCGAAGGCCGGCGGGCGCAGTTCGTCGACGAGCTCGTCCGCAGCGAGGGGCTCACCGAGCGCCGAGCGGCGGCCGTCATCGACACCGCGATCGACCGGTGGGTGTGGTTCGCGGGCTGGGCGGACAAGTTCGCGCAGGTCCTCGGCAACGGCAACCCGGTGGCCGGCCCGTACTTCAACCTCTCCGTACCCGAGCCGACGGGCGTCGTCGCCGTCATCGCGCCGCAGGCGGGCGAAGGGCACTCCCTGACCGGTTTCGTGAGCGCCGTGGCACCGGCCCTGGTGAGCGGCAACACGGTCGTCGTCGTGGCCAGCCGGTCCGCGCCGCTGTCCGCGATCAGCCTGAGCGAGGTGCTCGCCACCAGCGACGTCCCGCCGGGCGTCGTGAACGTGCTCACGGGCTCCCCCGCCGAGATCGCGCCGTGGCTCGCGTCGCACGCGGACGTGAACGCCATCGACCTCGTCGGCGCGGGCGCCCTCGACTGGGTGCAGCTGCAGATCGACGCGGCCGAGACGCTCAAGCGGGTGCTCCAGCCCGAGGACGGTCCCGGGGCGCCCGCGCCGACGCTGGCACGGATCAGCGCCTTCACGGAGACGAAGACGGTCTGGCACACGAAGGGCCTGCTCTGAAGGCAGGTGCAGCGGGTGCCAGGCGCACGCGTGCCCACGCGGCCGGGGGCGGGCGATGACCCGAGGGCCGGGACGGCCCTCGGCGCTGGCGTCGCGGCGGAGGCGAGAAATCGGCTCCGCTTCCGGCTTCAGCGCGCAAGGGTGCGCACGCGGGCGACGTCGACCGCCATCTGCGCGATGAGCGGCTCGACGCCCTCGAAGGCGATCTGGCCGCGGATGCGGTGGGTGAACACCACGTCGACGGTGTGCTCGTACAGGTCGAGGGTGCGGTCGAGCACGTACGCCTCCACCTGCTTCGGCGGCACGCCCTCGAACGTCGGGTTGCTGCCGACGGAGATCGCGGCCGGGTAGTCCTCTCCCCCGCCGGTGCGGTCGATCAGCCGACCGGCGTACACGCCGTCGGCGGGGATCATGCCGTCCGACTCCTGGTCGAGGTTCGCGGTCGGGTAGCCGAGCTCGCGACCGCGGTGGGCGCCGTGCACGACGACTCCCCGCACGGAGGGCGGGCGGCCGAGCAGGGCCGCAGCCTCCTCGATCGCGCCCGCGGACAGCAGCTCGCGGATCCACGTGGACGACACCCTGCGGGAGGCGGTTTCGACCTGCCGCTGCACCGTGACCTCGAAGCCCGCCTCCGCACCGAGCCGGGTCAGCAGCGCGACGTCCCCGCGCCCGGCGTGCCCGAAGCGGAAGTCCTCCCCGACGAGCAGCCGGCGCACGTGCAGCGCGTCGACGAGGACCTCGGCGACGAAGGCCTCCGGCTCCTGCCCGGCGCGGGCGCGGTCGAAGGCGAGCACGAGCACCGCCGCGACCCCCGCGCTCTCGAGCAGCTCGAGCTTCTGCCCGGCGCCCACGAGCGGCGGGGGGCACGCCTCCGGCCGCAGCAGCTCGAGCGGGTTGCGGTCGAACGTGACGACCGCCGGCACCAGCGCGTCACCCGCGGCGGCGAGCAGGTCGCCGATGACGACCCGATGGCCCTGGTGGAGGCCGTCGAACTTGCCGATGGTCACGGCGGACGGGCCGAACCCGGCCGGCACCTCGCCGACCCCGTGGAAGACGCGCATCGCCGTCAGGCCTCCGCGAAGACGCGGCGCTGGCTGCGGAGGAACAGCAGGCCGAGGATCGGCAGGGCGAGCGGGATGAGCAGGTACTCGAGGCCGTAGTAGGCCCAGACCGTGCTGCGGTCCCCGGAGAAGGGGAAGAGCCCGAAGTCGGCCACGGAGATCGTGCCGACGACGAGCACCCCGACGAGCTCGATCGTGATCGCGGTGGCGGCGATCCGGAAGGCCCTGCGGCCCGGGGTGATGAGCGCGATCGTCGCGACGAGGTAGACGATCCCGGCGAACAGCGACAGCAGGTAGGCGAACGGCGCGGTACCGAGGTGCACGACGATCTCGAAGATGCTCCGTGCCAGCGCAGCGATCGTCATGATGAAGTAGAAGACGATGAGGGTGCGGCCGGGCCCGGAGGTCTTCGGGCGCGCCGGACGCGTGGTAACCGAGGATCCGCTCATCAGACCTCGATCCTCCCGCATCACGCGTGCTGCACGGTCCAGATGATCTGCATCCGCACGAGCATCACGGCGATGGCGAGGCAGGAGATGCCGACGACGACGACCGCCCAGCGGGTGCGTTCCATCAGCGCCCAGACGACCGCGGCGGGCGGGATCACGAGGGCCGACAGCAGGTAGGCGAAGAACTCGACCGGGTTGCCGGTGGGACGGTTGCCCGTGCCCGGCGCGACGATCGCGACCACGAGCTGCGCGATCAGCAGCACCTCGATGAGCGCAGGTCCGGCGAGCGAGAGGTCGGAGGGCCGGCGGCCGGCGAGCCCGAGCACCAGGGCGAGCACTCCCGCGGCGACGGCGACGGCGATCTCCACGGCGGTGTATCCGGCGATCACGCGGCGGCCTCCGGCGGCAGGTTCAGCAGCACCGACGCGACGCCGCCGCGGACGCGGGCGAGGCCGACGAGCCGGCCGCCGGGGTCGAGCGCCGCGACGGTCTCGGCGTCCGCGACGTCGGGCACATCGAGCCGCTTGCCCTGCTGGAGCGCGAGGGTCTGCTCGGCCGTGAGCGGCAGGGCCGGGAACAGCCGGGTGGCGACCGCCGCGGGGTCGGTCACCGCCAGGGGGGCCTCGAGCGGCACGGCGTCCTCGACGCGGAACGGCCCGATCCGCGTGCGGCGGAGCGCGGTGAGGTGGCCGCCGACGCCGAGCGCGGCGCCGAGGTCGCGGGCGAGGGCGCGCACGTAGGTGCCGGACGAGCAGTCGACGACCACGTCGAGGTCGCTGCCCCGCACGGCCTCGACGTCGAAGCGGGAGACGGTGACGCGCCTCGCCGGGAGCTCGACCCGCTCACCGGCCCGGACGAGCTCGTGGGCGCGGCGCCCCGCCACGTGGATGGCGCTGACGGACGAGGGCACCTGGTCGATCGGGCCCGTCAGGGCGGCGACGGCCTCGCCGAGGCCCGCGAGCACCGCCGCGTCGACCGTGCCCGGCTCCCCGATCGGCTCGCCCTCGGCGTCGTCCGTCGTGGTCGCCCTGCCGAGGCGGATCGTCGCCCGGTACGTCTTGTCGAGCCCGACGAGGTGGGTCAGCAGGCGGGTCGCCGCGTCGATCCCCAGGAGGAGCAGGCCGCTCGCCGCGGGGTCGAGGGTGCCCGCGTGGCCGACCCGTCGGGTGCCCGCGAGGCGGCGCACGCGCTGCACGAGGTCGTGCGAGGTGGGCCCGACGGGCTTGTCGACGAGGAGGATGCCGGCGGCCGTCACGGGAGCCCATGCTGCCAGCCCCTGGGTCGCACCGGGCCCTCCCGCCGCGGATCGGCCCCGGCGGGACGCCCTAGAGTCGGGAACCGTGCGCATCGGCATCGTGGGAGCGGGCGCCATCGGCGGCACGTTCGCCGCCCTGCTCGACCGGGCGGGCCATGAGGTCGTCGTGACCGCGCGCGGTGAGCACCTCGACGCGATCCGGGAGCGCGGCCTCGTGCTCCGCGGCGCCTGGGGCGAGCACATCGCCAGGATCGGCGCCGCCCAGGTGCTGCCCGCGTCGCCCGACCTCGCGCTGATCACCGTGAAGGCCCAGGACGCGCCTGCGGCGGCCGCGGCGCACGCGGCGCTGCTCGCCGGCGTGCCGGTGGTCGTGATCCAGAACGGCCTGAACGGGCCGCAGGCGCTGCGCCGGACACTGTCCGCGTCCCCCCTGATCGGCGGCCTGTCCCTGATCGCGGCGTCCTACCTCGAGCCCGGCGTGGTCACGGTCACGGCACCGGGCACGACGGTGCTCGCGACCGACACCGCGACGCGCGCCGAGCTCGCCGATGCGGCCGGCGTGCTCCGGCAGGCCGCGCCCGTCTCCGTCGCGCCGGACCTCGTCGGCGCCCAGTGGTCCAAGCTCGTCGTCAACCAGCTGAACGCCGCCGCGGCGGTCACCGGGCTGCCCGCGCAGCAGGCGCTCGCCTCCCCCGCCATGCGACGGGTCGTCGCGCTCGCGATGCGGGAGACGCTGCGGGTGGGTCGCGCGGCCGACGTCCGGTTCGGCGGCATCCCCGGCCTGACGCCCGGCGTGCTGCGGATGCTGGACCTGCTGCCGGCGACGGTGTCGGGCCGGCTGCTGGCCGGACGGATGGTGGACCGCATGGGGGCCGTGCCGAACCCCGGCAGCACCCTTCAGAGCATCCGCCGGGGGCGGCCGAGCGAGATCGACCACCTCTCCGGTGCGGTCGTCACCGAGGGCGAGCGCGTGCACGTCGCGACGCCGGTGAACCGGCGCATCGTCGAGCTCGTGCACGAGGTCGAGGCCGACGGCCGTTTCGTCCCGCCCGATCAGGCGGCCCGCCGGATCCTCGGCTGAGCCCGGATCCGGCCCACGTCCGGCATCCGGCCGTCGTTCGCCGCCCGGTTCCCCGGAGGTGCTCGGTCGGCGCGCGGTCAGCAGGCGTCGGCGAACACGCGACGCGGGTGGGTGACGTCGGTGAGGTCGAACGTGGCGTTCGCCCTCGTGCGGGGCACGGTCCGGCGGCGGATGCGCGGAGCGCCCGGCAGGTCGAGCCACGCGGTCGTGTGCCAGACGCCGACGAGCCCCGGCTCGAGGAGGCCCTGACCGCTGACGACGAGCACCGCCCGCCCCGGGGCACGCGGCGGCCCGCCCGGAACGGCGCGAGCACCTCCGTGCGGAACGCCGCCTCGTCGGAGACCGTGGCGGTCCCGGCCGGCACTCCCTGCCCCGTGATGGCAGCGGCGAGGTCCTCGGCGAACGCCGCCCCGGCGGCGGGATCATCGGCGTCGAGCCCGACCAGGATCCGTCCGGACGGGAAGAGCTCCTGCACCTCCGCGGCGTACTCACCGATCACATCCGCGCGCGCCGGCGCCCACCGTGCCATGACTCAACGCTACGCGCGGCGCACCCCGGCCCCGCTCCTACGCTGGTCCGGATGGACACGGGCGCGGTCGTCGACTGGTTCGGGGAGCACGCCCGCGACCTGCCGTGGCGGCGGCCCGGCTTCAGCGCCTGGGGCACGCTCGTCTCGGAGTTCATGCTGCAGCAGACCCCGGTCGCCCGCGTCGTGCTGACCCTCGAGGAGTGGCTGCGTCGCTGGCCTACCCCCGCCGATCTGGCGGCTGCACCACCCTCCGAGGTCCTGCGGGCCTGGGGCCGGCTCGGCTACCCGCGCCGCGCGCTGGCGCTGCACGCCTGCGCCACGGTGATCGCGGAGCAGCACGGCAACGTGGTGCCGGAGGACGTCGACGAGCTGCTCGCGCTGCCCGGCGTCGGCGACTACACGGCTCGTGCGATCGCCGTCTTCGCGCACGGGCACCGGCACCCCGTGGTCGACACGAACGTCCGGCGGGTGCTCGCCCGCGCGGTCGAGGGCGTCGCGGTGCCGGGACCGCCGAGCGCCCGACACGACCTCCCGGCGATGGCCGCACTGCTGCCGGAGGGGCGCGAGGAGCAGCGCGCGTTCAACGCCGGCACGATGGAGCTCGGCGCGATCGTCTGCACCGCCCGGGCGCCTCGGTGCGACGAGTGCCCGCTCGCGGGCGTCTGCGCGTGGCGGCTGGCCGGCTACCCGGAGCACGACGGGCCGGCACCGCGGAGGCAGGCGCGCTTCGAGGGCTCCGACCGGCAGCTGCGAGGCCGCGTGATGGCCGAGCTGCGGGCGAGCGACGCCCCCGTGAGCGAGGCGGAGCTGGCGCAGGCGGTCCCGGACGCGGCGGCGCGAACGAGGATCCTCGCCGGGCTGACGGTCGACGGGTTGGCCGTGGAGGCCGAGGGCGGCTGGACCCTCCCGTCGTGAGGGCTACTCGTCGCGCGGGGTGTACCGCGCGAAGACACCCGTCACCAGCAGCGCGAGCGCGGCCACCAGGTGGCCGAGCCTGAACGGCGGGCCCGTGAAGCCGAACGGGAGGACCGGGTTCCAGAGCACCGCGACCACGAGCGGCACCGGGAGCCACGCCCACTGCCGCGACTGCCACACGAACACGGCTGTGATCAGGGCGAAGATGCTCACTCCGAACCGGATGAACAGATAGCTGTCCTGTCCGACGAGCAGCAGGCCGCCGAGCAGCACGAGGATCCCGCCGGCGGCCGGCCCGAGGGCACGTCGCTGCCTCCGCGTGCCGTAGCGGTTCGCCAGCGTCGGCGTCCGGGCCGCGGCCCGGCGCTCCGCCCGGGTCCCGCTCACTCCTCGCCGGCCTCGCGCGGCTTCACGTAGGGGTCCTCCTCGCCGGCGTACTCCGCGCCGACCGCGAGGGCCCGGGTGGAGCTGTCCTGCTCGCGCGCCCGCGCCAGGAGGTCGGCGACGTGCGCCGCGTTCTCCGGGATCGCGTCGGGGATGAACTCGAGCGTCGGGGTCAAGCGGGCGTGGATGTTCCTGCCCACCTCCGTGCGCAGCAACCCGGTCGCGGCCTTGAGCGCCGCCGCGGAGTCCTCGCGCTCCTGCTCCGTGCCGTACACGGTGAAGAAGACGCTGGCGTGCTGCAGGTCGCCCGTCATGCGGACGTCGGTGATCGTCACGAAGCCGAGACGCGGGTCCCGCAGGCCACGCTCGAGCCGCTTCGCGATGATCTGCTTGATGCTGTCGCCGAGCTTCGCAGCCCTGCCGTGGTCAGCCATGCGGTGCTCCTTGGTCTTCGATCCGCAGGCGGATCGAAGCCTGTGTCGCTGACGCGGCGCTGAACGCGCCGCGCATGCGACGGTTCCGGTCGAATGCGTGTGCGTCGCGGAGAAGGGGATCGGCTGCGCCGAATCCCCTTCTCCGCGAACATGACCCGGGCTAGACCCGGACCTTCTCCTTGGTCTCCGTCGTCTCGATCTCGTCGCCGACCTGGATGTCGTTGAACCGACCGAGACCGATGCCGGCCTCGAAGTCCGTCCGGACCTCGGTGACGTCGTCCTTGAAGCGCCGCAGCGACTCGATCGCGAGGTTGTCCCCCACGACCACGCCGTTGCGGATGACGCGGGCACGCGCGTTGCGCGTGATCGTGCCGCTGCGGACGATGACACCCGCGATGTTGCCGAACTTGGAGGAGCGGAACACCTCGCGGATCTCGGCGAGGCCCGACTGGACCTCCTCGAACTCCGGCTTGAGCATGCCCTTCAGCGAGTTCTCCACGTCCTCGAGGGCCGCGTAGATCACGGAGTAGAACCGCACGTCGATGCCCTCGCGGGCCGCGCGCTCGCGGGCCTTCGGGTCGGGGCGCACGTTGAAGCCGATGATGATCGCGTTGTCGACCGTCGCCAGGTTCACGTCCGACTCGGTGACGGCGCCGACCCCTCGGTGGATGATCCGCAGCTGCACGGAGTCGTCCACCTCGATCTTCAGGAGCGACTCCTCCAGCGCCTCCACGGCACCGGACACGTCGCCCTTGATGATGAGGTTGAGCGTCTCGACCTTGCCCTGCTCGAGCGCGAGCTTGAAGTCCTCGAGCGACAGGCGCTTGCGGGCCTTCGCCAGCTGCGCGTTGCGCTCGACGGCCTCGCGCTTCTCGGCGATCTGGCGGGCGGTGCGGTCCTCCTCGGTGA
>NZ_JAODBE010000118.1 GCF_025463795.1 Amnibacterium sp.
GGTGCTGTTCGGCCTGCACTCGCTGCCGGCGTGGGCGGCTCTGGGCGGGGGAGCAGTGCTGATCGTGCTGATGATCCTCGCCATCGGGCTGCTCCGGAACACCGTCGGCGTGGTCCTGGGATGGCTCGTGCAGCTCATCGTGGTGGCCGCCGGAATCCTCGTCCCCGCCTTCTTCATCGTCGGCGCGATCTTCACCGCCATGTGGGCGTACTGCATGATCGCCGCCGCACGGATCGACCGAAACAATCAGGCGGCCGCCCGTGCGGCCGACAACGGAACGGAGAACCCATGACCAGTGGCATCGAAGAGACGCTCGTCCTCATCAAGCCGGATGGTGTCGCACGCAATCTGACCGGCGAGATCCTGCGCCGCATCGAGGCGAAGGGCTACGCCCTCACCGACATCCGGATGGTCGAGGCCGACCGGGCCCTGCTCGCGCAGCACTACGCGGAGCACGAGGGCAAGCCGTTCTACGAACCGCTCGTCGAGTTCATGGAGTCCGGGCCGATCGTCGCGATCCGCATCGCCGGGGAGCGCGTCATCGAGGGCTTCCGGTCGCTCGCCGGCACGACGGACCCGACGACCGCCGCGCCCGGGACGATCCGCGGCGACCTCGGCCGGGACTGGGGCGCGAAGGTGCAGCAGAACCTCGTGCACGGCAGCGACTCGCCCGAGTCCGCCGCCCGCGAGCTCGCCCTCTGGTTCCGCTGACCTCGGGCGCGGGAGCCGCGACCGCAGGATCAGATCGGATCCGCACGACGAGCAGGCGCTTTCGTCCTGCTGGGGCGCCGGGTCAGATCTGGGCGAGCACGTCCAGGCGCAGCTGCGCGACGACCGCGACGGCCACGTAGGCGAGCAGGCTGATGAGCGGCGTCCAGCCGTAGAGCGCGGCGCCCGCGCGGCGCACACCGCGGCCCGCGGGCAGGTTGCCCTCGCCCAGGTTGTACAGCGTCGTCGCGAGGAACATCGGGATCACGACGGTCCACACGAGCATGCACCAGGGGCAGAGCGTGCCCAGGTGGAAGATGCTCACGCCGATCAGCCAGACGACGAAGGCCAGCGCCGCGAGCAGGCCGAGATTGAACAGGGACCAGAACCAGCGCGGGAACCGTGCGCCGGCCAGCGTGGCCACGCCCATGATGATCGGCGCGGGGAAGCAGATCAGCCCGATCAGCGGATTCGGGAACCCGAAGACGCTGCCCTCGGGGGAGTTCAGGTTCGCCCCGCACTGCACGAGCACGCTGAAGTTGCAGCTGAGGTGCGCGTTCGGGTTCTCCAGCACCTGGAACTTGTCCAGCGTGAGCTCGAACGCGGCGAGCAGCCCGAGCAGGCCGCCCAGGATCAAGAGGATCGCCAGCGCGACCGGTCGTCTCGCGTCCTGCTCGTTCACGCCCGGCAGTATCGCACCGGCATGCACCCACACCGGGGGCGGACGCTCCGGAGCGAGGCGTGCGATAATGCCTTCAGGTCGCTGTGCACCCGCACCGGCGGCCGAATGCTTCGACAGGTCCGCACCGAGCGGGCCGAGCCCGGGGGGACCTGGGACGGCGCTTGTCCCGCCGCGTGCACCCGAGAGCGGGTGTGCGGACGTTCAAGGATTTGCGTCGATCCCGATCGGCGCGGCGCACGCGCTCGCCGACGGGATCGGCCTGAGGAGCACGGAGGGCGCGCTTCCGAGGAAGCGTCGCCGGCTCCGCGTGAGGAGTGCACCAGCGATGGTGGAGTACGAGAACGACGGCAAGGTCGACGAGACCACGATCGAGACGACCGAGGACGCGCCGAAGCGGCGACGCCGCTCGGCGCCCCGGCGAGCGAGCAGCGCGGTCTCCGCGGCACCGGCTCCCGCCGCGGACCCGGAGGGCGCGGACGAGCACGTCGCGCCCGATCCAGAGCCCGCGGCGGACGGCCCGGTGACGGAGCCGCAGACCGTGAGCCCGGGCGAGGCGGTCCCCGACGCCGCCTCGGAGGAGCCGCGCGTGGAGCAGGCCGCCGCGCGCCGGCCGCCGCTGGCCGTGCTGTTCCAGGCCCCGCCCGCGCTGCCTGAGCCCGCGCCCGGATCGGCGCCGGACCTCGTGGAGGACGACGACGAGGAGGAGGAGGAGAGCGCGGACGACGACGCGGACTCCGCCGCATCGCGCCGCTCCCGTCGCAGGACCCGCCGCCGCTCCGGCGGCCAGCAGCCGGCCACCGAGGGCGCCGTCACCGAGGTCGTGCCGAAGGCCCGGCCGGTCAAGGAGCTCATCACCGAGCCGCAGAAGCTCAAGGGCTCCACCCGGCTCGAGGCGAAGCGCCAGCGCCGCCGCGACGGCCGCGACGCGGGGCGCCGCCGCACCGTCGTCACCGAGGCCGAGTTCCTCGCCCGCCGCGAGGCGGTCGATCGCCGCATGATCGTCCGCAACGCGGGCGACCGCATAGAGATCGGTGTGCTCGAGGACGGCATCCTCGCCGAGCATTACGTGGCGAAGTCGCAGAACGTCTCCCTGATCGGCAACGTCTATCTCGGTCGGGTGCAGAACGTGCTGCCGAGCATGGAGGCGGCGTTCGTGGACATCGGACGAGGCCGCAACGCCGTGCTGTACTCCGGCGAGGTCGACTGGGACGCCGCCGGCGACCGGCTCGGGGAGAAGGGCAACCAGGCTCGGCGCATCGAGCTCGCCCTGAAGTCCGGCGACACCGTGCTCGTGCAGGTGACGAAGGACCCGATCGGCCACAAGGGCGCCCGGCTGACCAGCGCGATCTCGCTGCCCGGCCGCTACCTCGTCTACGTGCCGAACGGCTCGATGAACGGGATCAGCCGGAAGCTGCCCGACACCGAGCGGGCCCGGCTCAAGCGGATCCTCAAGGACGCCCTGCCCGACTCCGCCGGCGTCATCGTGCGCACGGCTGCGGAGGGTGCGACGGAGGAGCAGCTCACCGTCGACGTGCAGCGCCTTGCGAACCAGTGGGCGGAGATCCAGCACCTCGTCGAGACGTCGAGCGCGCCGACGCTGCTCCACGGCGAGCCGGACCTGCTCGTGAAGATCGTCCGCGACGTCTTCAACGAGGACTTCTCGAAGCTCGTGATCGAGGGCGACGACGCCCGGGCCACGATCGAGCGCTACCTGAAGCAGGTCGCGCCCGACCTGCTCGACCGGGTCGAGCCCTGGGACGGCGACACCGACGTCTTCACCGCTCACCGGGTGCACGAGCAGATCGAGAAGGCGCTCGACCGCAAGGTGTGGCTGCCCTCCGGCGGCTCGCTCGTGATCGACCGCACCGAGGCGATGACCGTCATCGACGTCAACACCGGCAAGTTCGTCGGATCCGGCGGCAACCTCGAGGAGACGGTCACCAAGAACAACCTGGAGGCCGCGGAGGAGATCGTGCGCCAGCTCCGGCTGCGCGACATCGGCGGCATCATCGTCATCGACTTCATCGACATGGTGCTCGAGAGCAACCGCGACCTGGTGCTCCGCCGCCTCGTCGAGTGCCTGAGCCGCGACCGCACCAAGCACCAGGTCGCCGAGGTCACCTCGCTGGGGCTCGTGCAGATGACCCGCAAGCGTCTCGGTGTCGGACTCGCGGAGTCGGTCACCGAGACCCCGGCCGGTCCGGAGCCCAAGCAGCAGGAGCAGGGCCGCCGGCGCCGTGGCGGCGGCGGCAACGGCGCGCAGGCGCCCGCGCAGCGGACGTCCGCCACGCACGCCATCACGGACGACATGAAGAGCGCACTCGCGCAGATCGCGGGCGCCACGATCGCGCCGTCCCGGCCGCTGCACGACACGGTCCACGAGGCCGCCGCCGGCCGCGCCGCCGAGCCG
>NZ_JAODBE010000125.1 GCF_025463795.1 Amnibacterium sp.
CTTCTGCATCTGGTGCAGCTCGACGGTGAGCCGATGGATCTCGCGGGTGAGCACGGTGTTCTCGTCGAGCTCCTTCTCCTGCACCGTGAACTCGTGGTCGGCCTTCGTCTGCTGGAAGGCGGACTGCCGGTTCTGGCCGATCATCACGAAGGTCGACAGGAAGATCGCCTCGAGCGACACGACGAGCGTCAGCGTCGGCCAGGGGCTCCGTTCGAAGAGCAGCATCCACGCGGCGAACAGCACGATGTGGATGTAGACGAACCGCATCGAGCCCGCGAACGCGGTGATCGCGTCCGCGACCCGAAGCTGCACCTCGGCGGCGTGCCGAGCCGCGAGGGCGACCACGGCCGGATGATGGGCGTCCTTGTGCGCCAGGATCTCCCGTCGGCGCGTGCCGGACTGGGCGGAGTACGGACGCCGGCGGGTGCGCGGCGTGCTGGTGGCGGTCATGGTCCCTCCGAGGGCGGCACGGTCGGCCGGTCGCGTCACCGTCGCACGCCCGCATGTGCGTCACGCGGAGCGACGCGCCTCCACATCCCCGCTCCGACGAGCGCCGCTGCGCGCCGCCCGGGGCCCCTCGCGGGCGTGGGCCCACCTACCCGAGCAGGGCCGCGTCCGCCCACCCCACCAACGACGAAGGCCCCCACCTGGCGGCGGGGGCCTTCGTCGTTGGTTGCGGGGGCAGGATTTGAACCTACGACCTCTGGGTTATGAGCCCAGCGAGCTACCGAACTGCTCCACCCCGCGATGCACCACCAGGTTACCACGCGAGTGGGAGGCTCGGCGCGACCGCCCGCCGCTCGAGCCCCGGCCGGCTCGCTCAGCCGCCGGCGGCGATCGCCTTCTCGAGAGCGGCCTGGAGCTTCGCATCGGCCTGCGCCGCCGCCACCAGATCGTTCTTCGCGTAGGCGGCCTGGCGATCCTTCAGCGCCTGCTGGGCGTCCGCGAGCGCCTGCTGGAGAGCCTTGTTGTTCGTGGTGCCGGTACCGGTGCCGGTGCCGGTGCCGGTCGATCCGGTGCCCGTCGAACCCGTCCCGCCCGAACCGGTGCCCGAGCCGCCCGTCGAGACGCCGCTGTCACCCGCGTTCGCGCCGGAGTTCCCGCCGAACAGCGAGTTCAGGGCGTCGTCGAGGGTGTTCTCGAACGCCACCTTGGTGCCGAAGCCCGCGAGCACCTTCTGCAGCACCGGGTAGGAGGTCTCCGAGTTCGAGGCCACGTAGACCGGCTGCACGTACAGCAGGCCCCCGCCGACCGGCAACGTCAGCAGGTTGCCTCGGGTCACCTTCGTGCTGCCGCGCTCGAGGAGGGAGATGTAGGTCTGCGCGGCCGCGTTGAACAGCGTCTGCTCCTGACCCGGGCCCTGCACGGTCGTGTTGCTCGGCAGCGTCAGCAGCCGGAGCTTGCCGTAGTCGCTGCGTTTCGTCCCCGGCGACGTCCCGGCGTCCGAGTCCACCGCGAGGTACCCGGTGATGTTGCTGCTCGACGTCCCGGTGGTCTGCCCCGGGATGTAGGTGGAGTACAGCGTGAAGGTCGGGGTCGTCTGCCCCGGCATCTGCAGCGTCAGGTAGTACGGCGGCTGCAGGTTGTTCGACGCGGAGCCGGTCGGCTCCGACGGCGGCCGCCACGAGTTCTCCGTCTGGTACCACGACGTCGGCGTGCTCACGTGGTACCGGCCGAGGATGTAGCGCTGCACCTGGAAGAGGTCCTCCGGGTAGCGCACGTGCGCCATGAGTTCCGAGGTCATGCTCGACATGGGTTCCACCGTCGCCGGGAACACCTGCTGCCAGGCCTTCAGCACGGGGTCCTGCTCGTCCCACGCGTACAGGGTCACCTTGCCGCTGTACGCGTCGACCGTGGCCTTGACCGAGTTGCGGATGTAGTTGATCTGGTCCGTCGCGTACGGGGTCTGGCTGTCGGTCGAGTTCGAGAGCGCCGCCTCGAGGCTCTGCTGCTGGGAGTACGGGTAGCTCGACGACGTGGTGTACCCGTCGACGATCCACACGACGCGGCCCTTCACGACGGCCGGGTACGGGTCGCGGTCGAGCGTCAGGTACGGGGCGGCCTTCTGGACCCTGGAGGCCGGGTCGCGGTCGTACAGGATCTGCGACTGCGAGTTCACGGCGCTCGACAGCAGGATCTGATCCGACTGGAACTTCAGCGCGTAGATGAGCTTGTTGAAGAACGAGCCGACGGACGGGCCGCCCTTCGCCGAGAACGTCGTCGACTGCTGCCCGCTCGCCGACCCGTTGCCGGTCGCGTAGTCGAGCTCGAGCGGCTTCGTGCCCTTCGGTGCACCCACGATCGAGTACGCGGGCGAGTTCTCCCCGAAGTAGATCCGCGGCTGGAAGGTGCCGAGGGAGCCGGTCTCGGGGATGTCGGACTCGAAGAACACGGGCGTGCCGTCACCGGAGCGCTGGTTGCCGTAGGCGGCGACGAATCCGTAGCCGTGCGTGTAGACGAAGGCGTCGTTGAAGTCGGTGCGGTTGGTGCCGAGCCCGTCCTGGTTCAGCTCGCGCACGGCGACGACGGCGTCCTGGTTCTTCCCGTTGATCGTGTAGCGGTCGACGTCGAGGTCGGCGGCGAACTCGTAGTACTGCTTGAACTTCTGGAACTGGCCGAACGCCGGCGAGACCACGTTCGGGTCGAGGATGCGGATGCTGGCGGTCGTCTCCGCATCCGTCTTCAGCGCCCCGGCCTGCGCGGTCGTCTTCGCGTTGTAGGGGATCTGCTGGACGTCCTGCCGGCCGACGCCGTACGCGGCCTGGGTCGCGTCGATGTTCCGCTGGATGAAGGGCTTCTCCACGCTCCCCTCGCTCGGGTTCACGTAGAGGTTCCACATGGCCCACGGGAAGATCGAGCCGACGATGACGGCGGCCAGCACGAGCAGGCCGGTGCCGATGAGCGGCAGCCGCCAGCGGCCGACGAACGCGGTCACGACGAACAGCACGGCGACGAGCAGCGCGATGACCGCGAGGATCAGGCGGCCGGGGATGACCGCGTTCGCGTCCGCGTAAGCCGCACCGGTGATGAGGTTGCCGGTGCTCGTGTCGTAGAGGGTGATGAACTGGTCGAGGAACAGGCTGACGGCCTGCACGACGAGGAACACCGCGAAGGTGATGGCGACCTGCACCCGGGCGGCGCGCGAGACCCGCACCTCGCGGCCCGCGATGCGGATCGCGCCGTACAGGTAGGCGGTGGCGATCGCGGCGAGCACGCAGACCACGAGCACCGCGGAGATGAACCCGACGAGGCCGTGCAGGGCGGGCAGCTGGAACAGGTAGAAGCCGGTGTCGATCCCGAACTGCGGATCCTTCTTCCCCGTCGATCCGCCGTGGAGGGCGAGCAGCACGGGCTGCCAGCGCGTCGCGATCGAGACCGCGGCGAAGAGGCCGATCACGGCCGGCACGCCGATCATCACGAGGCGCCGGAGCGGCTCGATGACCTGCTGGTAGCGGTCGAGCTGCGCCGTCAGCTTCGCGTAGACGGGGCGCAGGCGGTAGGCCAGCTGGATCGTCAGGAACACGGGCACGGCCATGCCGAGGAAGCCGAGGACGAACAGGGTGGCGATGGTCAGCCACTCGGTCAGCAGCACCCGGAGGTAGCCGAGCTGGTCGTACCAGAGCACGTCGGCGTAGAGACCTGCGAACAGGAAGAACCCGATGAGGAGGACCACCACGATGCCCAGGGTGATCGCGAGAGCGGCCCGGCGACGTCGTGCCGGCGCTGCTGCAGGCGTCGTCACCATCAGGAGCCTACCTGCGTGGGGCACGTCGGCAGGCGCGTCGTCGAGCGACGCGCGGCGACGGTCTTCAGCACCGCCAAGGCGTCCGCGAGCCGCTTCACCGAGAACACGCGGAGACCGCCGGGGATGTGGCCGACGACTTCGTCGCAGTTGCTCGCCGGGGCGAGGAAGACGGTCGCTCCCGCCCTGCGCGCACCCGCCATCTTCTGCACGATCCCGCCGATCGGGCCGACAGCGCCGTCTCCGCAGATCGTGCCGGTGCCGGCCACGTGCGCACCTCCGGTGAGCGAGCCCGGCGTGAGCTCGTCGATGATGCCGAGCGCGAACATCATCCCCGCGGACGGCCCGTCCACATTCGCGAGGCGCAGCTTCACCGAGAACGGGAAGCGGTAGGTCGACGAGGTCGTGATGCCGAGCAGCGGCCGCCGCTGGCCGCCGCCGAGGTCCGTGGACCGTGGCGCGACGGTCGCGGTGCGGGTGCTGCCTGCGCGCTGGAGCACGATCGGAGCGGGCGTGGCGCCGTGCGCGAGCACGAGGTCCTGCAGTGCGCAGCTGTCGACGGGCGTGCGCCCCGCGAAGGAGCGGACCACGTCGCCCGTGCGCACGACACCCGCGGCGGCGGTCCTCGCGCCGACCGACCGCACCGTCACCGTGCCGGTGACCGGGTAGCCGAGCCTCGTCAGGGCCGCCGCGACCGCGCTCTGCTGCGAGCCGGTCATCTCCGCCGTGCCCTGCTGGTCGGACTGCTGCCGGGTGAGCCCTGGCGGGTACAGCTCGTCGATGGGCGTCACGGACTGCGCCGGGTCGAACCACGTGGCCGCGAGCGTCAGCCAGGACGGGGTCGCGACGGGCGAGCCGATGACGCTCACGGTGAGCAGGTCGAGCGCCCCGGACGTCGGATACGTGCGCGTGCCGGGGATCTCGATCACCGGCGTCGCGGTGCCGTCGATCTCGGTCGTGCCGAGCGTGTTCGTCACCGGTCCCGGCGACTCGATCACGTAGGGCGCGGGCAGCAGCGCCGTGAGCAGCACGAGCACGAGGGCGACCACCGGCAGGACGGCCCGCCACGGAACCGGCCTCCCGCGCACGCGCATCCCTCGCCCTCCGACGCCTCGGGGCCGACGCCCGCGAGTGCGCGCGCTAGCGTACGTGCATGGCCGATGAGCCGGACGAAGGCCGAGAGCCGGATCTCCAGGAGATCCTGCGACGGATGCTCGCGGAGGGCGGACAGCCCGACGCGGCCGAGCTGGCGAAGGCGATGGGCCTCCCGGGCGGCGCGGCCGGGCTCGAGCAGCTGATGGCGCGGCTGCGCGACGCCGTCCAGCATGCGGACGGCACCATCGACTGGTCCATCTCCACCGAGCAGGCGGTCGCGGCCGCGGGCGCCGGCTCCACGACCCCGACCGACGCGCAGGCCGCCGGCGTGGACCGCGCATTCACCGTCGCCGGGCTCTGGCTCGACGAGTCGAGCAGCTTCGGGGCCCTCCCCGAGCAGCCGAAGGCGCTCACCCGCACGCAGTGGATCCGCTCGACCATGCCCTTCTGGAGCCAGCTCGCCGAGCCCGTCGCGCTGCGGATCGCGGACTCCCTCACGCGGGTGTTCAGCGAGCAGCTGCCCGGCGACATCGCCGGCGCGATCCCCGACGCCGGCCGCGTGCTCCGCAGCGTCTGCGGCACGATCTTCGCAGCGCAGCTCGGCGCGGTGGTCGGCGGCCTCGCGAGCGAGGTGGTCTCGGGCGGCGACGTGGGCGTGCCCCTGCTGCCCGACGGCCAGGCCGCGCTCCTGCCGCAGAACGTCGCCGATTTCGCCGCGGGCCTCGACATCGACGCGCAGGAGGTCACCCTCTACCTCGCCGTCCGCGAGCTCGCCCACGCCCGCCTCTTCCGGCACGCCCGCTGGCTGCGGCTCAACCTGACGAGCGCGATCGGCGACTTCTCGCAGGACCTGTCGATCGACCTCGACCAGGTGCAGTCCTTCGCCGCGGACTTCGATCCCACCGACACCGAGCGGCTGCGGGAGGCGTTCTCGAACGGCGAGCTCATCCCGCCGAAGACGGAGGGGCAGCTCGCGGCGCTCGGTCGGCTCGAGACGGTGCTCGCGCTCGTGGAGGGCTGGGTCGACGTCGTCACCGCCGAGGCCACGAAACGGCTGCCTCGGGCGGACGCCGTCGCCGAGACCGTCCGGCGCAGGCGCGCGACCGGCGGCCCCGGCGAGCAGGCGTTCGCGACCCTGGTGGGCCTCGAGCTGCGGCCGCGGCGGCTCCGGGAGGCGGCCGCCATGTGGCGACGCATCACGGACGCGGTGGGCGTGGAGGCGCGCGACTCGCTCTGGTCCCACCCCGACCTGCTGCCGACGGCGGCGGACATCGACGACCCGGACCGCATCGTCGCCCGGCTGACCGGCGGCGGCGATCCGCCGGACGACGTCGACCGCGAGATCGAGGACCTGCTGCGCGGCGAGGAGCCCCCGCCGCCGGTCTGAGGGCTGTGGACAACGGCCGCACACCGACCGCGCCTCGGCGCATCATCCCGGCCGTGCTCCGAATCGACCCCGCCGCGGCCCTCGTCTGGCGTTCGCCCTCGACCCTGCAGATCGGCGTCGATCCCCCGCTCGCCGTGCTCCGCGACCTGCTGCCGACCGCCGAGCGCATCGTCACCGCGCTCGTCGCGGGCACGGACCCGGCGTCGCTCGCCGCGCTGGCGGTCGACCGCGCGCTCGAGCCGGCGGAGCTGCACCGGATCCTGGCCGCGGTGGAGCCGGCCCTCGCGCCCGTCCCCCCGCCGCCGGCGGTACCGGCGCTCGTCGAGGGGCCGCCCGATCTGGTCGCCGGGCTCGGCGTCGCGGAGGGGCTGCTCGCGCG
>NZ_JAODBE010000058.1 GCF_025463795.1 Amnibacterium sp.
CGGGGGTCGCCGAGGCGATCCGGGCGCGCGCCGGTACGCCGACGGCCGCGCTCGGCCGCGGGCTGGCCGGCATCGCGGACGGCACCGTCGTCGTCAACCTGCCCGGCTCGCCCGGGGGCGTCGACGACGCGCTCGCCGTGCTCGCCGACCTGCTCCCCCACCTGCTGCAGCAGGTGCGCGGCCACGCGGATCACGAGCACGGCGCCCACCAGTCCACGACGCACCGCGAGGAGGACCGGTGAGCGGGCGGGTGGCGGTCGCCGTCGTCACGGATGCGGTGCTCGACGCCGCCGCCGTCGAGGCGGCCGTGCTGAGCGACCGGGACGGCGCGCTCGTGACGTTCCGCGGGATCATCCGCGACCACGACGGCGGACGGGACGTCGCGGGCCTGGACTACTCGGCGCATCCCGACGCCGAGCGGTTCCTCGCTGACGTCTGCATCCGCATCGCGGAGCGCACCGGCCTCGCCGTCGCGGCGGCGCACCGGATCGGCGCGCTCACGATCGGCGACGTCGCGCTCGTCGCCGCCGTCGCAGCCCCGCACCGCGCGGAGGCCTTCCAGGCGTGCGGCGACCTGGTCGACGCGATCAAGGCGGAGGTGCCGATCTGGAAGCGCCAGCACTTCCCCGAGGGCACCTCGGAGTGGGTCGGGCTCTAGCGCCGCGCCTCGATCAGGTGGCGCGACGAATGCGCCACGAACGGCCCGTTCCGGCGCAGCAGCTCGTCGAGCTCGCGGAGCCGGTCGCGGTACCGGTCCACAGTGAAGTCCGGCACCCACCAGACGCATCTGCGGAGGATCCAGACGACGGCGCCGATGTCGAAGAGCTCCATGCGGCAGCGCGCCGTGCGCACCTCGGTGACGGTCAGTCCGGCGCCCTCCGCCTCGGCGACCTCACGCTGCGGATCCCTGCCGTTCCGCTGCTCGGGCAGCGGGCCGAGGAAGAACTCGATGAGCTCGAACGCGGAGGCGGGCCCCACGTGCTGGGCGAAGTAGGTACCGCCGGGCTGCAGCACCCGCGCGATCTCCGGCCAGTCGGGCCGCACCGGATGGCGTGACGTCACGAGCTCGAAGGAACGGTCCGCGAAGGGCAGCGGGGCGCCTTGCGGGGTCTCGACCACCTCGACACCGCGCGGGCCGAGCGTCGCGCGCGCCTGCGCCGCGTTCGGCGGCCACCCCTCGGAGACGACCATCCGCTTCGGCAGCACCGCCGCGGATGCGACGACCTCGCCGCCGCCGGTGTCGAGGTCCAGCGCCGATGCCGCGTGCGCGAGCCGCTCGGCGAGCAGGTGCGCGTAGCCCCACGGCGGTCGCTCCTCCGTCGCCCGGCCCTCGAGCCACCCGAAGTCCCAGCCCGTCATGTCGGCCGTCCCGGCCTCGGCGACGAGATCGTGGAAGGTGCGCACCGCGACTATCCGCCCGCGAACGGCGGCAGCACGTCGACCGATCGCCGGACGGGCCGCTGCGGATCCCGCGTCACGACCCCGTCGACGAGCAGCGATCCGACGTCGAGCACCCGCCGCATCGGGGCGCCGTAGCGCTCGGCGAGCAGCGCCCGCAGCGCGCCCGCGGTCGGCTCGACCTCGAGCACCTCCTCCTGGCGTCCCGCCGCCTCGGCCGCCGCCGCGAAGTACCGCACGGTGACCGCGACCGGCTCAGCCACCGATGGCCCCCATGCTCCGGATCGGACGGAGGAAACCCGCCTCGTCCATGCCGTGCCCGGCCTGCTTGCCCCACATCGCCGTACGCCACGCATCCGCGATGGCCGCGTCGTCGGCACCGCCGCGCAGCAGGGGCGCGAGCGCCGTCTCGTCGTCGCTGAAGAGGCAGGACCGCACGGAACCCTCGGCGGTGAGGCGGGTGCGGTCGCACTCGACGCAGAACGACCGGGTGACGGACGCGATGAGCCCGACGGTCGCCGTCGCCGGTGCCGTCGTGCCGCGCGTCCGCACCCGCCATTCCTCGGCCGGGGCGTGCGGGTCGTCGCGCCCCACCGGCAGAAGCTCGAAGCGGCGGCCGAGCACGGCGAGCAGCTCGGCGGCGTCCACGAGCGTCTCGCGGCTCCAGACGCCGTCCGCGTCGAGCGGCATCTGCTCGATGAACCGCAGCTGCACCCCGGCGTCGAGCGCCCAGGCGAGCAGGTCGGGCGCATCGTCGAGGGTCTCGCGCATCAGCACGGCGTTGACCTTGAGGGGGGTGAGGCCGGCGGCGCGCGCCGCCTCGATGCCCGCGAGGACCGCCGGCAGGCGGTCGCGCCGCGTGAGGCGGGCGAAGTGCTCGCGGTCCACGGTGTCGAGGGAGATGTTCACGCGGCCGAGGCCGGCGGCGAGCAGGGCGGGCAGGCGCTTGTCGAGGCCGACGCCGTTCGTGGTGAGCGCCATCGGCAGCCCTGGGGCGGCGTCCCGCGTCGCGGCGAGGATCTCGGCCAGGTCGGCACGGAGCAGCGGCTCCCCGCCGGTGAACCGCACCTCCCTCACGCCGAGGTCGCGCGCGGCGATGCCGACGAGCCGGCCGATCTCCGCGGGCGTGAGCAGCAGCGTCCGCGGGATCGCGGGGAGGCCCTCCTCCGGCATGCAGTAGGTGCAGCGGAGGGAGCACTTCTCGGTGACGGAGACGCGCAGGTCGGTGGCGACGCGGCCGAAGCGGTCGAGCAGGTGCGGGTCGGTGGGACGGCCGGACGTGTCCGGGCGCGGTGCCCGGCGGGGCACACCGATGTTCACCGCGGTCATCGCCCCAGCCTGACACAGCGGCCGGAAGGCGCGGTGCGAACCCCTCCCCCGTGATCGGGAGACCGAGTCGATCGACGGAGGCCGCCGCGCCGCCGTCCGTGCCACGATGGACGCAACGGATCTAGGAGGCCCGCATGGCCGTCTTCTCACCCGGCTTCCGCGGCAGGCGTCGCAGCACCAACCCGGCGCTCCCGCCCGGTCAGTACGAGGAGCACGGGTTCCCCGTCCTCTCCGCCGGCATCACCCCGCGGATCCGCGAGGACGACTGGCGCTTCAGTCTCACCACGACGAGCGGCGAGTCCCGCGAGTGGTCGTGGGCCGACATGATGGCGCTCGGTCCCGAGACGATCAGCACCGACATCCACTGCGTGACGAGCTGGTCGAAGTTCGGCACCTCGTGGCGCGGCGTCTCCGTCGACAAGTTCCTCGACTCGGTCGGCGCCGACGCGCCGTACGTGATGGCCGGCTGCTACGGCGGCTACTCCACCAACCTGCCGATGGAGGACCTCCGCGGCGGCAAGGCGTGGGTCGCGTTCGAGTTCGACGGCGAGCCGCTCCGGCCGGAGCACGGCGGCCCCGCTCGCCTGCTCGTGCCGCACCTCTACTTCTGGAAGAGCGCGAAGTGGGTGAACTCCCTCACGCTGATGGAGCACGACCGCGCCGGCTTCTGGGAGAGCCTCGGGTACCACATGCACGGGGACCCCTGGCTGGAGGAGCGCTATCGCTGACCCGAACCGCTGGGTCGCGGCGCAGGTGGCCGCGATCCGCCCCGAGACGCCGACCGCACGCACCCTCGTGCTGGACGCCCCGGAGCTCGGATCGACGGTCGCCGGGCAGCACATCGACATCCGGCTGACCGCGGAGGACGGCTACACGGCGCAGCGCTCCTACTCGCTCGCGTCCGCGACCGGAGCACGGCCCGTCGAGGTGACGGTGGAGCGGTTCGAGGACGGCGAGGTGTCCCCGTACCTCGTCGAGGACGTGGGGATCGGTGATCCGCTCGAGATCCGGGGGCCGATCGGCGGCTGGTTCGTCTGGCGGCGCGAGCAGGAGGAGCCCGTGCAGCTGGTCGCCGGCGGCTCGGGCATCGTGCCGCTCATGGGGATGATCCGCACCCACGCGGCAGTAGGAAGCACGGCGCCGTTCCGGCTGCTGTACGGGGTGCAGGACCCGGATCGGCGCTACTACCGGGACGAGCTCGTCCGGCTCGTCGGTCCCGGACTCCGGGTG
The DNA here is from genome assembly GCF_025463795.1 of Amnibacterium sp. Classification (GTDB taxonomy): domain Bacteria; phylum Actinomycetota; class Actinomycetes; order Actinomycetales; family Microbacteriaceae; genus Amnibacterium. The sequence continues at coordinate 3,958 of NZ_JAODBE010000058.1, forward strand.
GACGTCCGCTACTCCCGCCGCGCCCCCGACGGCCTCCCCGTCGGCCGCATCGGGGCCGCCGAGCTCGCGACGCTGGCCCTGTCCCCGGAGCAGCAGCCGACGATCTACGTCTGCGGTCCGACGGGATTCGTCGAGGCGATCGCCGACGGCCTGCTGCGCCTCGGGCACGCGCCCGAGCGGATCCGCACGGAGCGGTTCGGCCCCACGGGCTGACCGCCGACGCGCCGAGCGCACGCGGAAGGCCTGATCTCCCCGCCTTCTGGGGGCGGCCGTCCGACCGCGCCACGCCTAGGGTGGATGTCAGCCGCATCCGCTCTGGGGGGAATCCGCATGCGCTTGACGTCCTTGCTCCGTGCCCGCTCGGCGCGCGCCGCTGTGTTCGGCGCTGCGCTGCTCACCGCCGGCGCGCTCCTCGCCCCCGTGCCCGCGCAGGCGACGACCGCTGGGATGCCGATCCGGGTCATGGGCGGCGACCGCCAGGTCACCGCCGCGTGGGGCACGGTCGCAGGCGCGAGCGGCTACACCGTGCACTGGGGCGCCGGGACGTCGACCGCCAAGGTGCTGCACACGACGGCCACGACGATCCGCATCAGCGGCGTCGCGAACCGGACCTCCTACTCCGTGCGCGTCACGGCGGACGGCGTCGGCGCGGCCTCGAACCGCGTCACCGCGACGCCGTCCGAGTACGCCCCCACCTCGCTCACCTCGGTGAAGGCGGTTCCCGCCGGCCCGAACCAGATCAAGGTCTCCTGGACCGGCGGCGGCCGCGCGCGTTCGATCGCCGTCTACGTCGGCTCCGACAGTCAGACCAAGACCCACCACTACGCCACCGCCTGGCATCCCGCCGCGCTCTCGAGCTGGATCGTCACCCTGCCCGCGAACCTGCGGGGCGTACTCGGCGCGGGTACCGGCAACCCGGTCTTCGTCCGGGTCGTCCAGACGAACTCGACGGCGTCGACGCCTCGGATGGAGTGGAACTTCGACGGCACGACGAAGTTCCGCCTCTCCGACGTCGGTCCCTGGACCTTGGCGGGCGCCGGGAACCCCGGCAGGGACACCTCTCCCGTCACCGTCGCCTCGTGGAACGCCCAGAGCATCTCGGCGAGCGCGGGCTTCTCGAGGGCGAACCAGTGGACGGCGCGGCTGCCCAAAGTCGTTGCGAACGTCGAGAACCTGAAGCCCGACGTGATCGGCTTCCAGGAGCTCGGCACCTCGCGGGTGGACCCGGCGTGCCGCAACAGCCCGAGCCACATGTCGGCCGGCCTCTACGACTGCACCGAGCAGTACCAGACGGTCCAGTCGAAGCTCGCCTCCGCAGCCACGCCCTACACGAACGTGCGCCCCGACGCCAACGCCTACGTGTACCAGCAGGCCGCCGCGGGCAACCCGACCAACTACGTCGACTCCTCGATCTTCTTCCGCCCGGACAAGGTCGACCTGCTCGACTCCGGCTTCATCTCGCCACGAGCGATCGTGGGCTCCCAATGGCCCGCGTCCTACACCGATGAAGCCGGCGTCTGGGCCGAGTTCCAGACCAAGGACGCGAGCGCGCGGCGCTTCCTCGTGTCGTCGATCCACATGCCGGCGGGCGGGACGAAGGAGGACCCGGACGTCTCGACCGTGCGCCGCAACGAGGGCGCGAAGCTCGCCGCCTGGCTCGACACGCTGGCGGCCTCCCTCGGCAGCGACGCCGGTGTGGGTCCGCTGCCGATCATCGCCACCGGCGACTTCAACGGCAACGAGGTCACGGACTCGGACGCGGCGGGGCTGCAGATGCTCGCCGACGGCTACACCGACGCCGCCGCGACCCTCGACCGCGGCGACATCCGCTGGGCGACCGACAACCTCACGAACGGCCCCGACGCGGTCGACGACGGTTACCCGAAGACCGCCGTGCCGCACCTCCACATCGCCAGCCGCATCGACTACGTGATGCTCAAGGGCGGCATCACGACCTCGCGGTACCGCAACGAGGTGCGCTACACGACGCAGTCGAACGGCACCCGCCTCTTCGACTCCCGCTACCAGGGGTCGGATCACGACATGCAGCTCGCCTGGCTCGGGATCCCCGACGCCGCGCAGAGCTGACCCCGGCTCCCGCCGGTCCACTCGGTGCCGGGATCCGAAGCCCCCTCGGGTCCCGGCGCCGACCCGATCAGTCCTCCTGCGGCGCGGTCGCCATCCCCTCCCGGATGGTCTCCATCACCGTCGTGTCCGCGAGCGTCGTCACGTCGCCGACCGGCCGGTTCTCGGCGACGTCCCGCAGCAGGCGGCGCATGATCTTGCCCGACCGCGTCTTCGGCAGCTCGGCGACGACCATGATCTGCCGCGGGCGGGCGATCTTGCCGATCTGATCGGCGACCCACTCGCGCAGCTCCTTGGCGACGCCCGGCCCGCCGTCGCCGGCCTCGCCGCGCAGGATGACGAACGCCACGACCGCCTGGCCGGTCGTCTCATCGGTGGCCCCGACGACGGCCGCCTCGGCGACCTTCGGGTTCGCGACGAGGGCCGACTCGATCTCGGTGGTCGACAGCCGGTGACCCGCGATGTTCATGACGTCGTCCACCCGGCCGAGCAGCCACAGGTCGCCGTCGGAGTCCTTCTTCGCCCCGTCACCGGCGAAGTACTTGCCGGGGAATCGTGACCAGTAGGTGTCCCTGTAGCGCTCGTCGTCGCCCCAGATGGTCCTGAGCATGGACGGCCAGGGCTCGGTGAGCACCAGGTAGCCGCCTGACCCGTTCGGCACCGGGTTCCCTGCGTCGTCGACGACGTCGGCGGAGACGCCCGGCAGGGGCGTCATCGCGGCGCCCGGCTTGCCGGCGGTCACGCCCGGCAGGGGGCTGATCATGACCGACCCCGTCTCGGTCTGCCACCAGGTGTCGACGACCGGGATGCGGTCGCCGCCGATCGTGCGGCGGTACCAGACGTACGCCTCAGGGTTGATCGGCTCCCCGACGCTGCCGATCAGCTTCAGGCTCGACAGGTCGTGCTGCGCCGGGATGTCGGCGCCCCACTTCATGAAGGTGCGGATCGCCGTGGGCGCGCAGTACAGGGTCGTGACCTGGTACTTCTCGATGATCGACCACCACCGGCCCTTGTCGGGGAAGTCGGGGGTGCCCTCGTAGAGCACGCTCGTCGTCGCGTTCGACAGCGGTCCGTAGACGATGTAGGAGTGGCCGGTGACCCAGCCGATGTCGGCCGCCGTCCAGTAGACGTCCGTCTCGGGCTTCAGGTCGAAGACCTCGTACTGGGTCCACGAGCAGCCCGTCAGATAGCCGCCCGAGGTGTGCAGGATGCCCTTCGGCTTGCCCGTCGTGCCCGAGGTGTACATCACGTAGAGCGGATGCTCCGCCTCGAACGCCTGCGCCTGATGGGTGCTCGGAGCCTTCGCCACGGTGTCGTGCCACCAGTGGTCCCGGCCCTCGGTCCAGGCGACCTCGTTGCCGGTGCGCTGCACCACGAGCACCGCGGAGACGTCGGGGCACTGGGCCAGGGCGTCGTCCACCGCCGGCTTCAGGGGCGCGACGGCGCCGCGCCGCCAGCCGCCGTCCGCGGTGATCACGACGTGGGCGTCGCAGTCGAGAATGCGCGTCGCGAGCGCCTCGGCCGAGAACCCGCCGAACACGACCGTGTGGGGGGCGCCGAGCCGCGCGCACGCCAGCATCGCCACGACCGTCTCGGGGATCATCGGCATGTAGATCGCGACCCGATCGCCGGCCTGCACGCCGAGATCGGTGAGCGCGTTGGCGGCGCGGCAGACCTCCTCCGTCAGCTGCCGATACGTGATCGTGCGCGTGTCGCCCGGCTCGCCCTCGAAGAAGAACGCCACCCGGTCACCGAGCCCCGCCTCCACGTGCCGGTCGAGGCAGTTCACCGCCACGTTCAGCTTCCCGTCCGCGAACCACGTCGCGAACGGTGCGTTCGACCAGTCGAGCACCTGCGTGAACGGCTCCGCCCACGTGAGCCGCCGGGCCTTGTCCGCCCAGAACGCGAGCCGGTCCGCGTCGGCCTCCGCGTAGGCCTCCGCCGTGACGTTCGCCGCGGCTGCGAACTCGGACGAGGGCGGGAACCGGCGGTCCTCGTGCGAGAGGTTGTCGAGGGTCGATGAGACGGTGTCGGTCATTCGGCGGTTCCTTCCGGGAGGTCAGGCGCGGGGGAAGACGGGCAGGACGACGCGCTTGTACGTGCTGTTGAGCACGCCCGCGAACGAGGTGTACCAGGCGAGCAGCGCGGTGATGATCCCGAGCCACCCGCCGAGGCGCGTCAGCCCCTCCGCCTCCGCGGCAGCGCCGAAGCCGAGGGCGAGGAACGTGAGGGTCAGGAACGCGAACACCGCGATGAGCGCCCCGTTCGTCCGCAGGGCCGCGACGGTCATGTAGAGCGTGAAGATGCCGAACGCGATGAGGAAGATGCCCACGCCTCCGGGACCGGCGGCCTTGTCGCCGCCGGTCGACGCCAGGTACCAGAACGCGAGCCAGAAGCCGCCGTACGTGCAGAACGCGGTGGCGCCGAACGTGTTCTTGTTCGCGAACTCCCAGATGCCCGCGATGATCTGGCCGAGACCGCCGTAGAACGCGGCGAGGCCGAGCACGGCGATGCCCGCGGTCGGGATGATGCCGGCGTTCGCGAAGCTCAGCACGAAGGTGGTGAGCGCGAACGCGGCGAGCCCGAGCGGACCCGGATCGGCGAACGGCGCGACGGCCGGGACGGCGTTGTCGCCCGGCGCCCCCTGCGGGATCACCGACGCGCTGCCGCTGCGGCTGGTGGGACGGGACGTGGCCTTCGCCATGATGTCTCCTTCGACCCGGGGGGCTCCATCACCCCCTCTGCGAGCCGGAGCATACGCCGGGAGTTCGTGGTGGTCCTCAGCAGATCCTGCGCTGACCTGCGCTTCCCTCCGGTCGCGAGGACCGTCATGCGGCGGCCGCCGAGGCGCTGCCGACGGCCGCGAGGGCGCGGTTCGCCGAGCCCCCGAGACCCCAGGTCGAGGCGAGCCGCAGGAGCTCCTCCGCGCCGCCGTCGGGCAGCGCGATCTCGGCGTCGAAGGGCGGCAGGTCCAGGTCGCGAGCGACGGCGACGACGGGCCGGGCACGCTCGAGGTACTCCGCCCCCTCGCGCAGCTTCGACCGGATGCTCGCGGACAGGGCGACCGACGGATCCGCGGCCGCGGCGAGCAGCGCGTCGAGGTCCCCGAACTCGGCGAGCAGGCGTGCGGCCGTCTTCTCGCCGATGCCGCCGACGCCCGGCAGCCCGTCCGACGCGTCCCCGCGGAGGGCGGCGTAGTCGGCGTACTGCGCTGCCGACACCCCGTACTTCTCCCGGAGCACGGCGTCCGTGAGGATCTCCAGCTTGTTCATCCCGCGCACCGTCGACAGCACGCGGACGTCGCGGGCGTCGTCGATCACCTGGAAGAGGTCGCGGTCCCCGGTGACGACGTCGACGGGGCCTGCGGCGGTCGCGGCGAGGGTGCCGATCACGTCGTCCGCCTCGTAGCCGGCCTTGCCGACGGCCGGGATGCCGAGCGCGGTGAGGGTGTCGACGATGAGCGGGATCTGCGCGGTGAGGGTGGGCGGCACGACCTCGACGACGGAGCCGTCCGGACGCGCGCCCGCGACCCGGTGGGCCTTGTAGCTCGGCACGAGGTCGACCCGCCACTGCGGCCGCCAGTCGTCGTCCCAGCACGCCACGAGGAAGCGGGGCCGGAACTCCGTGACGAGCCGGGCGATCATGTCGAGCAGGCCGCGCACGGCGTTCACGGGCGTGCCGTCCGGCGCCGTGATCGTCTCCGGCAGGCCGTGGAACGCCCGGAAGTAGAGCGCCGCGGTGTCGAGCAGCATCAGTCGGTCGTCGCTCATGGGGTCAGTGTGCCGTGGACGGCGCCCCCATGCATCCCGCGCCCGTGCCCGCGCCTCGAGGCCGAGTACGGTCGCTCCCGAGCGGAGGGACGGATCGATGGGCGGACTGCTCGGCATCGCGCACTTCACCTTCCACGAAGGGCGGGTGGACGAGTTCAAGCGGCTCTCCCGGCAGTGCATGGCGATCGTGCAGGAGCGGGACATCGGCACGCTGCGGTACGAGATCTTCCTGAACTCGAACGAGTCCGCTGCGGTGGTCGTCGAGGAGTACGTGGACCTCGCGGCGCTGGAGGCGCATTCGGCGCACATCGGCGACCAGCTGTCCGCCTCGATCCTCGCCACGGGCACCGTGCACGGCGAGATCCTGGGCGACCTGGACGGCGACGTCCGCGCAAGGTTCGAGGGCGGTCCCGTGGCGCCGTTCGCGCCGTTCCCGGCCCGGCAGTAGCCCCGACGATCCGGGGACGACCACCGGCGCGGTCAGCCGACCACGGACGTCGCCGCTGCGCTCGCGGCGATCGCCGCGGTGGTGGCGGCCGCCGCGCTCCGGACGGCGCTGCGAACCGCCTCCGACGCCCAGTCGCCGTCGGCGATCCGGCTCGCCCGCCGCTTCGCTGCGCGCGCCTCCTCGCCGCGCACCCCGACGACGGCCGGGATCCGGTCGAGTGCACCCAGGATCCCGGCGAGCACGGCGGTCCTCGGGTCCGGGGTGCGATCGCCCAGCAGCGCGCCCCGCAGCGCCTCGCGCACCTCGGACTCGTGCGCCGCGTTCCCCGCCGGCCAGCGCGTGCGCGGGAAGAGCCCGAGCACGACGTCGTCCCTCCGCTCGAGGACGCCCTCGTCGGCGAGACGCTGTGCGAGCCGGTCGCGCAGCCCCTTCCCGATCCGATTCGCGAGGTCGCCCACCGCCCGCGGCTTCTCGGCGGCGAGCGTCAGCGCGTCGGCGAGCACCGGGTCGGACACCGCTCCGCTCGCGACCGCGACCCTCGCCGCATGCCACCGCGACGCAGGTTCGTCGATCCGCACCGCCCCGTCGAGCGCGAGCTGCGCGAGGACGGCCGCCCCGAGGGGCACGCGCAGATCGATCGACACGCCGCGAACGGTTCCGCGCTCGTCATCGAGCAGGAGCAGCAGCAGGTCCTCCGCGAGCAGGAACGCCATGCGTCGATCCTGCGCGATCGACGGCGGACGCGCCAGGTCGGCACCCGCGGAGGCGGGTCAGACGAGGCGATCGAGCTGGGGTACCTGGACTCGAACCAAGAACAACTGAACCAGAATCAGCCGTGTTGCCAATTACACCATACCCCAATGCGCCGGCCGGAGACCTGGCGCTGGCGGCCCGGAGGCCGGTCAGAGACTCTACCAGTCGTCGGCCCCACTTCTCCTCCGGACGACGTGTCGATCCGGGACGCGCTCGATCGTCCTTCCGGTGAGAGGGTCGGATCCACCGGCCCCGGAACGAGGAGGACCCCGTGCGCTACACATTGCTGCTGCACTACCCCGAGGCGAGCGAGGAGGAGATCGGCCGCGAGGCGATCGAGGCCGGGATGGCGGCGTTCCGCGCGTACGCCGACTCGCTCGACGCAGCCGGCGTGCTGCGGAGCGCCGAGGTGCTGCAGCCGTCGTCGGCCTCGACGACCGTGCGGCTGCGTGACGGCGAGCTGGCGATCCAGGACGGGCCGTTCGCGGACACGAAGGAGCAGCTCGGCGGCACCTTCGTCGTCGACGTGCCCGACCTGGACGCGGCGCTCGACTGGGCCGGGCGCGCGCCGAGCGTGTCGTGGGGCGCCGTCGAGGTGCGGCCCTGCGCCGTGCGCTACATCGACGGGGCGTGGCAGCCGGCATGACGCCGGCCGAGGCGGTGGCCGCGGCGGCGCGGCGCTCCTACGGGCGCCTCGTCGCCGCCCTCGCTGCGCCCACCCGCGACCTCGCCCTCGCGGAGGACGCGCTGTCCTTCGCGTTCCAGCGGGCCCTCGAGACCTGGCCGCGGACCGGGGTGCCGGAGCAGCCCGAGGGGTGGCTCCTCACGGTGGGCCGGCGCCGGACGCTCGACGTGCTGCGCTCCGCGGCGACCCGCACGGCGGCGCCGCTCGAGGAGGCGGACCTCGCCCGGACGGAGGACCCGTCGGATCCGTTCCCCGACCGGCTGCTCGCTCTGCTCTTCGTGTGCGCGCATCCGGCGATCGACGCGGGCGTGCGGACGCCGCTGATGCTGCAGACCGTGCTCGGGGTGGAGGCGAAGGCGATCGCGGCGGCCTTCGCCGTCCCGGCGCCGGCGATGGCGCAGCGCCTCGTGCGGGCGAAGCGACGCATCCGGGACGCCGGCATCCGGTTCGAGGTGCCGGACCGGGATCGGTGGGCCGACCGGCTGCCTCCGGTGCTGGAGGCCGTCTACGGCGCCTACGCGATCGGGCGCGCGGCATCCGACCTGCGGGGCGAGGCCGTGCATCTCGCCGCGCTGCTCGCGGATCTCGTGCCCGACGAGCCGGAGGTGCTCGGCCTCGCGGCGCTCGTGCACCTCGCGGCGGCGCGGGAACCCGACAGGGCGCCACTCCCCCTCGACGAGCAGGATCCTGCCACCTGGGATCGTGCACTCCTCGACCGCGGCGAGGTGCTCCTGCAGCGCGCCGCCGCGTTCGGACGGCCGGGCCGCTTCCAGCTCGAGGCGGCGATCCAGTCGGCGCACGACGCGCGGGCCGTCACCGGCATCGTCGACCGCGAGGCGGTGCGCCGGCTCTACGCCGCGCTGGTGCGGACCGCCCCCACGCTGGGCGCGCAGGTCGCGCACGCCGTCGCTGCCGCCCGTGTGGACGGCCCGGACGCCGGGCTCGCCCTGCTCGACGTCGTGGAGGGCGCGGAGCGGTTCCAGCCCTTCTGGGCGGCACGCGCCGCCCTGCTGGTCGACGCGGGCCGGACCGGCGAGGCGAGGGCGGCCGCCGAACGCGCCGCGGCGCTGACCGACGAGCCGGCCGCCCTGGCCAGACTCGCCGCGCTCGTCCGCTAGGGCCGACCCCGTGCGGGCCGCTCGAGGACGGTGCCGGTGGCGGCGGCCGCCCGGCGGACGAGCGGCGGGCGCAGCACGAGGACCGCGATCGCCGTCACCACGAGCGAGGCGGCGAACACGGCCGCGCCCGCCCAGCTCGCGTCGTCGCGCAGGGCGTAGAGGTGGTTCAGGTTGCGGACCGCGCCGGTCGCCAGCACGAGGAACACGTGCACGGCCGTGAAGGCGACGAGGAACAGCATCGTCCACCAGTGGATCCGCTTCGTCGCCCGCAGCGGCAGCACCCTGTCGAGGAAGCGCAGGCGCGCCGCGAACCCGGGCGCGAGGCGGAGACCGGTGAGCACAGCGACCGGGCCGGCGAGGAAGACCACGACGAAGTAGCTGAGCGCCTGTAGCCCGTTGTAGTCGGTCCAGCCGTCGGTCGTCGGCCAGTCGAGGGACGCGTACTGCAGCCCCGCGGAGACGGCCGCGGGCACGACGGCCCAGTCGGTCGGCACGATCCGCACCCACTGGCCGGTGACGAGCAGCAGCACGAGGAAGACGATCCCGTTCAGAGCCCAGAGCGTGTCGCCGACGTAGTGCGACCAGAGGTCGAGGGCGATGCGCACCGGCGGGTGCGCCGTGCGGATGCGCCCGTCCTTCCGGCGTGCCCAGAACATGGTGGGCCGCTCGGCCCGGTGCAGGCGCCAGCCGGAGCGCACCGTGAAGAGCAGGAAGAGAGCGTTCAGCCCGTGCTGCCAGGCGAGCCACGCGGGGAAGCCGACCGGCGCATCGGCGGGCAGGGGTGCCGCGCCCGGAACCCTGTCGACGAAGGCGGTGCCGGCCGGCGTGGCCCGCACGAGGCGGGCGAGGAGCACGACGACCACGGCGGCGATCAGCACGGCGATCAGGGCGATCGCCCACCGGCGGGCGCCGGTGCGGCGGGCGGCGACCGGATCCGCGCCCCCGCTCGCGGTCACGCGAGGGTCGCGGCGAGCCGCTCGATCCGCGCCAGGGTCTCCTCGCGGCCGAGCAGGGCGAGGGACTCGAACAGCGGTGGGGAGACGCGGCGGCCCGAGGTCGCGACGCGGACCGGTCCGAATGCGACGCGGGGCTTCAGCCCCATCCGCTCGATGAGGGCGCCTTGGAGCGCCCGCTGCACGGTCTCGACCGTCCACTCGCCGACGCCGTCGAGGGCGTCCGCCGCTGCGTCGAGCACCCCTGCGGCGTCGCCCTTCAGCGACGCGAGCGCCTCCTCCTCGACCACGAGCGCGCCCGCGGTCGTGAAGAACGAGCCGAGCAGGCCGGGCGCCTGCCCGAGCAGCTGCATCCGCTCCTGAACGAGCGGGGTGAGCTGCGCGAGCAGCTCCAGCTGGGCGGGCGTCGGGTGCTCGGGCAGCACGTCGGCGAGCTGCAGGTACGGCACCATTCGGGCAGCGAGGTCGGCGGGGTCGAGCAGGCGGATGTGGTCGCCGTTGATCGACTCGGCCTTCCTCAGGTCGAAGTGCGCGGGGTTGGGATTGACCTGCGCCGGCTCGAACGCGGCGGCCATCTGTTCGCGGCTGAAGACGTCCTGGTCGGGCGCGAGCGACCAGCCGAGCAGCGCCAGGTAGTTGAGGAGGCCCTCGGGGATGAAGCCGCGCTCGCGGTGGAGGAAGAGGTTCGACTCCGGGTCGCGCTTCGACAGCTTCTTCGTGCCGTCGCCGAGCACGAGCGGCAGGTGGCCGAAGCGCGGGATCCACTCGGCCGCACCGATGTCGATCAGCGCGTGGTACAGCGCGATCTGCCGGGGCGTCGAGGGCAGCAGGTCCTCGCCGCGGAGCACATGGGTGATCCGCATGAGGGCGTCGTCGACAGGGTTGACGAGCGTGTAGAGGGGCTGGCCGCCGGGGCGCACGAGCACGAAGTCGGGGAACGAGCCGGCCGGGAACGTGATGGGGCCGCGCACGAGGTCGTCGAAGGAGAGGTCCGTGTCGGGCACCCGGAGACGGAGTGCGGGCTGCCGGCCCTCCGCGCGGTAGCGCTCCCGGTCGGCGTCGGCGAGGTCGCGCTCCCAGTTGCCGTAGCCCTGCTGCACGGCCCGCCCCTCGGCGCGGTTGCGCGCCTCGATCTCGTCGGCGGTGAGGTAGCTCTCGTACAGGTGCCCGGCGGCGGTGAGCCGCTCGATGACGTCGCGGTAGATGTCGCCGCGCTGCGACTGCCGGTAGGGGCCGTCGGGGCCGCCGACGTCGATCCCCTCGTCCCAGTCGAGGCCGAGCCAGGTGAGCGCCTCGACGATTTGCCCGTACGACTGCTCGCTGTCGCGGGCGGCGTCGGTGTCCTCGATGCGGAACACGAACGTGCCCCCGGTGTGGCGGGCCGTCGCCCAGTTGAACAGGGCGGTGCGCACGAGGCCGACGTGCGGCAGTCCGGTCGGCGAGGGGCAGAAGCGCACCCGGACGTCGGAGCCGGTCGCGGACGTGACGGGGTGGCGCTCGCTCATGGCGGAGTCAAGTCTACCGAAGCGCAGACTTGCCACTTTCTGACCTCATCCGGCCGGTTCGAGGGCAGAAACCGGCAAGTGCGCGCTGTCGGATCAGGCGTAGACGACAGCCAGGGCGGCCACTGCGATCAGCGCCCACGCGGAGAGGCCGGCCAGGGCCGTGCGGAGGCCGGTGCCGGCGAGGGCACGGAAGCGGATGCCCGACCCGAGCCCGAACAGGGCCATCCCGAGCAGCACCGTCTGCAGCACCTGGGCCGCGCCGAGCACGGGCGCCGGGATCGGCAGCAGGCTGCCGAGTGCGACCGCGACGATGAAGCCGACCACGAACAGGGGCACGATCGGGGCGGTCACACCGCCCTGGGCGCCCCCGCGCATCCGCAGCACGAGCCCGGTGCCGGCGACGAGCGGCGCGAGCAGCAGCACCCGCAGCAGCTTCACGACGATCGCGACGGCGAGCGCTGCGGAGCCCCACTCCTGCGCGGTCGCGACGACCTGGCCGACGTCGTGCACGCCTGCGCCGGTCCAGCGCCCGTAGGCGGGGACGGTCATGCCGGCCGCGGTCGCGACGAGGGGCAGAACGACGATCGCGAGGGTGCCGCAGAGGGTCACGAGCGCCACGGGACGCGACTGCTCGCGCGCGTCGCTGCGGGTCACCGCGGCCATCGCCCCGATCGCGGACGCCCCGCAGATCGCGAAGCCGGCCGCGAAGAGGAGCGGCTCGTGGCCGGGCAGGCGCGCGATCCGCCCGATGACGTAGGTGCCGGCGAAGGCGAACGCGGTGACCCCGATCACGGCGAGGATCGTGAGCCAGCCGAGCCGCAGCAGGTCGCCGACGACGAGCTGGAGGCCGAGCAGCACCACACCGATCCGCATGCAGCGCTTCGCGGCCGTCGCGAGACCGGACCGCAACGGTCCGTCGAGCACGGCGACGGCGGGGGGCACCTGCGCCGCGACGACGCCGAGCAGCACGCAGACCGTGAGCAGCGGCACGGCGGGCAGCAGCAGGTGCACGAGTGCGCCCACGCCGACCGCGGCGAGCGCGAGGGCGAGGCCCGGGGCCTGCACGAGCGCGCGGCTCGTCACACCCGGTTGCGAGCGGGGTTCACGAGGCGGCCGATGCCCTGGATCTGGATCTCGACCGTCTGTCCGTCGACGAAGCCGCCGAGGCCTGCCGGCGTGCCGGTGAGGATGAGGTCGCCGGGCAGGAGCGTCCAGATGTCGGACACGAACTCCACGATCTCGGGGATGCCGTGGATCATGTCGCGCGTGTTGCCGTGGCGGCGCGGCTCCCCGTCGACGAAGGTCTGGATCTCGAGGCCGCGCCGGTCGATCTCCGTCTCGATGACCGGCCCGATCGGGCAGAACGTGTCGTAGCCCTTCGCGCGGGCCCACTGGCCGTCCGCGAACATCTGGTCGCGAGCGGAGACGTCGTTCGCGATCGTGTAGCCGAAGATCACGTCGTCGGCGTCCTCGGCACGGACCCGCTTCGCCACGGCGCCGATCACGATGGCGAGCTCGCCCTCGTGCACGATCCGCCCCTCGACCGGTGGGATCTGGATCGCGTCGCCCGGGCCGACGATCGCGGTGTTCGGCTTCAGGAAGATGACGGGCCGATCGCTCGAGCCGGGCGCGAGCTCCTCCTTGTGCTCCGCGTAGTTCATCCCGATGCAGACGATCTTCGATCGAGGGATGACCGGGGCGAGCAGCTTGGCCTCGGCGAGCGGGACCCGCTCCCCCGTCGTCTCGAAGCCCTGGTACATCGGGTCGCCGGCGAGGACGACGAGATCCTCGTCGTCCACGATGCCGAACTGCGGGTCGGCGCCGCCGGAGGTGAACCGCGCGATCTTCACGGCAACGAGCCTAGAGCGCCGCGGATGGGCGTCCGATCGAGACCTGCGACCTGCCGAACGCGTGCACGGATCCGCTGATGAGGGCAGAATCGGCGCATGCCCGAGCTGCCCGAGGTGCACGCCCTCGCCGCCGACCTGCGGCAGCGGATGACCGGCCGCACGGTCGGGTCGCTGCTCGTCACCTCCATCGCGGCGCTGAAGACGTACGACCCGTCCCCGTCCGACCTCGCGGGCGCGCCGGTGGGCGACGTGGAGCGGCACGGGAAGTTCCTCGATCTCACGATCGGCGACCTGCACCTCGTCGTGCATCTCGCCAAGCTCGGGTGGATCCGCTGGAGCGACACCCTGCCGCCGCTGACGCGAGGCGCCCGCAAGACGACGGCCGCGGCCCGGCTCGCGCTCGAGGACGGCTCCGGCGTCACCATCACCGAGTGGGGCCCGAAGAAGCGGCTCGCGATCTGGATCGTGCACGACCCGGCGCAGGTGCCCGGGATCGCGACGCTGGGACCGGATCCGCTGGATCCGTCGTTCACGGAGGAGCGGTTCGCGGCGATCCTCGCGGCATCGGGGCGGGCGCAGATCAAGGGCGTGCTGCGGAACCAGGGCGTGATCGCGGGAATCGGGAACGCGTACTCGGACGAGATCCTGCACGTAGCGAGGATGTCGCCCTTCAAGCCGGCCGCGATGCCGGCCGACGACGTCGCCCGGCTCTACGTGGCGCTGCGGGAGACCCTTGCCGACGCCGTCGCGCGCTCGGAGGGCCTCGCCGCGGCGGAGCTGAAGGGCGAGAAGAAGTCGGGGATGCGGGTGCACGGCCGCACCGGTGAGGCGTGCCCCGTGTGCGGCGACGTCGTGCGGCAGGTGCGGTTCGCGGACTCGAGCCTGCAGTACTGCGCGACGTGCCAGACCGGCGGCAAGCCGCTGGCCGATCGCGCGCTGAGCCGCCTGGGCATCCCCCTCACCTGACCTTCCTCACCCCTTAGCTAGACGCACACTTGCCACTTTCTGCCCTCATCCGAGCCATTTGAGGTCGGAAAGCGGCAAGTGCGCGCTGTCCGCTCCTCCCCAGGAGCGCATCACGGGGATCGGTCACCGCTGAGCGCCCAGGACGGGCCACGGGAGCACGGGACTCGCCATCGTTCCCGCATGCCCCACCCCTTCACTCCCCTGCCCGAAGATCTCGGCGACCACGCCTTCCGTCTCACCGACGGTCTCGCCGCAGGTCTCACCCCCAAGCAGTTGCTCTCCACCCGGTTCGAGCGTCCCTTCGCCGGCGTGCGATCGACGGGACGGCCGATGAACGTGGCCGAGCTGGCCTCGGCGTACGCGGCCAAGATGCATCCCAGCGCCTTCTTCAGCCACACGACGGCGGCGATCCTTCATGGCATGTGGTTGCCGCTCGCACAGCAGGACGAGCAGGTGCTCCACGTCTCGGTGACGCCGCCTTCGCGAGCACCGCGTGACCGTCGCGTGCGCGGCCACCATCTGGTGGACCGTCCCGGCCTCGTTCAGGTCCGCGGTGGGATGCGTGTGGCCAGTCCCGTCGAGACCTGGTGCCAGCTGGCCACCCAACTGGGGTTGCTGGACCTCGTGGTCTCCGGCGAGAGCCTGCTCGCCAAGGGACGGCCGTTCCACTTCCCCCTCCACCGCCTCGTCACGGCGGTCGAAGCCGGCGATCGGCCGCGCCAGCAGATGCTCGAGCGTGCCGTGCCGGCGCTGCGGGAAGGTGTCCGCTCCCCCTGGGAGACGGTGCTCCGTCTGCTGCTCGTCGGAGCCGGCCTTCCGGAACCGGAGATCAACGGGACCATCCGGAACCCGGACGGCGGATTCGTGGCCGAGTGCGATCTCGTCTACCGGTCGGCGCGGATCGTCATCGAATACGAAGGCGCGCACCACTTCGCCGATGCGAAGGTCGCTCGGAAGGACATCACGCGATACGAGCGGCTGCAGGACCTGGGCTGGCGCGTCATCCGGGTGACCATCGACGACCTGCGCCTGCATCCGGAGGAAGTCATCGCGCGTGTGCGCAAGGCGCTGGAAACGCGCGCCTGAGCGCAGACTTGCCACTTTCTCCGCTCGAACGGGCTGGATGAGGGAAGAAAGTGGCAAGTGTGCGTGGGGTCAGGCGAGGCGGAGCATCCAGTCGTGGTGGTCCTCGCGGCGGCCGTACTGGATGCCGGTGAGCTCCTCCCGGAGGCTCATCGTGAGGGCGCCTGCGGGTGCGTCGAGCGAGCCGGCCTGGAAGTCGCGCGCCTTCAGCAGGCCGATCGGTGTGATGACGGCCGCGGTGCCGCACGCGAACACCTCGGTGATGTCGCCGGACGAGACGCCCTCGCGCCACTCGTCGATCGAGACCCGCCGCTCCTCGATCGCGTGGCCGCGCTCCTTGGCCAGCTGGATCACGCTCTCCCGGGTGATGCCCTCGAGGATCGTGCCCGACAGCGCGGGGGTGACCACCCGTCCGTCCGCGTAGACGAAGAAGACGTTCATGCCGCCGAGCTCCTCGACGTACCGCCGTTCCTCGGCATCCAGGAACACCACCTGCTGGCAGCCCTGCTCGTACGCCTCCGCCTGCGGCAGCAGGCTGGCGGCGTAGTTGCCACCCGTCTTCGCGGCGCCCATGCCGCCGCGGCCGGCGCGGGTGTAGTCCTGCGACAGCCAGATCGACACCGGACGCACGCCCCCCGGGAAGTAGGCGCCGGCGGGCGACGCGATCACGTGGAAGTCGACCCCGTGCGCCGACCGCACCCCGAGGAAGGCCTCGCTGGCGATCATGAACGGCCGCACGTAGAGACTCGTCTCCGGCGCGCTCGGCACCCATTCGGAGTCCGCCTCGACGAGCCGCTTGACCGCCTCCACGAACGCCGACTCCGGCAGCTGCGGCAGCGCCAGCCGCTCCGCGGAACGCTGCATCCGCCGCGCGTTCGCCTCCGGCCGGAACGCCCAGATGGAGCCGTCCGCGTGCCGGTAGACCTTCAGCCCCTCGAAGATCTCCTGCGCGTAGTGCAGCACCGCGGCGGCCGGATCGAGCCGCAGCGGTCCGTACGGCACGACGCGGGCGTCGTGCCAGCCCTCCTCGATCGACCACGAGATCGTCGCCATGTGGTCGGTGAAGTACTTGCCGAAGCCGGGGTCGGCCAGGATCTCCTCCCGCTCCGCGGCGGCCCTCGCCGTGGCGGACGGCGTGGTCGTGAACGTGAGCGGGAAGGTCGCGGTGTCGGTCATGAGGCTCCTTCTCGGGGCACCGCGGCGAGCACCGCGTCCCCGATCTCGCTGGTCGTGCGGGTGCGCCCGTCCCGCACGCCGAGGTCGGTGAGCACGGCTGCAGCGACGCGGCCGGCCGCGGCGGTGAGGCCCAGGTGGTCGAGCAGCAGCGACGCGGACAGGATGGCCGCCGTCGGATCCGCCTGCCCGGTCCCCGCGATGTCGGGCGCGGATCCGTGCACGGGCTCGAACATCGACGGGTAGGCCCCCGACGGGTTGAGGTTCGCGGACGCCGCGAGCCCGATGCCGCCGCCGATCGCGGCGGCGAGGTCGGTGAGGATGTCACCGAAGAGGTTGTCGGTCACGATGACGTCGAAGCGCGCCGGATCGGTGACCAGGAAGATGGTGGCCGCGTCGACGTGGAGGTAGTCGACGACGACGTCGGGGTACTCCTCCCCCACGGCGTCGACGATCCGCCGCCAGAGCGCGCCGGAGAACGTGAGCACGTTGGTCTTGTGCACGAGCGTGAGGCGGTTGCGCCGCTCCGCCGCCTTCGCGAACGCATATCGCACGACCCGTTCGACGCCGTAGGCCGTGTTCACGCTGACCTCGGTCGCCACCTCGGCCGGCGTCCCCTCGCGCAGTCGGCCGCCGTTGCCGACGTACGGCCCCTCGGTCCCCTCCCGCACCACGACGAAGTCGACGGCGCCCGGATCCTTCAGCGGGCTCGCGAACCCCGGGTACAGCACGGTGGGGCGGAGGTTCACGTAGTGGTCCAGCGCGAACCGCAGCTTCAGCAGCAGCCCGCGCTCGATGTTCGCGGCGGCGAGACGCGGATCGCCCGGCCTGCCGCCGACGGCCCCGAGCAGGATCGCGTCGTGCAGGGCGATCTCGGCGAGCTCGGCGTCGGGCAGCACGTCGCCGGTCTCGAGGTAGCGGGCCGCCCCGAGGTGGAAGTCGGTGGTCTCGACGGTCACGGCCGGCCCGACCGCGGCACGCAGCACCTTGAGGGCCTCGGCGACGACCTCGGGGCCGATCCCGTCGCCCCCGATCACGGCCAGGCGGATGGTGCGGGTCATGGCCGTGCCTCCCTCAGCTCAACGGTCCCCTCAGGCTAGCGAGCCGGAAGGGAACGCGCCGGGCCGGGCGGCGGCCCGCGTGGGCCGCCGCGCCGGCGTCAGACGATGGCCTCGCCCTCGAGCTCCTCGCCCTCGACGTAGGCGCCGCGCGGGATGATGCGCCCGCGGAAGAAGGACGGGTTCTTCGCCCACCAGATGCCCATGAAGACGAACCCGAGCAGCAGGCCGAGCACGCCGACCACCGCCTCCGCCCCGATCCCGAAGATGGTGACGTTCTTGCCCGCGTCGTCGGTCAGCCAATCCGGGGCCGCGAACGACTGCAGGCCGTAGATGAAGATCGCGAGCAGCGCGAGGAAGCCGAGCGCGGGGAACAGGCCGCGGAACACGAAGTTCCGCAGGCTCGAGAACAGCGTCCTCCGGAAGAACCAGACGCAGGCGAGCCCGGTCAGCCCGTAGTAGAAGGCGATCATGAGCCCGAGCGAGCCGATCAGCGCGTTCAGCAGGTTGAGGCTCACCGCCGTGAAGATCAGGAACAGGGCGGCCGAGACCACCCCCATCCCGATGGTCGACCAGGTCGGCGTGAGGTACTTCGCGTGCATCCGTGCGAAGTGACTCGGCAAGGCCTTGTGCACCGCCATGGAGAGGCTCGTCCGCGCCGTCGGAAGGATGGTGGTCTGGGTGGATGCGGCCGCGCTGGTGAGGATCGTCGCCGCGAACAGCACCTGCAGGATGTGGCCGACGACCCCGTTGCCGAACACGGCGGGAGCCATCGCGGAGAACACGTCGCCGGACGTGGCCGGGTTGCCGAGGCCGATGCCCTTCGCGCCGGTGCCGGCGAACGACACGGTGGCGACGGTCACGAGGGCGTAGGTGGCGAGGAGGAGCAGGGTCGAGAGCACCGCCGCCCGACCCGGCGTGCTCTTCGGGTTCGAGGTCTCCTCGTTCACGGAGACGGCGCTGTCCCAACCCCAGTAGATGAAGATCGCGGTCAGCCCCGCGGGGGCGATCACGCTGCCGAAGTCGAGCCCGACCGGGCTGAACCAGTCCCAGGAGAACGGGATGGAGTGCCCGGCCACCCCGTGGCCGGTGCCGACGCGGATGAGGGCGATCAGCGTGAAGGCCAGCAGCATGACCAGCTCGAATCCCAGGAGCACGTACTGGATGCGGGCGGAGATCTCGATCCCGCGGTAGCAGATGTACGTCATGACCGCGATCCAGAGCAGACCGAGGATCGTGGAGTACCAGTAGTTGTTCCCGAGCTCGGCGACGCCGGGCAATCCGAATCCGCCGATGAACGTGAACGTGTACTGACCGGCGATGTACGCCAGGTTCGACATCACGATCACGTCGGCGATGATGATGCCCCAGCCGCCCATCCACCCCGTAATCGAGCCGAACGCGCGGGTCGCCCACGAGAAGGTGGTGCCGCAGTCCGGGTCGACGCTGTTCAGCTCCTTGTAGGCCTGCGCGATGAAGTACATCGGGATGAACGCGAGCAGCACGATGGCCGGCGACTGCTTGCCCGCGAGGAGACCGCCGGCACCGTCGGCGACGATGAAGCCGAGGCTCGCGGCCAGGCTGTAGGCCGGAGCGGTGGAGGCGACGCCGACGACGACGCTCCCGAGCAGGCCGATCGCGCCGGACTTGAGTCCCTTGCCCTCGAAGTTGGCCCGGTCTGCGGTGTTGCTGATCAAGGTCTCGGCCACGCTGCGCCTTCCACTCGAGGAGCGGCGGACGGCGATGTCCACCACTTGATCGCGTCACCGTACCGAACACGTGTTGCGTACGGATTACGCGGTCGTGAGCGAGATCCTAGGGCCGTTCCGTCGGTCGAGGCCACATCCGACGACGAGATCCGCCGTCGAGGGGTCAGTCCTCCACGAGGTCGATGGCCTTCAGCGAGGTGGCGCGGATGCGCTCCCGCACCTCGTCGAGCACGGCGGGCGCCGCCGGCGAGTCGATGGTCAGCACGCTGAGGGCCTCGGCGCCTGCCGCCCGGCGGGCGATCTGCATGGCGGCGATGTTGATCCCCGCCTCCCCGAACGCCGCGCCGTACTGGGCGACGATCCCGGGCCGGTCCGTGTAGGTGAAGACGACGTGGTGGCCCGCGAGCACGACCTCGACGTCGTACCCCTCGATCTCCGTGATCTTCTCGACCTGCTTCGGTCCGGTCAGGGTGCCGGACACCGAGTGCGTGCCGCCGGCGGTCGTGGCGCCGCGCAGGCTGATGACGTTGCGGTAGTCGGCGCTGACCGAGTCGGTGAGCAGCCGCACCTGGATGCCCCGCTCCTCGGCGAGCAGCGGGGCGTTCACGTAGGAGACGTTCTCGCTGACCCCGCTCATGAAGACGCCCTTCAGGGCGGCGAGCTTCAGCACGCTCACGTCGTAGTCGGCGAGCTCGCCGCGCACCTCCACGTCGATGCTCACGATGGGGCCGTCGGCGAGGCCGGCGAACACCTGGCCGAGCTTCTCGACGAGCGGGATGCCGGGGCGGACGTACGGATCGATGACGCCGCCCGCGACGTTCACCGCGTCGGGCACCAGCTCGCCGCCGAGGGCGAGGCGCACGCTGCGCGCGACCGCGATGCCGGCCTTCTCCTGCGCCTCGTCGGTCGAGGCGCCGAGGTGCGGCGTGACCTGCAGCGTGGGGCGCCCGATCAGCTCGCGGTCGGTCGGGGGCTCGCTCGTGAAGACGTCGAGCGCGGCCCCGGCGATGCGCCCGCTCGCGAGGGCGGCGCTCAGGGCGTGCTCGTCGACGATGCCGCCGCGGCTCGCGTTCACGATGCGCAGCGAGGGCTTCGCGACCGCGAACTCCGCCTCGCCGATGAGCCCGGTCGTCTCCGGCGTCTTCGGGATGTGCACGGTGACGAAGTCGCTCTGCGCCATCAGATCGGGCAGCGACAGCAGGGTCACGCCGAGCTGCTGCGCGCGCGCCGGCGTGACGTAGGGGTCGTAGGCGACCAGCCGGACGCCGAACGGGGCGAGCCGCTGGGCCACGAGGGTCCCGATCCGGCCCAGACCGACGACGCCGACGGTCTTCTCGTAGAGCTCCACACCGGTGAACCTCGACCGCTTCCACTCCCCCGCCTTCAGCGACGCGTGCGCCTCGGGGATGTGGCGGGCGAGGGACAGCAGGTGGCCGATCGCGAGCTCCGCCGCCGACACGATGTTCGACGTCGGGGCGTTCACCACCATCACGCCGGCCTTCGTGGCGACAGGGATGTCGACGTTGTCGAGGCCGACCCCGGCCCGGGCGATGACGGTGAGTCGGCGGGCCGCGGCGATCGCCTCCGCGTCGACCTGGGTCGCCGAGCGGACCAGCAGGGCGTCGGCGTCCGCGAGGGCGGCGAGCAGGGCGGGCCGGTCCGTGCCGTCCACCTCACGGATCTCGAAGTCGGGTCCGAGCGCATCCACCGTCGCGGGCGAGAGCTGTTCGGCGATCAGTACGACGGGCTTGGTCACTTCGCGTCCCTCCAGGGCGCTCGGGTGGGGCGATCGAGCGGAGAGAACAGCCTATTGGGACGCAGGAACCGCCTTTCGGCGCGTTACGCCCCCTCCTCGGCTCCGCTTCGCGCGCGACCGACGGAGGAATCGGCACCACCGAGGCGATCCTGCCGATCGAGCGCTGCTCGGACGAGGACTCCTGCCCTCGCAGCCCCGAGCGCGCCGGGATGTTCGCGCGGGGTCACGCGCCGGCGCGGGCCTGGAACAGCGGCAGCAGGTCGGCGAACAGCGGATGCGCCGGCTCGATGCCGGTGAGCACGCTCACCGCCCCGTCGGGCTCCTCGCGCGCGAGGATCGCCTGCAGCTCGACGCTCTCCGCGTCCTCAGGCACATCGAACGCGAGCGCGGCGCGGATCGCGCGGAGCAGGGCGTCACGGGCCATGCCGCGCTCGGCGAGCTGCGACGCCGGGCCGATGAACCGCTCGGAACGGCTCAGCTTCCGCAGCGGCCCCCGGCCGACCCGTTCGACGGTGTCGGGCAGCTCCGGGTTCGAGAGGCGGCCGAGGATCCTCTCGCCGTAGGCGCGCTGCTCGGCCTCGTCCAGGCCGAACTTGGCGACGAGGAGCGCCCTCGTCTCACCGATCGCCGCCTCGACCTCCGCGCGGATAGCCGGATCCGTCATCGCGTCCGTGATCGAGTGGACGCCGCGTTCGAAGCCGTGGTAGGCCGCCGTGGCGTGCGCGGTGTTGACGGTGAAGAGCTTGCGCTCGATGAAGGGCGCCAGGTCGTCGACCCAGTGCACGCCCGTGATCGCGGGCGGCTCGCCGCCGAACGGGCTGCGCTCGATGACCCACTCGAAGAACGGCTCGAGGGTCACGTCGAGCCCGGCCTCGGGCGCCTGCGCCGGCACGATGCGGTCGATCGCCGTGTTGGCGAAGACGGCCGTGGCGTCGAGCGAGTCGGCGAGTGCCTCGGGCAGCGCGGCACGGACGAGCGCCTTGAGACCGTCGGTGGCGTTGATCGCGTTCTCGCACGCGAAGACCGCGAGCCGCTCGCCGTCGAGAACGTCGTCGCCCGACTCGATGCGGCGCTGGATCCCCCGGGCGATGACCGGCGCGACGAACGGCAGCACGCGCGGGCCGACGGCGGTCGTCACGACATCGGCCGTGGCGATCTCGTCGATCAGCGCACCCTCCTCGGTGCGGCTGTTCACCGCCCGGAAGTCGGTGACGATGTGGCTGCGACCGTTCTCGCCGATCTCGTGGACGGTGTACGACTCGGCGTCGCGCAGCGCGTCGATCAGCGCGTCGGCGACGTCGGCGAACACCACCTCGTAGCCGCTCTCGTGCAGCAGCTGGCCCACGAAGCCGCGCCCGATGTTGCCCGCTCCGAAATGCACCGCTTTCACGCCGGGCACGCTACTCCAGCGCGCCCGGCCGGGCTCAGCGGACGCCGATGCCGACCTGGAAGAAGGCGAGCAGGCTCAAGGTGAGCGCCTGGGACGCGGCATAGGCGACGACCAGGACCAGGGCGAGGGTCCCCGACGTGCGCCGCCGCGTGAGCAGCACGGCGAGCACGAACGCGGCGATCGGCACCACCACGCCGCCCCCCAGGACCAGCCAGGCGAACGCGGACAGCTGCCGGTGCAGCACGGCGGCGAACCCCGCCCAGGCGAGCAGGTTCGAGACCGCCCCGAGCAGCTCCCACAGGAAGAGGAGCAGGAACGCGAGCGCGATCGCGAGGCGGAGCCCCGGCCGGGCGCGCGGCGGCTCGGCGACGACGGTCACAGCAGGCCCATCAGCGCCGGCCACGGCAGCAGCAGCACGGCCCCGAGGGCGAGCCACGCGAAGCGGCGCGACGGGGTGCGGATCCGCCAGGCCGCGAGCACGAACCAGAGGACCGGCGCGGCGACCGCGGCGACCCGGCCGAGCAGGTTGACGGCGAACGCGACGGTGGCGAGCGCCCCGGATCCCGGTTCGAGGGTGGCCTCGAGAGTCGCGGACAGCACGCTGCGCATCCAGCCGAGCGCTTCGAGCAGGGCGATGCCGCCGAGGATCCCGAGCGCGACGAGCGTCGGTGCGCCGGTCACGCGGCTCGGCGCCACGGCGGCCTCCGGGCGCGTCGGCCGGGCGATCTCCTGCTCGTCACCCGCCCAGCTGAGGGCGTCGTCGTCGGTCTCGGGATCGGCCATGGTGCTCACGATCCTCGCAGGCGTGCCGACCTCCGATCGCACCACGACCTGACGCCGCGGCTCGTCGCCCGCGACGTCAGGCGACGGGGCGCGCCACCTGGCCGACGAGGTCCGTGGTGCGCACGGGGACCTCCCGCACGTCGGCACCCGCGTAGGGAGCCTCGATCATCATCCCGTCGCCCGAGTAGATGGTCGTGTGGTACATGTCGCCGCCGCCGTCGGTGTAGAAGAGCAGGTCACCCGGCTGCACCTTCGAGAACGGCACGAGGTGCCCCTCCGCCTTCTCGAGCTCGTACTGCGCGGTCGCGGAGTGCGGGCCGATGTCGACGCCGACCGAGGCGTAGGCGCCCATGGTGAGACCCGAGCAGTCCCAGGTGCGCGGTCCCTCCGCCGCGAACACGTACGGATCACCGATCCGGGCGCGCGCGAAGGCGACCGCGCGACCCGCGGGGCTCTTCGCGGTCGCGGCGACGGACTTCGCGTCGCACCGCGGCTGGTGGTGCTGTCCCGCCAGGTAGTCGCAAGCGACCTGCTGGGTGGTGCTGCGCAGCACGGCGAGATCGAGCACGAGCTCCTGCTCGTGCTCCTGGGCGGTCCGGACGGCCTTCGCGATGGACTCCGACGCCGCCTTCGCCGCCGCCGCTGCGGTGGCCGCCTTCGCCTTCGCGGCGACGGCCCGGGTCGCGGCGCTCTCCGCGGCCGCCTTCGCGGCCTTCGCGGTCGCCTCGTCGTCGACGGCCTGCTGGTAGACGCGGGCCGCCATCGACGAGAGCTGCGACGCGGTGCTCAGCCCCCGAAGGGTGCCGCCGGAGATGCGGCTGTTGAGGACGAGCGACAACGGGAGCGTGCCGAGGTCCGTCCGGGCGAGGCTCGCGGCGAGGGCGCTGGCCCTGGTGCGCGAGTCGGCGGCGGTGGCCGCCGCGGTCTCGGCCTCCGTCTCGGCGGCGGTGCGGGCCGCGACGGCGGTGTCCGCAGCCGCCCTGGCCTTCAGATAGCGCTCGTCGGCCTGCTGCGCCGCCTTGCCGGCGCGGTCGGCCTGGTGCTGAAGGGCGATGACCTGCTCGCCGATGCGCGCGACCTCCGCGGCCTTCGCCCGCTCGTCCTTCCGCGCGGCGAGCAGCTCGTCCCGGGTCGGGTAGACGATCGCGGGGACCTTCGGGGCCGAGGCCGGCTTCGGCGTGGCGGTCGCGGTCGGGCTCGGCGTGGGCGTGGCCGCGAACGCTGCGGCTCCCCCGCCGGCCACGAGCGCGAGGGTCAGCGCGAGCGATGCTGCGCCGGCGCCGATCCGCCCGGCCGGGTGGGCCACGGTGCCGTCCTTCCCGCTTCCCGGCTCCGGGAGCGGCCACGGCGCACGAGGCGGGCGGGTCGCCGGGCGGAGGGTCCGCTCGAGGGGGCTGCGCACGGATCCGGACCGCAGCTGGGGAGCGCGGCCGGGATCCTGTGCTCATCACACTCCGGAACGACCCGGAGCGCCAGCCCTCTTGGCGAACGTGCAGAGAAGCGGCCCCGCGGCGATCAGCCGCTGAAGCGGGCGACCTGCCCGACGAGCTGGTAGCCGCGCACCGGGACCTCGCGCACGTTCTGGCCCTCGTACGGCGCCTCGATCATGTTGCCGTTGCCGCTGTAGATCGTGACGTGGTACATGTCGCCGCCGCCGTCCGTGTAGAACAGCAGGTCGCCCGGCTGCCGGTTCGCGTAGGACACGAGCTTGCCCTCGTTCGCGGCGAGGTCGTACTGCGCCGTCGCGCTGTGGCCGCCGATGCCGATGCCGGCAGCCCCGTACGCGGCCATCGTGAGGCCGGAGCAGTCCCAGGCGCTGGGGCCGGCCGCAGCGAAGACGTAGGGGTCGCCGATCTGGCCGCGGGCGAAGGCGATCGCCCGCGCCGCGACCGAGGCGTTCGCGGGGAGGTTCGCGAGGTGGACGGACGATCCGCCGGATCCGCCCGAACCGCTGGAGGCGCTGGGCCGGGGCGCCTCGAGGGCCGTCAGCTCGGCCTGCAGGCTGCGCTGACGGCTGCGCTGCTGCGCGACCACCGAGGCGGCCGCCTTCGCCTTCTGCTTGGCGTCGGTGAACGCGGCCTTCGCGGTGCCGGCCGCGCGCTGCGAGGAGACGGCGGCGTTCGACGCCTTCGCGGCGAGCACCTTGGCGGTGTGCTCGTCGGACTTCGCGTCGTGGAAGATCTGGGTCGACTGCACCGACAGCTGCGACATGCGACTGACCTTGTAGAGGACGCGCGTTGCGCCCCCGCCGTCGAGGATGAGGTTGGCGGCCTGGTCGGCGCCGCTCGAGCGGGCCAGGTTCGCGGCGACCACGGCGGCGCGCGCCCGGGACTTCAGTGCCTTCGCGGTTGCCGCGGCGGCGACCTGCTGCGCGGTGGTGTACCGCTTCCCGGCGGCGACGGACGACGCCTTCGCCTTGAGGTAGTGCTCGTCGGCGACCTGCGCGGTACGGCCGGCGGCGTCGGACGCCTTCTGGAGCCCGTCGAGGCACGACGAGAGCTTGCCGACCGCGGCACGCACGTCGGCTGCGTTCTTCGACGCGGGGTGGATCGTCTGGCAGACCGGCTGTGGCGCCTGCAGCGCCTCCGCCGAGCCGAGGCCGAAGCCGGCGAGACCGACCGCGACGAGCGCGGTGACGGTGGTGGACACGATTCGGCGCACGGCAATGGTTCGCACGGACGGCCTCCTGCATGGATCCGCATCGCAGGGATCCATCGGGTGGGGTCGACCCGGTGCCTCGGGAAAAGGCATCCGGCAGAGGTGTGGCCGGACGGGTCGCGGACGGGGTGGGTCGCGATGCGCAGTCCTGGGGACGACTGCCGCGCATGACCGTAGCAGCGACTTCGCGCCACCGCACACCCTGGGCGTTACCGGAATGTGATCTGGACACGCCGTATCGCGCGTCTATGTGCCCAGGAAAGCCAGGGCATCCGGCTCGGGACGGGCGGGGAACGCGGAACCGCCCGCCCCGCGGCATGCGGGACGGGCGGTTCGATGCTCGGGGTGCGTCAGCGCGCGAGGGACCCTTCCGCGTTCGGTCGCGTTCGCGCGACTGAACGATCAACAGGGTGTCGTAGGACGGAGTCGACGCGTCCGGCCCGCGCGTCAGCGCGCGACGGACCCTTCCGCGTTCGGTCGCGCTCGCGCGACTGAACGATCAACAGGGTGTCGAACGACGGAGTCGACGCGTCCGGCCCACGCGTCAGCGCGCGACCGACCCTTCCCCGTTCGGTCGCGCTCGCGCGACCGAACGATCAACAGGGTGTCGAACGACGGAGTCGACGCGTCCGGCCCGCGCGTCAGCGCGCGACGGACCCTTCGACGTAGTCGTCCGACGTGTTGCGCCAGGCGAAGAGCTTGCGGAGCTCGCGGCCGACCTCCTCGATCGGGTGCTCCTCGCCCTTCTTGCGCAGCTCGAGGAACTCCTTGCCGCCGTTGTCCTGGTCCTCGATGAAGCGCTTGGCGAAGCTGCCGTCCTGGATGTCCTTCAGGACCGCCTGCATGTTCTGCTTCACCTCGGGCGAGATCACGCGGGGGCCGGAGACGTAGTCGCCGTACTCGGCCGTGTCGGAGATGCTCCAGCGCATCTTCGCGATGCCGCCCTCCCACATGAGGTCGACGATGAGCTTCAGCTCGTGCAGCACCTCGAAGTAGGCGATCTGCGGCTGGTACCCGGCCTCGGTGAGGGTCTCGAAACCGTACTGGACGAGCTGGGTGATGCCGCCGCAGAGCACCGACTGCTCGCCGAAGAGGTCCGTCTCGGTCTCCTCGGTGAACGTGGTCTTGATGCCGCCGGCACGGAGGCCGCCGATGCCCTTCGCGTACGACCAGGCGAGGTCCCACGCCCGGCCGGTGGCGTCCTGCTCCACGGCGACGATCACGGGTACCCCGCGTCCGGCCTCGAACTCGCGGCGCACGGTGTGGCCGGGGCCCTTGGGGGCGACCATGACGACGTCGACGCCCTTCGGGGCGGTGATGTAGCCGAAGCGGATGTTGAAGCCGTGGCCGAACAGCAGCGCCTTGCCGTCCGCGAGGTTCGGGGCGATGTCGTCCGCGTAGAGGTGGCGCTGCACCTGGTCGGGGGCGAGGATCACGATGACGTCCGCCCACTTGGCGGCGTCCGCGGGCGTGTGCACGCGGAACCCGGCGTCCTCGGCCTTGGCGCGGCTCTTCGAGCCCTCCTGCAGGCCGACGACGACCTCGACGCCGGAGTCGCGGAGGTTCAGGGCGTGGGCGTGGCCCTGCGAGCCGTACCCGATCACGGCGACCTTCTTGCCCTGGATCAGGGAGAGGTCGGCGTCGCTGTCGTAGACGATCTCGGTCATGGAGGGGCCTTTCGTTCGAGGGATGCGCTGGACGCGCGGTCAGGGTCGGGGGATGCGCTCGGTGATGCTCTTCGGGCCGCGGCCCATGGCGAGCAGACCGGACTGCGCGAGCTCGCGGATCCCGTAGGGCTCGAGCATCTTGAGCAGGCCGGCCGTGCGCTGCGCTCCGGCGACGAGCTCGATCACGAGCGCCTCCTGCGTCACGTCGACGACGGCGGCGCGGAAGAGCTCGACGATCTCGAGCACCTGGGGCCTCGTGGCGGCGTCGACCTTCACCTTCACGAGCACGTGCTCGTGCAGCACGCTCGCCGTCGGTTCGAGCTCGACGATCTTGATCACGTTGACGAGCTTGTTCAGCTGCTTCGTGACCTGCTCGAGCGGCAGCTCCTCCACGTCGACTACGGCGGTGATCCGGGACATGCCGGGCACCTCGCACGGGCCGACGGCGAGGGAGCCGATGTTGAAGCCGCGGCGGGCGAACAGCCCGGCGACGCGCGTGAGCAGCCCCGGCTTGTCCTCGACGAGCAGGGAGAGGACGTGCGTGCTCATCGCTTGCGGGGCTCTTCCTCGAGGGGCGGGATCACGAGGTCGGGGTCCTGCCCGTCGGGGGCCTCGTCACCCTCCCAGCTCGGCGCGTGGTCGCGCGCGTACTGCACGTACGAGTTGCTGACGCCCTGCGGCACCATCGGCCACACCATCGCGTCCGCGGACACGACGAAGTCGATGACGACGGGCCGGTCGTTCGTCTCGATGGCGAGCCGGATCGCGTCGTCGACGTCCTCCTCGCGCTCGACGCGGATGCCGAGCGCCCCGTACGCCTCCGCGAGCTTCACGAAGTCGGGGATCCGCTTCGTGCCGTGGCCGGTGTTCAGGTGCGTGTTGGAGTACCGGCCGTCGTAGAACAGGGTCTGCCACTGCCGCACCATGCCGAGCGACGAGTTGTTGATGATGGCGACCTTGATCGGGATCTCGTTCAGCGTGCAGGTCGCGAGCTCCTGGTTGGTCATCTGGAAGCAGCCGTCGCCGTCGATCGCCCAGACCAGCCGGTCCGGCTGCGCGACCTTGGCGCCCATCGCGGCGGGCACGGCGTAGCCCATCGTCCCGGCGCCGCCGGAGTTCAGCCACGAGTTCGGCCGCTCGTAGCGGATGAACTGGGCCGCCCACATCTGGTGCTGGCCGACGCCCGAGGCGAAGACGGCCTCGGGCCCACTGATGGCGCCGATCCGCTCGATGACGTACTGGGGCGAGAGGTGGCCGTCGGTGGTGGGCGCATAGCCGAGCGGGAACTCCGCCTGCAGCCCCTGCAGGTAGGTCCACCACTCGGCGTACCGGTCGGCGGGGGCGCCGGATGCGTGCGGGTCGCCCGCGGTGACCTCGCGGAACGCGGCGGCGAGCTCGGCGCAGACCTCCTTGGCGTCACCGACGATGGGCACCTCCGCGTGGCGGATCTTGCCGATCTCGGCCGGGTCGATGTCGATGTGGACGACCTTCGCCTTCGGCGCGAACAGCGACGCCTTGCCGGTGACGCGGTCGTCGAACCGCGCACCGATCGCGACGAGCACGTCGGCCTCCTGCAGGGCGAGCACGGCGGGCACGGTGCCGTGCATGCCGGGCATGCCGAGGTTCGCCGGGTGGCTGTCGGGGAAGGCGCCGCGGGCCATCAGCGTCGTGACGACGGGCGCGCCCGTCACCTCGGCGAGCTCGAGCAGCTCCGCGGATCCCTGGGCCCGGATGACGCCGCCACCCACGTAGAGCACCGGCTTCTTCGCGGCGGCGAGCATCTGCGCGGCGGCCTGCACCTGCTTGCCGTGCACCTTCGCCGTGGGCCGGTAGCCCGGCAGGTCGAGCTTCACGGGCCACACGAACGGCGCGGAGGCCTGCTGCGCGTCCTTCGTGATGTCGACGAGCACGGGACCGGGGCGGCCCGTGGAGGCGATGTGGTGCGCCGACGCGATCGCCGCCGGGATCTCCTCCGGCCTCGTGACGAGGAACGAGTGCTTCGTGATCGGCATCGTGATGCCGACGATGTCGGCCTCCTGGAACGCGTCCGTGCCCATCAGGGTCGAGAAGACCTGGCCGGTGATCGCGAGCAGCGGCACGGAGTCCATGTAGGCGTCCGCGATCGCGGTGACGAGGTTCGTCGCACCGGGGCCGGACGTCGCGATCGCGACGCCGACGCGCCCTGACGCGGCCGCGTAGCCCTCGGCCGCGTGGCCGGCGCCCTGCTCGTGCCGCACGAGGATGTGGCGGATCTTGTCCGTGTCGAGCAGCGGGTCGTAGACCGGCAGGATCGCACCGCCCGGCAGCCCGAAGACGTCCGTGACGCCGAGCAGCTCGAGCGTGCGGACGACCGCCTGCGCTCCGGTCAGCACCTCGGGCTCGGGAGCCCGGGTGACGTGCTCGCCGGCCCCGCGGGGCCGGACGGCGGATGGCAGCGGGGTGGAGATCGGTGTCGACATGACCTGTCCGTATCCGAGTGAGGTTCAGCCCGTGACGGCGCCGACGGCGGCGGAGTGCACGAGCTTGGAGTACTTGGCGAGCACGCCACGGGTGTACCGGGGAGGCAGGGGCGCCCAGCCGGCTCGGCGGGCTTGGAGCTCTGCCTCGTCGACGAGTACGTCGAGCGTGCGGGCGGCGATGTCGACCCGTATCGGGTCACCGTCGCGCAGGAAGGCGATCGGACCTGCGTCCACCGCCTCCGGTGCGATGTGGCCGATGCACAGGCCGGTTGTGCCGCCCGAGAATCTGCCGTCCGTCAACAGTAGTACGTCGCGGCCGAGGCCCGCCCCCTTGATGGCGGCGGTGATGGCCAGCATCTCCCGCATCCCGGGGCCGCCCTTCGGCCCTTCGTAGCGGATGACGACCACGTCGCCCTTGCTGATCTCGCCGTTCGTGAGGGCGTCCATCGCGGCGCGCTCCCGCTCGAAGACGCGAGCCGGCCCCGTGAACACGGCCGCGTCGAAGCCGGCCGTCTTCACCACGGCACCGTCCGGTGCCAGCGTGCCGGTGAGGATCGTGAGGCCGCCGGAGGCGTGGATGGGGTTGTCGAGCGTCCGGAGCACCGTGCCGTCGAGCGGGGCGATGTCCATCTCGGCGAGGTTCTCGGCGACCGTCCTGCCCGTCACGGTGAGCACGTCGCCGTGCAGCAGGCCGGCGTCGAGCAGGGCCTTCATCACGACGGGCACACCGCCGACGCGGTCGACGTCGTTCATGACGAACCGGCCGAACGGCTTGAGGTCGCCGATGTGCGGCACGTGGGAGCCGATGCGGTTGAAGTCGTCCAGGGTCAGGTCGACCTCCGCCTCGTGGGCGATCGCGAGCAGGTGCAGGACGACGTTCGTCGAGCCGCCGAACGCCATGGCGACGGCGATGGCGTTCTCGAAGGCCTCCTTCGTCAGGATGTCGCGGGCCGTGATGCCGAGCCGGAGCAGGTTGACGACGGCCTCGCCCGATCGGTGCGCGAGGTAGTCGCGACGGCGATCGGCCGACGGCGGCGCGGCCGAGCCGGGCAGCGCCATCCCGAGCGCCTCCGCGACGGACGCCATCGTGTTGGCCGTGTACATGCCGCCGCACGAGCCCTCGCCGGGCGCGAAGGCGCACTCGATGCGCTTCGCGTCCTCCTCGCTCATCCGCCCCGCCTTCACGGCGCCGACGGCCTCGAACGAGTCGATGATCGTGATGTCCTTCTCCGTGCCGTCGGAGAGCTTCACCCAGCCCGGCGCGATCGAGCCGGAGTAGACGAAGACGCTGGCGAGGTCGAGGCGCGCGGCCGCCATGAGCATGCCCGGCAGGCTCTTGTCGCAGCCGGCGAGCAGCACGGAGCCGTCGAGGCGCTCGGCCTGCATGACGGTCTCGACCGAGTCGGCGATGACCTCGCGGGAGACGAGCGAGAAGTGCATCCCCTCATGGCCCATCGAGATGCCGTCGGAGACGCTCACGGTGCCGAACTGCAGCGGGTAGCCGCCGCCGGCATGCACGCCCTCCTTGGCCGCCTGCGCGAGGCGGTCGAGGGAGAGGTTGCAGGGGGTGATCTCGTTCCAGGAGCTCGCGATGCCGATCTGCGGCTTGTCCCAGTCGTCGTCGCCCATGCCGACGGCGCGGAGCATGCCCCGGGAGGTCGTGGCCTCGATGCCGTCGGTGACGACGCGTGAGCGCGGTTTGACGTCGACAGGGGCGGAGGGACGCGGATCCGACATGGCTTTCAGCGTACTGGCCGCGCCCGGGGGCCCCGGGCGGCCTCCCGACACCGCTCCAGCCGGATCCCGGAACGCGGCACCCGCCACGTTCTGCCCTCATCAGACCCCTGTGAGGACGGAACCCGGCACGGGCGGGTGGGGAGAATGGACGGGATGTCGCCGGAGGAGCTGCGGGCCTGGTACGAGGACTACCTGGACGCCTGCAACCGGCACGACCTCGACGCCGTGAACGAGCTCATCGCGGCCGACGTGCGGCGGCAGGGCCGGCCGCGTGGGGCGGAGGCATGGCTCGACGACCTCGCCGCGCTGTTCCGCGCCTTCCCGGACCTGCAGTGGAAGCGGATCCGGCTGGTGATCCAGGACGACCGGATCGCCGCGCACCTCCGCGCCCGGGGCACGCACCGCGGCGCCCACCTCGGCGTCGCCGCGACGGGCCGGCACGTGAACTGGGCCGAGTTCGGCTTCTACCGCGTGGTCGGCGGCCGGATCGTCGAGTACGCGGGCGCCGCGGACGGGGCCGAGCTGCTCGAGCAGCTCACCGCCTGACCGCCTCCTCGCGCCGACGTCGATCCGCCCCCTCGCGGGAACGACGGTTGCCACTTTCTGCGGCCATGGACGGCTCGATTCCCGCAGAGATCGGCAACCCTGGGATGAGGAGGGGTTCGCGTCAGGGGCGGGCGGCCCGGACACGGGCCAGCTCCTGCAGCACCGCCGCCACCTCGCGGGGGCCGCGCACCCGGTGGGCGGCGGCCGTCTCGCCCGTGCCGCTCTTGACGCCGAGATCACCCGGACCGAGGGCGGCGAACGCGTCCTCGTCGGTGACGTCGTCGCCGGCGTAGAACACCGCGGTCGCGTTCGTGTACCGGCGCAGGTGCTCGACCGCCTCCCCCTTGGTCGTGCTGCGGACGGAGAACTCGATGACGTTCTTGCCCATCCGCACCTTGAGGTCGTCCACCTCGGCCTGCGCCTCGGACCGCGCGACGAGATGCGCGACCCGGCTGCGGCGGTTCGTCGCGAGCCTGGTGTGCAGGGCGTAGCCGGCCGGTTTGGGCTCGAGCCACACCTGGTCGAGCGAGTCGGCGACCTGCTCGAGCACCTGCTCGAGCACCGCCATCGACTCCCGCTCCTTCTCGTTCAGCGCGATCACGTCGTCCGGGTCGTCGAGCCGGAGCTCGATGCCGTGCGAGCCGACGAGCAGCACCTCGTCCCCGAACCGGGAGACCCGCTCGAGGTCGTCGACGCTGCGCCCCGAGACGAGCGCGACCCGGGTGCCGGGCAGCACGGCGAGCCGTTCGACGGCGGCGTGCGCCGCGGGGAGCGCGCGGGCGGCGTCCGGGTCGTCCACCTCCGGCGCGAGCGTGCCGTCGAAGTCGAGCGCGACGAGCAGCCGCTCGGTGCTCGCGAGGGTCTCGAGCGCCTCCCGGAGGGGATCGCCGAGCTCCGGGCGCTCCGTGGGGTCCTGCGTGGTCACCTACACGCCGTCCGTCTCCGCGAGGCTCTTGGCGCTCGCCGATGGCCGCGCCTGCGCGAGGGCGGTGAGGAAGTCCTGCGACCACCGCTCGACGTCGTGCTCGATCACGCGCGCCCGGAGTGCCCGCATCCGCTGCTGCCGCTCGGCGGGGCTCATGTGCACGGCGGCGAGGATCGTGCGCTTCAGCCCCTCGATGTCGTGCGGGTTCACGAGCAGCGCCTGCTTCATCTCGTCCGCGGCGCCCGCGAACTCGCTGAGCACGAGCACGCCGCCGTCGTCGACCCGGCTCGCCACGTACTCCTTGGCGACGAGGTTCATCCCGTCGCGCAGCGCGGTGACCAGCATGATGTCGGCCGCGAGGAACAGGGCCACCATCTCCTCCCGGGGGTACCCGTGGTGCAGGTAGTTGATCGCGCTGTGCCGGATGGTGCCGTACTCGCCGTTCACGCGGCCCACGGTGAGCTCGATCTCGTCGCGGAGCGCCTTGTACGACTCGACGCGCTCCCTGCTGGGGCTGGCGATCTGCACGAGCACCGTGTCGTTCACGTCGAGCGCGCCCTCGGCGAGCAGCTCCGCGTAGGCCGTGAAGCGGTGACCGATGCCCTTCGTGTAATCGAGACGGTCGACGCCGAGCATGAGCGTGCCCGGGTTCCCGAGGTCGTGCCGGATCTGGGCGGCCCGCTCCCGAACGTCCGCCCGGCCGGCGAGGGCGACGTACGCCTGCGCGTCGATCGAGATCGGGAAGTGGCGGGCGACGACGTTGCGCGCCTCCGAGGATCCGGAG
This sequence comes from Amnibacterium sp., assembly GCF_025463795.1. Classification (GTDB taxonomy): domain Bacteria; phylum Actinomycetota; class Actinomycetes; order Actinomycetales; family Microbacteriaceae; genus Amnibacterium. The sequence continues at coordinate 37,819 of NZ_JAODBE010000058.1, forward strand.
TTCGGCCGGCGGCCCTCCCCCGCCGGGGGCAGCTCGACGCGGTTGTGCACGGTGTGGACGTGGAACAGGCGCCGGACGGCGCGGAGGAAGTTGCCCGCGTCCGCGCGGCGCTGGAAGCCGATCAGGTCGGCGCCGAGCAGGCCCTCCAGGATCTGCGAGCGCCACGGCAACTGCGAGTAGAGGCCGTACGCGGGGAACGGGATGTGGTTGAAGAAG
>NZ_JAODBE010000176.1 GCF_025463795.1 Amnibacterium sp.
GGCCCGCCCCGACCCGGGTCGTGTAGGCCTTGCAGACGGCGATGATCCGGTCGAACCGGTTCGGCGCGACGCCGGACCCCGTCGCCGCACCACCGCTCGTCGCGTTCGAGGACGTGACGAACGGGTACGTGCCGTGGTCGACGTCGAGCATCGTGGCCTGGCCGCCTTCGAACAGCACGGTGCGTCCCTCGTCGAGCGCGGTGTTCAGCTCGAGCGCGGTGTCGGTGACCATCGGGCGGAGGCGCTCGACATAGCCGAGCAGCTCCGACACGACCTCGTCGACCGAGACGGCCCGACGGTTGTAGACCTTCACGAGCAGGTGGTTCTTCTGCTCGAGGGCCCCCTCGACCTTCTGCCGGAGGATCCCCTCGTCGAAGAGATCCTGCACGCGGATGCCGACGCGGTTGATCTTGTCGGCGTAGGTGGGGCCGATCCCTCGCCCGGTCGTGCCGATCTGGCGCTTGCCGAGGAAGCGCTCGGTCACCCGGTCGATGGTGCGGTGGTACGAGGTGATGACGTGGGCGTTCGCGCTGACCCGGAGCCGCGAGACGTCGACCCCGCGGGCCGAGAGCGCCTCGAGCTCCCCGAACAGCACCTCCAGGTCGATGACGACGCCGTTCGCGATCACCGGCACGACGCCGGGGCTCAGGATGCCGGACGGCAGCAGGTGGAGCGCGTACTTCCGGTCGCCGATCACCACCGTGTGACCGGCGTTGTTGCCGCCGTTGAACTTGACGACGTGGTCGACGCGACCGGAGAGCAGGTCGGTCGCCTTGCCTTTGCCCTCGTCGCCCCACTGGGCGCCGATCAGGACGATGGCCGGCATGCGGTTCCTTCCGCCGTTGGAATCCGATCGTATCGGATGCTTGATCTTGCACAGCGGTGTGCAAGTTAGTGGTAGCCTTCCCCCATGTGCGAATCGGCCCGCCCCCGCGCACCGCGTCGGGACGCCGCCTCCCACCGAGAGGCGCTGCTCGACGCCGCCCGCGTGCTGCTCAACGAGGACCCGGAGACGTCCCTCGACACCATCGCGGCCGCCGCCGGCCTCACCCGCCGGGCCGTCTACGGGCACTTCCCCTCCCGCAACACCCTGCTCACGGAGCTCGCCGAGCGCGGCGCCGACCGCGTCGCGGGCGCGGTCGCCCGGGCGTCCTCGGAGGACCCCGTCGTGGACATCGCGCTGCTCGGCCGGCTCGTCTGGGACGAGATCGAGCACGTCCGGGCCATGACCCGCGTGGTCGTGCACGGGCCCCTGCGCGAGCGGATCGGCCCGGCGCTCGGCCCCATCCATGATCGCCTCGTCGCCGACGCCGCCCGCGCGGCCGCGATCGGCACCGGACGCGCGGACCTGCCGCCGGAGGTCGTCGCCCGGCTGATCGAGGGCGCCGCGTTCACCGTGCTCGACGAGAGCACCCGCGCCGGCCTCTCCCGCGTCGAGGGGCGCAGGCTCGTGATCCTCGCCGGCCTCGGCGCCCTCGGTCTCTCGTGGCGGGAGGCCCACACCGTGCTCGACGAGAACCGCGCCCTCCTCGACGAGGAGACGGCCCGATGAGACTCGAGCTCGACGGAGTCGCGATCGGCGACGAGCCCACGCCCTCCCTGCCGACCCTCGACGCCCTGCTGACCGACCGCGCTCCCACCGTGGTGGCGGTCGGCACCGAGCGCGGCCCGGTGCTCGCCTCCCTGCTGGCCGGCGGACGGATGCGGCCGGATCGCGGCACGGTGCGGCTGGACGGCGCGCCGGACGCCGCGGCTCTCCGGCGCGCCGTCGCGCTCGTCGACACCCCGGTCGTCGCCGAGCCCCCGGCTCCGGTCCGGGTCGCGACCCTCGTGGCCGAGGAGCTGCGGTTCGCCGGCCGGCCGAACGGCCGCACCGCGATCACGGACCTGCTCGACGACCTCGGCATCGGCGCGTGGCGCCGGGCGCCGATCGCGGACCTGCCGCCCACCGACCGCATCCGGCTGCTGCTCACGCTGGCCGCCGCCCGGCCGGGGGTCCGTGCCCTCGTGCTCACCTCGCCCGAACGTCACGGGGGGCCCTCCGCCGAATGGCTCGGCCTCGCCCGGGGGTTCACCGAGGCCGGTACCCCCGTGCTCGTCATCGGCGGCCACGCGCTCGATCCGGTGCTCCGCGCCACGGGCGTCGCGGGCGCCGTCGCCTGGCCCCTCCCCGGCCCGCCGGCACCAAGGAAGCCCTCATGACCGTCCTCACCCTGCTGCGCAGCGAGCTGCGCCGGCTCACCGCCACCCGCCTCGGCACCGTGGCGTTCGTCGCGCTCATGACCGTGCCGCTCCTCTACGGCGGCCTCTACCTCTGGGGCAACCAGAACCCGTACGGGCGTCTGCAGCAGGTGCCCGCGGCGCTCGTTCTCGAGGACACGGGCGCGACGCTCGACGGCGACGCCGTCCACTACGGCAGCGACGTCGCCGACCGGCTGGTGCGCGGCGGCGAGTTCGACTGGCAGCGGATGTCCGCCGCCGCGGCCGCGGACCGGCTGCGGACCGGCGGGGTGGACTTCGTCATGACGCTGCCCGCCTCGTTCTCCGAGGACCTCACCTCAGCGGCCACCGCCCATCCGGTCCGCGCCCGCATCGGCCTCACCACCAGCGACACGAACGGCTACCTCGCCGGCACGATCGCCGGACAAGCGGCGACGGCGATCCGGTCGAGCGTCGCGCAGCAGGTCGGGACCGCCGCGGCGAAGCAGTTCCTGGTCGCCCTCTCGACCGTCCGCGGGAACCTCCAGCACGCCGCGAGCGGAGCCGCCTCCCTGCGGTCCGGCGCCGCGAAGACCGCATCCGGCGCCGCGTCCCTCCGCTCCGGCACCGCGACCCTCGCACGCGGCGCGAGCTCACTGGCGAGCGGCCTCGACACGGCCGACTCCGGGGCCGCCTCCCTGGCCTCGGGTGCAGGCAGCGCGGCGAGCGGGGCGGCCCGGGTCGCGACCGGTGCCCGCGGCGTGAGCAGTGGTGCCCGGAGCCTCGCCTCGGGGCTGCAGGCGCTCCGGACGAGGACGGCCGGTCTGCCGGACTCGACGGCCACGCTGGCCTCGGGAACGCGCGGCACCGCGAGCGGCGCGGCCGCT
>NZ_JAODBE010000192.1 GCF_025463795.1 Amnibacterium sp.
CGATTTCGCCCGCAACCGGCTTACGCACTCACTCGAGGTCGCGCAGGTCGGCCGCGAGCTTGCCACGAGCCTTGGCCTCGAACCGGACGTCGTCGACACCGCGTGCCTCGCGCACGACCTCGGCCACCCGCCGTTCGGCCACAACGGCGAGAAGGCCCTCTCCGAATGGGCCGACGACATCGGCGGCTTCGAGGGCAACGCGCAGTCGCTGCGCCTGCTGACCCGCCTGGAGCCGAAGACCTTCGGGCCGGAGAGCGTCCCGTACGGCTTGAACCTGACCCGGGCGAGCCTCGACGCGAGCTGCAAGTACCCCTGGGGACCCGAGGATGCGGTCGGTGACCCGAGCGGCCGTGCGAAGTTCGGCTACTACCCGGAGGATGCCGAGGCCTTCGTGTGGCTGCGGCGGGGGGCGCCCGACAAGCGGCGCTGCATCGAGGCGCAGGTCATGGACCTCGCCGACGACATCGCCTACTCGGTGCACGACTTCGAGGACGCGGTCGTCGCCGGGAGCGTCGACCTCGCGGCGCTCAGGTCCAACGCCGCGCAGCGCGACGTGGTGGGCGCGATGTACGCCTGGGTCGGCGGCGCGTTCGACCAGGACGAGCTCGTCGAGGCGCTCCACCGGCTGCGGGCGATGGAGCCGTGGATCCTCGAGTGGGACGGCTCACGCCGGGCCCACGGCGCCCTCAAGAACCTCACGAGTCAGCTCATCGGCCGGTTCGCCGGCGCTGCGACGCAGGCCACCAAGCGCGCCAACCCGGCCGCCGCCCTCGTGCGGTTCGGCGCCGACGTCGAGGTGCCGCGCGGGATCCAGGCCGAGATCGCCGCCCTGAAGGGCGTCGTCGCCGCGTTCGTCATGGCGCACAACACCCGGCAGCCCGTCTACGTCCAGCAGCGCGAGCTGCTGCAGGACCTCGCCGACGGCCTGCACACCGAGCCAGAGCGGATGGATGCGGCCTTCCGCACCGACTGGCGTCTCGCCGAGGACGATCGCGCGCGCAAGCGCGTCGTCGTCGACCAGGTGGCGAGCCTCACCGATCAGTCCGCGCTCGCCTGGCACGCCCGGCTGAAGGCGTGATCCGAGCGCGTCGCATCCCGGACGCCGCGGGCATCCAGCTCGAGGCGGTCCTCCTCGCGGGCGGCCTCCGCGCCCTGCTGCTGCAGCTCGCGCATCCGGCGATCGGGCACGGCGTGGCGCAGCACAGCGACTTCGCCGCCGATCCGCTCGCGCGTCTGCGCGGCACCCTCCTCTACGTCTACGTGATCGCCGCGGGCGACGAGACCACCGCAGGGGCGGTCACCCGTCGGATCGACCGGCTCCACGCCCGGGTCATCAGCGCCCCGGACGCAGCGGTCCACTACGACGCCGCGGACGCCGACCTGCAGTTCTGGGTGACGGCGACCATCGCGGACACGGCGCTCCGCATCGCCGACGCGGTGTGGGGGCCGCTGCCGGAACCCCTCGGCGACGAGCTGCTGGCTCGGCTCGGCCGCATCGGCGGGGAGCTCGGTCTGCCCGCCCACCGGTGGCCCCGCACTCGCCGCGCGTTCGATGCCGCGTTCGCCGCGGCCGCGGTCGATCTCCGACTCGATTCGGTGACCCGCCGCGTCGTCGAGGACCTGTTCGCCGCCCGAGGGGCACCCCGCTGGGTCCGGCTCGCCCTGCCGTTCCTCGTCGCCGCGACGCTGCCGACGCTGCCCTCCCTGCGATCCGCCCTCGAGCCGCTGCGCGCGGTCCGTGTGCCCGACCCGACCCCGCTCCTCCGCCCGCTCGTGCCGCTCTACCGCGCCCTGCCGGTGCGGATCCGCCGGTTGCCGGCGACCCGCCTGCTCACCCTCGCGCGGCGCCGTGCGACGACCCCGCGGCGACCCGGCCGGGCCGTCGCCGAAACCTAGACTCTGCACATGGCCGGCCGCATCCGCTCGAGTGACATCGAGGAGGTCCGGGCGCGCACCAACATCGCCGACATCATCGGCGAGCAGGTCACCCTGAAGACGGCGGGCGTCGGTGCGCTGAAAGGGCTCTGCCCCTTCCACGACGAGCGCAGCCCCAGCTTCAACGTCCGCCCCGGCGTCGGCCGGTTCCACTGCTTCGGCTGCGGCGAGAGCGGCGACGTCTACGCCTTCCTGATGAAGCTCGACCACGTCACCTTCGTGGAGGCGGCCGAGCGGCTCGCGGCCCGCATCGGCTACCGCCTCACGTACGAGGACGGCGGCCCTGCGCAGGACACGACGAACCGGGTGCGACTGCTCGACGCGAACCGCGTCGCCGCCGAGTTCTTCGTCGAGCAGCTTCCGACCGCCGCCGCCGAGCCGGGACAGCGGTTCCTCACCGAACGCGGGTTCGACGCCGAGGCCGCCGCTCGGTTCGGGGTCGGCTGGGCGCCGAAGTCGTGGGACGCGCTCACGAAGCACCTCCGTGGTCGCGGATTCACCGACGCCGAGCTCCAGGGCGCGGGCCTCGTCTCGAGCGGTGACCGGGGGATCTACGACCGGTTCCGTGGTCGCCTCGTGTGGCCGATCCGGGATCTCACGGGAGCGACCGTCGGCTTCGGAGCCCGGCGACTGCTCGAGGACGACCCCGGGCCGAAGTACCTGAACACCCCGGAGACCGCCGTCTACCACAAGGCGCAGGTGCTCTACGGGCTCGACCTCGCCAAGCGCGACATCAGCCGCAGCCGCCGGGTCGTCGTGGTCGAGGGCTACACGGACGTCATGGCGTGCCACGTCGCGGGGGAGCCGACCGCCGTTGCGACCTGTGGCACGTCGTTCGGCGTCGACCACATCAAGATCCTCCGCCGGGTGCTCGGCGACGACTCGGCCGCGCTCGGCGAGGTGATCTTCACCTTCGATCCGGATGCGGCCGGGCAGAAGGCGGCCGTGCGCGCGTTCGCGGAGGAGCAGCGCTTCACGGCGCAGACGTTCGTCGCGGTCGGCGCCGACGGCCTCGACCCCTGCGACCTGCGGGTCCAGCGCGGCGACGAGGCCGTGCGGCAGATGCTCGAGACGAAGAAGCCGATGTTCGAGTACATGCTGCGCCAGGTGCTCGCCGGGCACGACCTCGACACCGTCGAGGGACGGGCGGCCGCCCTGCGCAACGCGTCGCCGATCGTCGCCGACATCCGCGACGCCACCGTCCGCCCCGGGTACGTGCGGGAGCTCGCCCGCTGGCTGGGCATGGACCTGACGGAGGTGTCGCGGGCCGTCGCGAAAGCGGGCCGGCGGGGGCCGTCGGAACGGAGCAGCACGCAGCATCGGCCGGCTGCCGCCGCCGAGGCGCGTGAGCCGGAGGCGCCGGCACCGAAGCCCGTCACGCTTCGCGACCTGCCGAACGACCCCGCGACCCGGCTCGAGCGCGAGGCGCTGATGATGATCGTGCAGGTGCCGCACCTCGTCGGCGGAGACCTGATCCATCGCGCCATCGACGCCGGGTTCTCCAACCGCGTGCTCGCGACGGTGCGGGACTCGATCAAGGTGCAGCGCGACGCCCTCGGCGGCGCGGGCTGGCTGGACCGGCTCGTGGCCGGCGTGCCTGCGCCGGTCGCCCCGGTCGTCGAGGAGCTCGCGTTCCTGCAGCTGCCCGTGCGGCCCGAGCAGGAGGAGCAGCTGACCCGCACCGCCCGATCGACCGTCGCCGCCCTCGTCGACCGTCACCTCCTCCGCCAGAAGGCCGACCTCGTGCGCCAGCTGCAGCGCACCGAGGGGGCGGCCGACGCGGAGCGGCTGCGCGACCTCCGACGGCGGCTCGTCGGCGTCGAGGCCGACCGTCGTATGCTCCGCGGCGCATGACGCCCCGGAAACCAGGGGCGGTTCCCGCGCACGGCTGAGGTGCCGTCGGTACACTCGCACGCTCCAGGGGGTGCTGCAGTGGCCGGAAGCGGAGACGTCGTGGTCGCCGCGAGCGACCTCTCGATCGACTACCCGGCCGGTCGGGGTCGCGGGCGGTTCACGGCGGTGCGCGGCGTGACGTTCCGGATCTCGCGCGGCGAGCTCTTCGGGATCGTGGGCGAGAACGGTGCGGGCAAGTCGACGCTGGCCCGGATGATCGCCGGTCGTGGCGGTCTCGCCGAGGAGGGCGGCACCGTCATCTCGGGCGGCGGCCTCACCGTGCTCGGCACGCCGGTGCGCAAGCTCGGGGAGCGCGGCCGCCGTCGGCTGTCGGCCGAGGTCGGCTACCTCCCGCAGCAGGCGTTCCGCACGCTCGACCGGCGCAGCACCGTCGCCGAGAACGTCGCGGAGCCGCTGTTCGAGCGCGATCGAGGCTTCGACCGTCGCGAGGCCGGCCGCCGCTCCGCGGAGATCGTCGACGCGGTGCAGCTGCCGTGGTCGACGCTCGCCCAGTACCCGCACGAACTGACGACCGGCCAGCTGCAGCGGGTCGCGATCGCCCGCTCGCTGATCCTCGAGCCGGCGCTCTGGGTCGCCGACGAGCCGACCGGCGGAGCCGACCTGCCGGTGCGCGCCCCTGTGCTCGACACGCTGCTCGAGCTCCAGAGCGAGCGGGACTTCACGGCGCTGATCGTCAGTCACGACGCGGCCGTCATGTCGCGGCTCACCGACAGGGTCGCCGTCATGCACGGCGGGATCATCGTCGGTCTCGGCGCGCTCGACGACGTGCTCGCCAGCCCGAGCCATCCGTACGTGCAGGGCCTCCGCGACGACTATGTGCTCCGAACCGGCCCGATCTCGTTGCCGTAGCGCCGGTGAGACGCAGCGCCTCATCGCAGCCTGCGAGGAACGCTTCGGATCCCGCAAGCCGCCTCCAGGGCTCCGCACGGGCACGGCCGCTTGTCTCGTCGTCGTCCAGTGCTGTGGACGGGGTGCAGGACGGGGCCTCGCGACGATCCGAACACGTCGCGGGGCCCCGGGCCGCCGCTGGGCCGATACCGCGCACTAGCGTGGCGGGGGTGTCGGAACGGGCGGTGAGCTTCGGTGCTGCGGCCGCGGCCTACGAACACTTCCGCCCCGGCTATCCGCTCGAGCTCGTCGACGAGGTGCTGGCATACGCCGACCGGCCCGTCCGGACGGCCCTCGAGATCGGTGCCGGGACCGGCAAGGCCACCCGCGTCTTCGCCGCGAGCGGCGTCGCCGTCACCGCGACGGATCCGGACGTGGCCATGCTGGCCGAGCTGCGTCGACAGGTGCCCGACGTGGCGGACACCATCGCCGTGCCGTTCGAGGACGTGCCGCTCGACAGGCCCTACGACCTCGTGTTCGCGGCCGCGTCCCTGCACTGGACGCGTTCGAAAGGCCGCTGGGACCGGGTCGCCGCGCTGCTCGGTGCCGGCGGCGTCTTCGCCTCCTTCGGCGGCCCCACGAGGCTCGCCGACCCCTCCCTCGCGGAGGCGGTCCGGACCGCGCGGGCGCCGTTCCTCCGCACCGACGACGTGCCCTCGCCCGATCGGACGCCGGTCGACGCGCCGATGCAGTGGCCGGGCACCGAGCTCGTCGCCGAGGACCGCTTCCGCGACATCCGCCATTCGACCCTGGAGCGGCGTGAGCGGATCACCGCGGCCGGGTACCTGGGGCTGCTGTCGACGATCTCCGCCTACCTCGTGCTGCCCGACGAGGACCGGCGCGCGGCGTTCGCGTCGATCCTGCGGGTGCTCCCCGGCGAGCTCGACCTGGACTCGGACATCACGCTGCACCTCGCTCGCCTGGCCTGAAGCGACGGTGCGCCGGCGTCAGGCCAGCAGCCGATCCCGTGCGGCCAGCACGCCGAACACCGACGTCGCCACCATGAGCGAGGCGGCCAGACCGAGCGGCAGGTTCCACGCGCCGCTCGCGTCGTGGAGGAGCCCGAACGCCGCGGGCGCGCCGGCCGCCAGCAGGTAGCCGACCGACTGTGCCATGCCCGAGAGCGCGGCGGCCTGGTCGGGGGTGCGCGTCCGCAGGCTGAACAGCGAGAGGGCGAGGACGATCGTCGAGCCGCAGCCGAGTCCGCCGGCGATCGTCCAGACGAGGTCCGCCTGCGGCAGGAGCAGCAGCCCGGCGAAGGCGGTCACGCACAGCAGGCCGCCCGTCAGGCCGACCACCCGCTGGTCCCGCACGCGGTGCGCGACCGCCGCCGTCGCGAGGTTGCCCACGACCGACACGATCTGGAGGAGGAAGAGGTCCCAGCCGGCGGCCTCGGCGGTCACGCCCCGGGACTCGAGGATGCTCGGCAGCCACGCGATGAGCACGAAGTACGGGATCGACTGCAGACCCATGAAGAGCGTCACCTGCCAGCCCAGCGCGGAGCGCCACGGAGACCGGCCCGTCCTGGTGCTCGAGGCCACGGTGGCCGGGACGGCCCGGGCCCGGAGCCGGGGAGCGAGGACGGCCAGCGCGATGAGCGCCATCCCGGCCCAGACGCCGAGGGCAATCCGCCAGGAGGAGGACGCGTCGGCGATCGGGACCACGACGCCTGCCGCCAGCGCGGCCACCGTCGACTGCACCGCCGAGTAGACGCCGGTGACCTGCGCGACGCGGTCGGGGAAGTCGCGCTTGACGAGGGACGGAAGGAGCACGTTCACGAGCGCGATGCCGACGCCGAGCGCCGCCGTCCCGAGCCACGGGCCGCCGCCCCACGGCAGCGACCGCACCACGATGCCGGCGGCGGTCAGCAGGAGGGCCAGCCAGAGGGACCGATCGAGGCCGACCGCCCTGGCGACGGCCGGGGCGAGGGGGGAGAAGGCGGCGAACGCGAGCAGCGGCAGGCCGGTCAGCAGGCCCGCGGCCGCCGCGCTGAGATGGAGATCGCCGCGCACGAGCCCGAGCACCGGTCCGACGGCCGTGAGCGCCGCGCGCAGGTTGACCGCGATCAGCAGCACGCCGATCAGGGCGACGGCGGTGCGGGGGCCGGCGCCGATCGTCCGCGGCGCGATGCTCACCGCACGACCGCGGATGCGTGGATCGCCACCGAGCGTGCGCCGGAGCATGGGAAGCATCGCTGATCAGGAATTCCGCTTGACGTCGCGCAGGGTCGGGAGAAGCCGGACCGGCCGGGGAAGGGGCGACCATCATGACACGACCGCGCCGCCCACCGGCCGGAGGAGATCGATGAGTAGGCGCTTCAGCGAGCGACGGCGGCTGCACCGGGACCGATGGAGACGGGCGCGCGCGTTCGCCGAGAAGGTCCGGTGCACGGATACAGGGACCCGTGCACCGGACGGATGGGGTGCGCTCCGACGCTCAGTCGAAGGCGATCGAGCGGTAGCGGCTGCGGATGTCGGCCCGGTCGCGGCCGGTGATGGCGAGGTAGCTGACGAGGACGAGGATCGCGGCCAGGAAGAGACCGCTGGTCGCGGTCGTGCCGAGACCCAGCCCACCGTCGGCGCGCGCCTGGGACAGGAAGTCGCCGAGAGACGCGCCGAGCGGGCGCGTGAGGATGTAGGCGAGCCAGAACGCCGCGATCGCGTTCAGGCGAAGGACCTGGTGCGCGGCGAAGATCGCGACGATGGCGCCGGCGAAGATCAGCGCGGACGGCAGGTAGCCGAGCGCGAGCTTCTCGGCGGCGAGGTCACCGGCGGAGGTGCCGAGCGCGAAGGTGAACAGGATCGCCAGCCAGTAGAACGCCTCCCGGCGGGTGGTCGTGATGCTGTGGATGGACAGCGTTCGCTCGACCGCGAACCACACGGCGAAGACGACGGCGAGCACGATCGAGAACAGCACGGTCGTCGTGATCAGGGGGACGCCGAAGTTGTCGGTGAGGTTGTCGGTGATCAGGGTGCCGACGACGCTGAGGAGCACGACGGCGAGCCAGTACACCGCGGCGCGGTACCGGCGGGAGCGGAACTGCACGACGAGCACGATCGCGAGCAGTGCCCCCATGAAGGCGGTGGTGCCGGTGAGACCCCAGTTCAGGTTCGTGCCGAGGAAGTCGGCGACGGTCTCGCCGACGGTGGTGCAGAGCACCTTGATCACCCAGAAGAAGACGGTGACCTCGGGCACCTTGTTCAGCATCGATCGGCCGGTGGCAGCGGTCGCGCGCGAGCGCGTGGCGGTTGTCATGTTCCCGAGACTTCCGACCACGCCCTGATCCGGCACTGATTCCTGGCTGCGGTGTGTCGTCACCTCCGCTCAGTGCACGAAGCGGCGGACTTCGGGCGCCCGCGAGTCGACCGGTCCCCATGACGAGCGACGAGGAGGATGAGCCGGCGAAGCGGCAGTCCATCGGATCTCGACTGCGGCCCGGGCCTGGAGGAGACCGATGTTCCGGATCACGAAGCCCGACTACGGCGTGCCGCTCTCGATCCGTCTGGTCCCGCCGGCCGGCCTGCATCGACGGTGCCAGACGTTCGAAGCAGCTCTGATCGCCGCATCCGCGACATGGTGCCGACGAAAGGGATCGGCGGGGAACTCCGCCCTGGGGAACTGATCCCCGTCCCGCTGGACGGCGGATCATAGCCGAGTTCGGTGGAAGGAATCCGAATCCTCGAATCCTCGAAGACTGGACCGTAGGGCCCTCTTATCGGGGCCGCGCCGCGGCGAGACGGCGCGCCGCCTCGGTCGTCGACTCGTCGAGTTCTCGCAACGACGCGGAACCGAGACGTCGCTCGAGCGCTACGGAGATGAGTCGATCCGCGATGGAGGGGTTCTTCGGGAGCAGCGCACCGTGCAGATACGTGCCGATGACGTTGTCCCGGCGCGCCCCTTCGGTGCCGTCCGATCCGTTGTTTCCGGCGCCGCGACTCACGCGAGCGAGCGGCTGCGCCTCAGGTCCGAGTGTCGTCCGTCCACTGTGGTTCTCGTAGCCGATCACATCGCCGAACTCGGCGCTGCGAGCCACCACGTTGCCGATCAGTCGATCTGCACCAGCGACGGTCTCCACGTCGAGCACGCCGATCCCTTCGAGGACCTGACCCCCACCGGAGCGGAAGACGTGCCCGAACATCTGGTAGAGCCCGCAGACGAGGAGCATCGGGAGGCCGTCGTCTGCCATCGCCCGAAGCTCCGGCCCTCGCGCGAGGAGGTCCGCTTCGACGAGGACCTGTCCGCTGTCCTGTCCGCCTCCGCCGACGAGAATGTCCCCACTGATCGGGAGGGGGTCGCCCCGGTGCACCTCGTGGACCTCAGCTCGGTAGCCGCGCCACTCCAGCCTGCGGAACAACGTGAGCACGTTTCCGTGGTCGCCGTAGATGTTCATGTCCCGCGGGTAGAGGTGCACGATGCGGATCGGGTCGGTCATCGATCGATCCCTTCGAGCGGTGTCATGGCGGCGAGGAGGCGCCGAAGCTGCAGCATCGCCGTGTACGTGCAGTAGATGCGGAGCGGACGTCCACCGGCCAGAGCGAGCGCCCGGTCCAGCGCTCGCCGGAGGTCGGACTCCACGTGTGCGACCGGCACATCGTCGTAGCGCAGACGGAGCGCCATCTCTGCGGCTCGAGTGCCCGTCACCAGGTCCACACCGGGGTGGCGGAGCGAGCCGAAGTCCACGTCCCACAGCCACGAGACGTCGCGGCTGTCGTTGTCGTGATCATTGATGGCGATCACGGTCGCGCAGTCGGCGGCGTCGAACGACTGGATCGCGAGCCGGAAGCCCGCCGGATTCTTGACGAGGACCAGCTCCACCGCCGTTCCATGGACCTCGATCGTCTCGCCCCGCCCGAAGGCCGGCGTCACCGCCGACAGGGTGCGGAGAAGCTCCGTGTCCTCGACGCCGTCGCCGAGGACGGCCCGGACCAGCGCGATGGCGGCGGCCGCGTTCACCATGTTGTAGCTGCCGCGCAGACGCAGATCCACGGCGTGGGATGTGCCGTCGAAGTCGAATGTGGCCCGGGCGCTGTCGATCGCTGTGAGCAGGACGTCGGCGTCGTGAACCGCTTGGTGCTGCTGTTCCCGGCCGTGCATCTCGTCGTCCCCGGGGAAGCGGCCGGCGAGTGAAGCGCCGACGCCGAAGAACCTGACCGGTGTGTGCGGGAGTGACGCGGCGATCGCGGCGATTCGGCGGTCGTCCCGGTTCAGGACGACCGCTCCGGTCGTCCGAGCTGCGATGGCCTGGAGAAGCTCCGCCGTGTGGTCGATCTCACCGAATCGATCGAGCTGGTCCCGAAGCACGTTGAGGAGCAGAGCGAATCGGGGCGGGACGGCGTCGGCGAAGAGGACTCCGTGTGCTTCGTCGAGCTCGAGGACGGCCACGTCGGCGTCGAGCCGTCCGAGCAGATCGACCCGACCCAGCAATGCGGAGACCACCCCTCGGGAGTAGTTGCTCCCGCTCGGGTTCGTGAACACGGCGAGGCCCTGACCCCGCAGCAGCTCGGTGACCACCCTCGTCGTGGTGGTCTTGCCGTTGGTTCCGGAGATCACGACGACCCCGTACGGCAGCTGAGCCAGCGCGCGAGCGGCGAAATCGCGATCGAGATGCTCGACGATCAACCCGGGAAACGCCGTTCCGCCGCCGCGCAACCGGGTCAGGAAGCGGGCGCCTCGTCCGATCAGCACAGTCGCCGCGTTCCGCAGGGGACGCTTCGGCAGCGGATGCGGCCGGCGGACGGTCGCGTCGGAGGGACGGCCGGGCGCGTCAGTGACTCGGGTCACTTCGCCTCCTCTCGGTTCGGCGGGTGGTAGCGAGGCGGCACTGGCCACGGATACAGACGGTAGGGACCGACGGCGCAAGAAGCGGCTGAGGTACTGCCACCGCACTCGAACTCGCCGGTGGTTGATAGGAGATTCGTAGGACTGCATCGAGACCCACCGGCGCGAATCAGGGCGACCCGGACCGGTGCGGTACCGAAGCGACGCGACGCGAACGGAACTCGCTCCTCCCGAACAAGGCCGGAGTGAAGACGAACCCGGCCGCCGCCGAGGCCGGCCAGCAAGGCTCGCGCCCACCACCGCCGTGATCCTGCTGCGCGGAGAGACCGACCGCTCGCAGCGTCGCGGCGCTCAGGGGTCCCGCGAGGGCCGGAACACCACCCGGCTGTAGAGCGTGTAGTTCCAGATGAGCCCGACCGCGATGGCGCACACCTTCGCAATCAGCGGAACGAGCGCCTCCGAACCCGAGAGCGGGCTCTCGAGCCAGTGGGTGACGGCCACGATCACCACCGGTTGAAGCAGCCACAACCCCGTTCCCGTCACCAGCAGGAACAGCAGGAGCCGACGCCTTCGGCGGACGGGCGCCCCGGGCAGCGGTCTGAAGGTGAAGCGGTGATTCGCCACGTAGCTGAAGGCCATGCCTGCGGACGTCGAGATGAAGTTCGCAGCGAGGATCTGCAAGCCGACCTGTCGCAGCAGCAGATACGTGGCCAGATCGATCAGCGTGTTGAGCATCCCGACGAGCGCGAAACGGTATGCGCTCCGAGGAAGTCCTCTCCAACCCGACCTGCCGATCACTCGCGCCTGTCGGGCGGCGTCATCGGTGAGACCGTATCGCTCAGCATCATCGCGACCGTGTACAGCGGTCGGTGCTGCACCTCGACGTAGGTGCGGCCGACATAGCTGCCCAGCACCCCGAGCATGATCAGTTGGATTCCGCCGAGCAGGAACATCGCCACGGTGACGAACGCCCACCCGGGAACGGCGTCCTGCGGAGCAAGGAATCGCACGGCGAGCACGTACAGCACCCCGACGAAGGACAGCGCCGAGATGGCGAAGCCCAGTCTGCTGATCAGATGCAGCGGCACTGTGGAGAAGCCGACGACCCCGTCCACCGCAAGCCGGAACATCTTGCGCAACGAGTAGCCGGTGACGCCCGAGAACCGGGCGTCGCGGTCGAAGAGCACGGCCTCCTGGCGGAAGCCGACATAACTCACAAGCCCCCGCAGGAACCGGTGGTGCTCCGGGTAGCGCCGGAGTTCCAGCACGACCCGCCGGTCGAGCAGACGGAAATCCCCGACATCACGCGGGATCTCGATCGACGCGAGCCGGCTCAGGAGCCAGTAGAAGGCGTGCGCACTCGCCCGTTTGAACGCACCGTCCTTCCGGGTCCGACGTTGCGCATACGCGACGTCGACTCCGCTCTCCCAGCGCGACACGAGCTCGAGACTCACCGCGGGCGGGTCCTGAAGGTCGGTGTCCATCACGATGACCGCGTCGCCGTCGGCGTGGTCGAGCCCCGCGGTGACGGCGACCTGATGGCCGAAATTGCGCGAGAAGCTCATCACCGTCACCCGCGGGTCGACGGCCCGAAGGTCGATGAGTCGATCGAGCGAATCATCCCGGCTGCCGTCGTCCACGAAGAAGAACTCCAGGTGGTATCGCGGCTCGAGCTCTCCCGCCGCCGCCGTGAGCCGACGGTAGAACTCCTCGATGCCGCGCGATTCGTTGAACACAGGGAGAACGAAGGTGATCCGCTGCCGGTCGATGTCGCTCATGTGGTAAGAGCCTGGCATCCGAGCGAGCCCTCGCATCGCCCTCCCTCCGGACTGATGAGGCGGCGAGCAGGAAGCGGACAGCGAGCCCCTCCGCGGACCGCGTCCGCTGCTGACGGAGCACGTGCACCCCGCGGGCCATCGAGGGGTCAGTCACGCCGAAGCACGACCAGCGACCCGATCACCCTCTCCGGCCGGTAGTGCGCCTTGAAGTACGCGATCAGCGGCAGGTTCGCCGCGTAGAGCGAACTCGGGCTCCGCTCCATCACGACGTACTTCGCGCGGCTCCGCTCCATGTCGCTCATGAAGATCCGGTCGAGCCCGAAGCCGTAGTGGTCCCGATCGTCGAGGAGGAGCACGCTCGCTGACACGAAGCGGCTCCCTGACCGGCGGTGAGCCAGGATGTACATCGTCGCACCGTAGCGATAGTCGAAGATCGTGTCCGTGGCGGTGGTGTGCCCGCGGATGTAATCGGCGACCTGCGTGTTCAGATCCGCGAGCGCCCGGTCCGGGCCGGTGATCGAGTTCTGCAGCTGCTTCAGAGAGACGCCGTATGAGGCGATCGCCGTCGCGATCAGCACGCCGGCGGTCGTACGGCGCAGGGCCGGCCCCGCGGAACGCAGCCTCGTCATGCCGTACGCGAGCACGATCACGATGAACGGCATGAAGATCAGCTGGTAGTACGGGTAGAAGGTGCCCACGGTGGAGAACAGCACGATGCCGGCCGTGAACGACATGCCGACGATCTGATAGGCGACGTTCGTCCGCTGCGATCGCAGGTCCTTCAGGAACAGCGCGAAGAAAAACAGGGCCGGGATCAGCATGAGCGCGCTGATGATGAAAAGGGCCGGGTCGGCGCTGACCTTGCCCGCCCACGCGCTGCCGGCGTACTTGGCGCTGAAGGTGAAGCATGCTACGTACGCATCGCGCAGCGTCCCCCGGGACCAGAAGTACGTGATCCAGGCGAGCACCTGCAGGGTGAATGGCGCGAGGAACACGATCGACTCGAGGGCGAGGCGATGCGGCGAGCGCCGGTTGTGCAGCAGCACCAGCACCCCGATCGGTACGACGAGGAGAAGGTAGTTCTCTTTGAGAACGAACAAGAAGGAGAAGCACAGCCCTGCGATGGCGAGCTGCCACAGGTTCCCGGTCCTTCGGAATGCGAGGTACGCCAGCCACATCGCGAGAAGGAAGATCAACCCATATGCCTCCGTGTCGTTTCCGCTCGCCGTGAACTGCGAGAGGTTGCGGAAGAACACGTAGAGCACCAGGGCGACCTTCTCCAGGGTGCTCGGCCTCCAGATCGTGTCGAGGTCGCTGATGAGTGGTCTGATCAGCCTCCTCAGCAGCAGGGCGAACAGCGCGATGTCGACGACGGTCAGCGCGGTGAGCCAGATCCGATGGAGCACGAGGTCGTCGCCCAGGGCGAGCGACATGAGCCCGTTGAACAGGAACACCAGGGGTGGCTTGTGATCCCAGGCCGCGACATAGAGGTCACCGCCTTGCAGCCATGCTCGGCCGACGTAGAAGAACCACCAGTGGTCGCTGTCGAAGGGATAGCCCCACGTCGCCACACGAGCCAGCGCGAAGACGAGACCGAGCAGCACCCAGAAGCGCCATGCTCGGTCGACCGGCGGTCTCAGCGGGCTTGCGACGGCCATCCGGCCAGGCTAACGACGGCACCCGTCGCACCGGCGGGCTCCCTGGTGCCCCGCTGCGTGACGTCGGGCGACGACCAGGTCGTCTGCAGTCGTGGGCTGCGGAGAACCTGAGCGAAGAGGACGGGAGGCGCCGTTCCTCGTCGTCCCCCGAGGAGCGGGTCGTAGCGTCGTGCATATGCGAGTCACACGTCGTGAGCTCCTGGCCATGACGCCGGCAGTGGCCGTCCTCGGTCTCGCGGGTTGTTCCTCTGCAACCTCGCCACAGCCAGGGAACGCCTCGCCTGCGGCCCCCTCCACGGCACCGGCCAGCAGTCCGCCGCCCACCCGAACCGCATCACCGCCCCTCTTCGACAAGACCGCCCATTCGATCGACGATCCCCGGAGCGTGTGGGTGGTCGTCGACAAGCGCCGATCGCTCAAGCCCCTGACCTTCGTCCCGCCGGACCTCGTCGCGCCGCAGGTCCGCCACACGAACGCGCCGCTTCTTCGGAAGGAGGCAGCGGCAGCGGTGGAGCGCATGTTCGCCGGCGCCGCGGCTCAGGGGGTGCGGCTCGTCTCGACGAGCGCGTACCGGTCCTACGACGCGCAGAAGCAGGTGTTCGCAGCGGACACCGCACAGGGGGGCGCCGCGTACGCGAACACCATCGACATGCGACCGGGCTACAGCGAGCACCAGACCGGGTGGGCCATCGACATCGGTTCGTCGACGAGACCCGCCGTCGATTTCGATGTCCGCATGGCCGACACGCCTGAAGGCAAGTGGCTCGCGACCAACGCATGGCAGTACGGCTTCCATCTGAGCTATCCGAAGGGCCGCGAGTCGATGACCGGCATCCTCTATGAGCCGTGGCACTTCCGTTACGTGGCAGTGGCACTGGCCACCGAGCTGCACCGCACCGGCGCCCAGACTCTTCAGGAGTTCTTCGGCCTCCCCGCCTCACCAAACTACGGGTGACGAGACCTCCGCGCACACCTCGAGGCCCGGGCGGCGCAGTGGCTGCTCGACCTGGCGAGCGATCAGAGCTCGCCGGCTTCAGGCACCGCTCTCGGCAGGGCTGCCGCGCTTCACGCCTGGCCGTGGAGGTCGGGACAGCTGGACCATCGACGGGCAGCGGATCGCCGAGAGCGTCGCGGAAAGGACCCCACCCGCAGCGCCGGCAGTGGCGGAGCGAGGTGCTATCACCTGATGAACAAGGGGCCTTTGCTCCCCGACTTGGACTCGAACCAAGAACCTGCCGGTTAACAGCCGGCTGCTCTGCCAATTGAGCTATCGAGGATCACGGACGCCGAACGCCGCCACAACAGTGTAGCGGACCGCGCGCGCCGCGCTCCGGTTCCGCGGGCGGGGCGCGACGGCTCCTTAGACTCCCGGCATGCTTCCCCCATCCATCCCGGGCGTCTGGGGCCTCGCCGCGACGGGCGTGCTCGCCCTGCTCGCGGTGGTCTTCCTCGTGCTCTGGCTGCGGTCGAGCGCGAAGCTGCGGCGATCTCGCCGCGAGCTCGCGGACGACGACACGGAGTTCGCCCGGCTCGAGCTCTCGGTCGCGGATCAGAGCGGCCGGCTGCGGATCATCCGCGAGCTGCACGACCTGGCCGTGCACCGCGTCTCGGCGATGATCGCGCAGGCGGACGGCGCGCGGTACGCGGGAGCGTCGGACCCGACCGCCGCCGTGCGCGCCGCCCACGCCATCGCGGAGACCGGCCGTGCCACGCTCGCCGACATGCGCCGCGTGATGACGCTCGTGCGGGAGAGCGAGGCGGAGGCCCTGCCGCAGCCGCGGCTGAAGTCGACGCGTGAGCTGCTGAAGGTCATGCGGGACGCCGGCCTGCAGGTGCAGTTCGAGGAGGCGGGGGAGCCGTACGACCTCAACTCGGGCGCCGAGCTCGCCGTCTACCGGATCCTGCAGGAGGCGCTGAGCAACTGCCTGAAGTACGGCGGTGACGGCACCGAGGTGCGGGTGGCGTTCACCTGGACCGCCAACGGCCTCGCGGTGCGGGTCGACGACAACGGCTTCCGCAACGCGGTGCTGCGGCGGGGGCTCGGCGCGGACGAGACGGCCGAGGAGCTCGCCTACACGGTGGAGGAGGACCTGAAGGCCCTCACGCAGGAGGTCACCGGCCGCGGCATCACCGAGATGCGCGCGAGGGCCGAGCTCTTCGGCGGCATCGTCACCGCGAACGAGGTGCCGGGCGTCGGCTTCTCGATCGCGGCGACGTTCCCCACCATCCGCTTCCACAACGGCGTTCACGGCGTCGACCTGACCAGGCGGTGACGGCCGAGGCGCCCGTGCGGGTGCTGCTCGCCGACGCGGAGCCGTTGCAGCGGTCCGGATGGCGGCTCGCGATCGACTCGCAGGACGACCTCGAGGTCGTCGCCGAGGTGGGGGACGGGGTGCAGGCCGTGGCGCTCCTGCGTCGGGTACCGGTCGACGTCGCCGTGCTGGACGTGCGCCTGCCGAGGATGAGCGGTGTGCAGGTGGCGGAGCGGGTGCCGGAGGATGCGCGGATCCGGCTCGTGCAGCGCAGGCCGCCCACGCGGGTCGTGCTCGTGAGCGCCGTCGACCTCGATCACTGGGAGGCGGGCCGGGACCTCGGGGTGGACGCCGTGCTGCCGAAGGACGTCGACCCGGAGCGGCTGTTCGCGGAGATCCGTGCTGCCGCCTCGCTCCGCCGCGCCGCAGACTGACCGGCTGGCGCAGCAGCAGTGCGCCCCGCGCGCACCGGAACGGGCGTTCCCGCTGCGTGGACGTGGATCGGGTCCGTTGGTCCTCAGGCGAGCAGCGCAGCGCGCTCGGGGTGCGCGTCGAACCAGTCGGCGACGTACCAGCACATCGGCCGGACGCGCTTGCCCGCCCGCTCCACGTCGTCGACGGCGTGCTCGACGATCTCGGCCGCGAGTCCGCGCCCGCGGAACGGCGGATTGGTGAAGGTGCGCGTCATCGAGACGACGGCTCCGCTGTCCGCGTAGTCGAGCGCGCAGACGATCTGCCCGTCGATCCGGCCGACGTAGCGGTTGCGCCCGGGCTCGTGCTCGATCTCCATCGTCCTACGCCTCCAGGTCGTCGACCCCCGGCAGCCAGCTGCTGCCGGGCTTGCCCCACCGGTTCGACGCGATGACCTTGCGGGCCCGGCGGCCGTGCAGGAAGTCGAGCCGGTCGACGTAGAGCACGCCGTCGAGGTGATCGTTCTCGTGCTGGAGGATGCGGGCGAACCAGCCCGAGGCGTCGAGCTCCACCGGCTGCTGCTCGAGGTCGACCGCGGTCAGGCGCGCGCGGGCGGCGCGGCGCAGCGGGAAGCGCTCGCCGGGCACCGAGAGGCAGCCCTCCGCCTCGGACTCCTCGTCCGCCTCGCCGATCGGCGTGGGGCTCACCCACAGCTGCGGGTTGATCGCGACGCCCCGCCGGGGACCGGCGGGGTCGTGGTCGTAGGAGTAGACGAAGAGGCGCAGCGGCACCCCGACCTGCGGCGCGGCGAGGCCGACGCCGGGCGCCCTGTCCATCGTCTCGAACATGTCGGCGACGAGCGTGCGGAGGGTGTCGTCGAACTCGGTGGCCTCGCGCGCGGGAGCGTGCAGCACGGGGTCACCGGTGATGCGGATGGGCAGCACCGTCATGGAGCGGTCCTCTTCGCGGCAGGGAACGGGACGATGCCAGCGTATCGACCGGCCGCCCGACGCCCGCTGCGGATACAGTTCCCCCGTGCCGCCCGCCGACCCGCAGCTCGCGACATCCGCCGTGCACCTGGTCGTGTCACTGAACTCGGCCCAGGCCGTCGGCATCCCGATCGCGCTCGTCGGCGCGGTCTTCCTCAGCCTCGGCGCGCAGTTCCAGTCGCGCGGTGTGACGAAGGTGGAGGAGCGGCGGTCGACCCTCGACGCGAACGGGCTGCTGCGGGTGCACGCGGAGGGGCTGGGCCTCGGGGAGCTGACGGCGCTGATCCGCCGGCCCTCCTGGGTGATCGGCACGGTGCTGCTGGCCCTCGCGATCGTGCTGCAGCTGACCAGCCTGCGGTTCGCGCCGCTGATCGTCGTGCAGCCGCTCGGCGCGATCGCCCTCGTCGTCACGGCGGTGCTGAACTCCCGCGTCACCCACACGCACGTGAACCGACTGGTGATCAGGGCGATCGCGCTCTGCGTCGGCGGTGTCGCCGTCTTCGTGACGATCGCCGCCTTCGTCGCGACCGACGCCCCCATCAGCGACACGGAGCTCGTGACGATCATCGAGCTGCTCGCAGGCGTCGTCGTCCTGTTCGGAGTCCTCTACGTGATCTACCGCAAGCGGATGACGCCGATCGCCTACATCATCGGGGCCGGTGTGCTCTACGGCTTCGTCGCGACGATCGCGAAGACGGTGATCAACCGGGTGCTGCAGTCGCAGTTCGACCTGCTGACGATGGTCTGCCTGCTCGGGCTCCTCGTGGCGGGCGGCGGCGGCCTCTACCTCGTGCAGACCGCCTACTCCGTCGGGCCCCCGGATCTCGTGATCGCGGGGCTGACCGTCGTCGACCCGCTGGTGGCGGTCGGCATCGGTGTCGTGGTGCTCGGCGAGGCGTCGCAGGCTCCCTGGTGGGCGCCGATCGCGTTCGTGCTGACCGGGCTCGTCGCGGTGTTCGGGGTCTTCCAGCTCGCGCGGCACCATCCGCAGCTCGCCCAGGAGCCCGATCCCGCCCGCTGACCGGCGCGCCGGTCCCCGCGCCAGGGCGTTTCTCGGCATGCGCTACCGTCGAGCACGGTCCGGGAGCATCGACCCGATACCGGGCCGACCACCGTCGAGGGGATCCGCCATCACGAACGCGACGGACGCGCATCGTCCCGAAGGCGAGCAGAAGCTCACCATCCTCATGGGCGGCGACACGTTCGCCCCCGACGTGAACGGTGCCGCCAACTTCAGCCTGCGGCTCGCGGCGGGCCTCGCGTCCCGAGGGCACGACCTGCACATCATCGCCCAGTCGCACGACGGCCGGCAGGGCGCGTTCCCCGAGGAGCACCTCGGCCAGACGCTCACCGTGCACCGGCTGAAGAGCTTCCGCTGGCCGCTCCACGACTGGCTGCGCGCCGTGTACCCCTGGGCGATCCACGGGCACGCCCGCCGCATCATCAAGGAGGTCCGGCCGGACGTCGCGCACGCGCAGTCGCACATGCTGATCGGGCGCGGCGTGATCACGGAGGCGGCGAGGGCTGACGTGCCGCTCGTCGTCACGAACCACTTCATGCCCGAGAACCTCATCGAGCACACGCCGCTGCCGCGGTTCGTCTGGCCGCTCGCGATCGCGCTCGCCTGGAAGGACGTCGCCCGGCTCTACCGCAAGGCGAACTCGCTCACCACGCCGACGAAGCGTGCGGCCGCCTACCTCGAGTCGAAGACCGGGCTCCGGCACGTGCATGCGATCTCGTGCGGCATCCGGATGAGCGACTACACGCCCGACTTCACGCCGAAGGCCGACCGGCGGATCGTCTTCTGCGGCCGGGTGACCGGCGAGAAGATGCTGCCGGACCTCATCGAGGCCGTCTCCCGCCTGCCGCGCGAACTCGACGCCCAGCTCGACATCGTGGGCGACGGCGACCAGCGGCACCACCTGGAGCGGCTGGCAGCGAAGCTGGGCGTCGGCGATCGGGTGCATTTCCCGGGCCGCGTGAGCGACGAGGGCCTACGCGCGATCCTCACGCGAGCGACCGTCTTCGCGATGCCTTCGACGGCGGAGCTGCAGTCGATCGCCACGATGGAGGGCATGGCCTCCGGGCTGCCCGTCGTCGCGGCCGACGCGATGGCGCTGCCCCACCTCGTGCGGGACGGCGAGAACGGCTACCTGTTCCCGCCCCGCGACATCGCGGCGCTCGCGGACCGCCTCGAGCGGGTGCTCACCATGCCGAACGAGGAGCGGCAGGTCATGCAGCGCGCCTCGCTGCGACTGCTCGAGCCGCACGACATCGACACCACCATCACCGTCTTCGAGCGGCTGTACCGCGGCGAGGACGTCACCGACCCGGTCACCGACGTGCCGCCCCTCTCCGCGAAGCTCCGCGACCAGTTCCGGTCACTCGCGCGGCGGGCCAAGAGCGCCATCTCGGACTGACGGATCCGGTGCCGGCATGACGGCGGGACGCGTGCGGCACAGGGCGGTGCGGGCCGTCGCCCTGGCCGGCGGCGTGCTGCTGCTCGCGGGGTGCGCCGCGAAGCCGCCCACCTCGTCCTACACGCCGCACATCACGGTCGCCCCGGCGGCGACCGCCGCCCCGAGTCCCAGCCCGACGTCCACGCCCAGCCCCACCGCGACGACGGCCGGCGACGCCGCCGCGGTGGTCGAGGGGATGAGCGTCGAGCAGCAGGCGGGGACGGTGCTGATGACGGCGGGCACGGTCGACGAGCTGCCCGGACTCGCGGCGCTGGTGCGGGACGGAGCCGTCGGCGGTGTGATGATCCGCGGCCGCAGCAGCGCCGGTGTCGACGCCGTCGCTGCCGCCGTGCGCACGGTGACCACGGCCGCCGACCCGTCCGTGCCGCTGCTCGTCGCCACCGATGAGGAGGGCGGCGAGGTGCAGGTGCTGAGCGGGCCCGGGTTCGGCGCGATCCCCTCGGCCGTCGATCAGGCCGGCGAGTCGCCGACCGCGCTCACGGCCGCCACGGAGCGCTGGGGCAGGGCACTCGCCGACGCCGGCGTGAACCTGGATCTCGCTCCCGTGGCCGACACCCCCTGCACCGCGAACCTGCACGACAACCCGCCGGTCGCGGACCTCCGCCGCAACTACGGCACCGACCCGGTAGCCGCCGCCCGGTCGGTCGCCGCCGTCGTGCGCGGCCTCGCCGCGACCGGCATCGGCGCCACCGTGAAGCACTTCCCCGGGCTGGGCTGCGTCAGCCAGAACACCGACACCGACGCGCACGTCGTCGACGACGCCATCACGGTCGACTCCGCGCGGCTCGCGCCGTTCAGCGCGGGGATGACCGCCGGCGCCCGCGCGGTGATGGTGTCGAGCGCGATCTACGACCGGATCGACGGATCCCGGCCGGCGCTGTTCTCGACGATCGTGATCGGCGGCCTCCTGCGCGGGCGGCTCGGCTTCCGCGGGATGGTGATGTCCGACGACGTCGGGGCAGCGGCGGCGCTGGCGGCGTGGACGCCCGGTCAGCGGGCGACGAGGTTCGTCGCTGCCGGCGGGGACCTGCTGCTCGACATCGTTCCCGACCACATCCCGGCGGAACGGGCCGCGCTCGTCGCCGCGGCAGCCGCGGACCCGGCGTTCGCGACGAAGCTCCGGGCGGCGGCGGTGCAGGTGGTGGCCGCGCGACTGGGCGTCGGCCGATAGCGCGACCGCGGTCCGCATCCGGGCGGCGTACCCTTCGGCCATGCCTCGGAGGTCCCGATGATCGGCCCGCAGCTCATGGACGTGACCGTCGGAACGGCGCTGCTCGACACCCTGCTCATCGGCGGCGCGGGCGTCACCGTGACCGTCGGGGCCGTCGCGACGACCGCCGTGCTCGCCGTCCGGCGCATCCGGCGCAGCCCCGCCGTCACCGCGGCGTCGCTGAGGATGCGGTCCATCACGGAGTCCGGCCCGCGGCGCGAGGTCGTGCGGCTGCGACTCCAGCTGCTCCAGGCGGTCGACGGGGGCCGTGCCGCGATCGGCGCCGCCGACCCGAGCGTGGGCCTCCCTGGGGACGCCCCGGTGCTCTTCCGGCGGATCCAGGCCGAGGCGAAGGTCGTCGACCAGCACCTCCGGGTGCTGCAGAGCGAGGACGACCGCGACGCGCTGCGGGCGGCGCTGCCCGCCATGCGTCGGCGCGTGACCGAGCTCGTCGGTCTCGTCCGGCAGCTCCGCGCCGCGGTCGCAGCCGGCCTCGAGGCGGCATCCGACGGCGCCATGACCGAGCTCCGGGCGGACGTGGAGCGCGAGGTGACCGCGCTCCGCGCCGGTCAGGATCGGCTGCGCAACCGGGACGGGCTGCCCTCCGGACCGGGCTGGACCACGAAGGGAGCGATCCGATGAAGATCTCCACCCGCCTACGGAACCTGTTCCGCATCAAGGCGAACCGCGCGCTCGACCGGATGGACGACCCGCGCGAGTCCCTCGACGACAGCTACGACCGGCAGGTCGACATGCTCGCCCAGCTGCGCCGCGGCCTCGCCGAGGTCGCCACCGCCCGCAAACGCATCGAGCTGCAGGGCGAGGAGATCGGCGCGCGCTACGACCGCCTCGGCGATCAGGCCCAGGAGGCGATGGACCAGGGCCGCGAGGACCTCGCGCGCATCGCGCTCGAGCGGCGTTCGGGCCTCGAGCAGGAGATCGTCACGCTTCGCGGCCAGTTCGAGGCGCTCCGCCAGCAGGAGGAGCACCTGACCGAGAACGAACGGCGCATGACGGCCAGGGTCGCGGCGTTCCGCACGCAGAAGGAGACGCTGAAGGCCTCCTATACGGCGTCGTCGGCCCAGGTCAAGGCGAACGAGAGCGTGGCCGGCATCAGCGCCGACTTCAACGGCGTCGGCCGCGCCGTCGACCAGGCCAAGGACAAGGTGCGTCAGATGCAGGCCCGCGCGGCCGCCACGGACGAGCTGATCGCACGCGGTGTCGTGCAGGACCAGACTGCCGCCCCGGACGAGGACCTTGACCACCAGCTCGCCGCCGGCCGCTCGTCGGCGGACATCGAGCGCCAGCTCCAGGCCATGCGGGAGCAGCGCCGTCGCGGAGCCGTCGAGGGCGGCTCCGGCTGGCTCGGGATCGGCCGGGCTTCGTCCACCGAGGAGCAGCCGACCGGCCGCTGACCCGCTCGCCGGGTCAGGAGTCCAGGGCGAAGGGGCGCCGGGAGGTCCTCAGAGCGCCCGCCGCGCGGTCACGCCGACCAGGAGCGTCCGCACGTAGAGCAGCGTGGCGGCGAGGAATCCGGCGGCCATGACGAACGAGAGCCAGCCGCTGTCGAGCAGGACCGTCAGCACGCCGTCGACGAGGGTGGCCGTGACGACGGCGAGCCCCCACGCCGCCTCGCGCCGTGCGAGCCCCTCCTGCCGGGCGACGGCGAGCAGTCGCGCCGCCACGATGACGATGCCGATGCCGATGAGGACGTGCAGCCCTAGGACGATCGAACGGATCAGCCGGGCGGCCCCGTCGTCCGGCAACAGGTTCACCGACATGCCGAGCAGGAACTCCACCGCGAGTGCGCTGAGGGCTTCGCGTGATCGCCGCACGAGCCGGTCGGAGGTGGTCGTCGTCGCGGCGCTCATCAGCGGACCTCTCAGTCGGGGTTGGTGCTCTCAAGGAGTGTGGACCCGGTTGCGGCCCTCGTCGTCCGACCGGGGGAGTCACCTGCGGTAGGCCGACGGGAGTACGCCGCCGGCGGCGGACCTGCAGTCCGACGATCCGCTGCGGGAACGAGGTCCCCGCCGGAGCGGGCGCGCCGGTTAGGGTCGTCGGCGGGGCGGTAGCTCAGCCGGTCAGAGCAGGGGACTCATAATCCCTCGGTCGCGGGTTCAAGTCCCGTCCGCCCCACCAGCCCGGAACCATCGGGATCTGCGCCTCTTCGCCGAGCGCTGCTCCGTGGCCGTGCGTCGTCCGGTGAGACGGCCGTTCCTCGTGACCGTTCCCATGACCGAGGGGCTGGCTGCTTCGAGGATCCGACGCACGCCGTCCGGAAGCTGCACGGGCATCGTGGGCACGTGGTCAGGTGGTCAGGTGGTCAGGTCGACGGTGATCGGCCACTCCTGATCCCATTCACCCGACTCCGGGGCGAGCCAGAGCAGATGCTGCAGCTGATCGTGCCCGACGAGGCGGTGCACGACGAACTCGTGGACCGTCCCGTTCGGGTGCACGACCGTCTTCCGGTCCGTGCGCCTGACCGCGACGTCGTGCTCGCGCCAGATCGAGGAGAACGCGTCGCTCTCGTCGTGCACCCGATCGATCAGCCGGATCAGCTCGACGTCCCGAGGAAGGCCTCGAAACGTCGTCTCCGTAAGGAGCCGCGGCACGCCGATATCGATCCCCTGCGCGATGACCTGGGGCGGGGGACTAATGGCCTGCCGGCAGCGACCGCTGCGCGGGAGTGCTCCGGGCGGGACAGCATCCGCGAGGTGAAGCGGTCCTACCGTGCAGGTCGCCACATCGTGGTCACCACGGGTCCGGGCTCGGAGTAGGCGATTTCGCTGATCGGCGCGAATCCGACGCTCTCGTATCGGCGGATGTTGGCAGGGTTTGACGACTCGAGGTAGGCGCCGACCCGTTCCTGGTCGATCAGCGTGAGGGTGTGGGCGAGGAGTCCCATGCCAAGTCCGCGGCCTCGGTGATCGGGATGGGTCGCGAGAATCGAGAGGTAGTAGTGGGGCTCGCGGGGGTGCGCGGCCTCGAAGCGGTGCATCAACTCGCCGAAGCGTTCCTGCTCCTGACCGAGCCGGGTGGCGACGTCCGAGAGGCGGTCCTCCTGCTCGGCAGACAGTTCGGAGCCGCCAGGAGGGATCCAGAGCGCGGTCGCTGCGCCGTCCTCAAGCAGCCAGGTCCAGGCATACCGCAGTGCTCCCTCGACGAAGAGACGCCAGAACGACCGCCTGCCCTCGCCGTCAAGCGCGGATAGTGGGCGGCTCCAGACTGGGTCCTCGGCGAAGGCGAGTGTGACGATGTCGGTGATCCCGTCAACGTCCGCCGGTGTCGCCCGGCGCGCTCCTGCAATAGCGACCACGGCGACGGACTGTACTCGCGCGTTGAACGCGCAGGTCGACCAGCGGACGGCTCCTCGCGGGATCGATCCCTTCCTTGCCGCCGAGCGGTGGTGTGCATCGCGCCCCTACTCGGGCCACCTCGGGAGAGTGGAACCGGTCGGCAGCCACGGACGGTCGAACATCCTCAAGAAGCTGAGATCACCAACGGAGTCGCGGTCGCAAGCGCCGTACCGGGGTGGCGAAGCGAGAAGAAGTCCTTGCCCACGCTTTCGATCTCGGCCATTGCATGATCGATGTCTGCAATCGTCGGCAGTAATCCTGACGGCTCTCAGCCGAGGCTTCGCTGCCCGGTCGGCCGCGGAGCTCGCGCGGCGCCGGAGGCGATACCGGCGAGAGCGATGAGGAGGAGCACGACGAGTAGTGCGTTCAGCAGCCCGACTCCCTGTCCGAGGAACCCGATCACGGGCGGCCCAATCAGCAACGAGCAGTAGCCCATTGTCGCCACGGCGCTCACACTTGCGGTCGCGGTGCGCGGGTCATCGGCCGCTGCGGAGTAGGCGACCGGGGCCCCTAGTGCGACCCCGAGCGCCCACAGCACGACGCCCGCGATCGCGAGGGGCACCCAGGGGGACAGGATGACGAGCAGGAGGCCGAGCACCGCGGTGGTCGCGGAGACGCGCAGCACGGGGACGCGGCCGTAGCGTTCGAGCGGCTTCACCCCGGCGATGCGTGCGACGGTCATGGAAGCGACGAAGACGCCGAAGATCGCGGCGCCGACCGCATTGTCGACGTGATAGCCGTCGACCATGGCGAGGCTGAGCCAGTTGTTCGCGCTGCCCTCGGCGAAGCCCATCCCGAGCACGATCAGGCCGATCAGGAGCACGCGCGGGTTCCGCCAGACGGCGAGCCGGGAGCGCCAGTCCGTCGGGGCCGGCTCCTCGCCTGGCTCGGTGACGTGCTCGGCCGGCCGCAGGTAGCGGACGAGGATGAGCGCGACCCCGATGGCGAGCAGGCCGACGCCGATCAGGTGCCAGCCGATGGGCACGTCGAGCACCAGCAGCAACGCACCCAGGCCCGCCCCAGCGACCGTGCCCAAGCTGAACGCGGCGTGGAAGAGCGGCATGATCGTCTTCCCGATCGCGCGCTCGTTCGCGGCTCCCGAGAGATTCATCGCGACGTCGACGATGCTAAAGCCGGCGCCGAGGACGGCGAGCGCGACCATCAAAGAGGCGAGATTCGGCGCGAAGGCAGCGATCGCTCCGGTGCTTGCAAGACCGGCGGACGAGATGCAGGAGAGGACGCGGATCGTCTGCGTCGCGCCCAGCCACGTGACGAGGTGGCTGGAAGCGAGCAGCCCCGCCACCGAGCCCACGGCGAGACCGCCCAGCAGGAGGCCCATCTCAGCCGTGCTGGCGTGAAGGATGTCCCGAACCTGCGGCACGCGGATCGCCCAGCTCGCGAAGGTGAACCCCTGCACGGTGAAGATCACGAAGACCGCGTTGCGCCAGGCGGCCAACGACGGCCCATCGTTCGGGGCGACAAGATGGATGCGGTTCTCGGCTGAATCGGTCACCCCGGAATTTTCCCAGTCGATCGACCCCGCGAGAGGCCTGACAACCGTCCGAGCGGCGGAGCTCAGCAAGCTTTGCGGCATGCTCCTGCACGTACTGATCGGGTCGGACCCCTGGACCAACCTGTGGCGATGAAGTTGACCGATGGCCTTCCGCCGAGCCTCGCAGGCATCGCCGAGCTTCTCTCTGATGCTGCGAAGAGTTACGACAACCGCCTCAAGTGGAACGAGCAGGCGATGTTCAAAGCGGATCTCAGGAACCTCTGCGAGCGTTGGCGTCAGGTGGATCCGAGCGCTTTCTGGAGCAAGTGTCTGCGCGAGGGGATGCGTCCCGATGACGTCAACGAGCTGATCGGCTGGCTCGGGCGCGCGCAGGCCGGCCGCAGGCTGGTCCCACATCGTGCGTATCGGCACACCGGTACAGTCTGCCAAGCGAGGAAGAGCTCAAACTCGCCATGCCGCGAGCAACAGCGCTCGCGACAAGCATCGACTGGTGACGCCCGTGCGGCATCCGTGGCGGCGTCCAGGCGTGGTTTGTAAACGATCCCCTTGGCGCGACTTCGCCGAGGTCAGATTCTGGACGAAGGGAAGAGTCAAGTAAACCTGCAGTAGTCCCGCCCGCCATGGCCTGCGCATCCTGCGACGGGCTCCGACGCCATCGCGGCGGGCCTGAACCTCTTCTCGCGGGACATCTCTCCTCACGGGCACCGATGCCACGCGCTCTTGGCAGCCACCGCGTCCGCTGGTAGATTGCTCGGGTTGCCCTGGACCCCGGCTACGGATCTTTCCGTTGCTGTGTGGAGGGGCCCCGATGGTCAGCATCCAGTCTTTTCCCGGTTCACCCGTCGCGCCGTGGGACCGGCGCACGGGGCACTTTGACGGCGAGTGTCGGGACCGGTCGCGGGCACCGCTCGGCAGCGACACGGATGCCCCCGAGGCAACCGGAGGAACCAGGATCCTGCCGGTCCTGCCCGCCTGCACCACCGTCGGCGTTGCCCGCGAAGTGGCCGGCAGCCACTGATGCATGCCTCGACGACCGTCATCCAAAACCGACTCTCCGCCGAGTGGCCGGCAGGGTCGCCCGCCGACCAGCCGGCGATCGTAGGCGCCGCGACGGTAGAGCCGGTGTTCGACCGGGCCGGACTGGTCTGCGCCTGGATGCTCCCCGACCGGCTCGTCGGCCGGGCCGGCGGGACCCAGGCCTGGCTCGTCGACGGCGCGCTCTACAGCCGCGTCGGCACCCACATCGGCATCCTGCGTTCGGGTCTGTTCTCGGGCACAGATGGACTGGTCAGCGGGTTCCTGTCCTGCGCCGTCGGACCCCCCTCCTTACCCCCGCAGGAATCGACGCCCCCGGCGCCGTCCTCCGTACCTCCCGCACTGCGGCCCCGGTGGAAGCCTCGGCACGTCTCTGCGGCTCCGTCCGAGGAATGGTCCACCTACGGATGGTCCGGGTTCCTCATCGCAACCGGCCGAACCGGGGTTCCACCCTGGCGGGGCCGGCCACGCTTCCCCGCTGGCACGGGCCGGTAGGACTCGAACCATGCACGCCTCGGACGAGGGACCTCGGCTGGACTCGATCGAATGTCCGCGCTGCTACATCCTGTTCGACCTGGTCCACCGGGCCCGCACCCCGTACCTCCTCTGCCCCCGATGCCAGCTCCTCCGCATCATCCCGATGTCGGGTCGCTAATGGTGCCGAACTGCCTTCTCTAAACCGATCCACTGGTCGAACATTGCCTCGTGGCGGAGAACCGCGTCGCGGGGTTCAATCGCCGCAAGTTGCCCTGTCGATCTCGGTGGCCCAGACTCGCTGACAGAAACCGACCGAGTCGGGTGGAGGAGCGGAGTGATCGTCGCGACACAGCGGGCAGGAGTGCCTGCTGCCGCCGTCGTCCCCGAGCACTGGGCCGAGTTCTATGCCGTCTCCGGGGTTCCTGCGGCACTTCGAGTCGGTGACACTATCTACGTCACCGGTCACGACGGGGAAGAGCTTGATCACTCCTACGCAATCGATGTGAAGGCCCAGATCCGTAGGACCTTCGTGACTCTCGAGGAGACGCTCGCGGAGGCCGGCGCGGGGTTGAGCGACGTCGTCGAGTTGCACTCCTATCATGTCGGGCTGCAGGCGCAGAAGGAGCAGCTACTTGCGGTCGCGACCGAGTTCCTGGCAGCGCCGTTCCCGGCGTGGACCGCGGTGGGAGTGGCGGAACTGTACGACGAGGCATCAGTGGTGGAGATCTCCTGCACCGCGCTGGTGCGCCGCGCGTCCGGCGCCTGACATCCGTCCGAACGCATCCGCGCCTGTCCGTCCCGACAAGCTGGGGGATCGGTCTACTGCCTATGCCGCCAGTACGCCCGAACCCACTAACTCGGTCGCCGTGCTGCAAGCCGCCAATCGCTCCGGCCGAACCGGTCCCGCATCGGCAGGCCACCGCGCTTCGGCAGAGGCCTGCGACTCGGCAGGCTCAGCTCCATCCGACTGCCACATCTACACGCCCGTGGCCGCGACGAGTCCGGCCGGGGCACGGGCTGACTATCGGTACGCGGGTGCGCATGGTTCGAGCAGCTCAACGGCACCCTCACCTTCGTGGTCGACGGCCCGTTCAACGCGGTCAACCTGCCGTTTCAAACCAGCTCGACCAGCGTTGGCAGCGACGGCAAGCACACGAGCATCAGCCGCGTTGGCTGTGTGCGAAGTGCGACCTGCGACCGCGACGCGTGGCTCTTGCGATACTTCGCCTACCCTGTGAAATACCGTGTCTCCGGGAGCTCCTGTCCTTAATCCGCCTCGGACCAATTGTCAGAAGTCATCTCAAAACCCTGCCTAGTCTTCGAGGTTTTGATTCACGGGTTGTGATCGCTTGGTGCCGGTCGTGCCGGTCGTGCCGGTCGTGCCGGTCTCGCCGAGTCTCGGCGATCCTTCATGGCGTCCTGGTCAGGCGTGGTGGGTCGTCGTGCTCGCCTGCGCCGAGTAGGTGCTCCAGCCGGCGTGGTTGTGAGCCCTGACCTGGACCCGGTAGGTCGTGCCCGCGTGCAGC
>NZ_JAODBE010000001.1 GCF_025463795.1 Amnibacterium sp.
GCCCCTCGCCCGCCGTCGCGACGACGCACGGCGGCAGCATGCGCCGCCACGGGGCCCGCCAGTGCTCGAGGAGGGCGCGGACCGGATCGCTCGAGTCTACGTCCATCGCCGCGAGCACCCGGCGCACCGTCTCGGCGGAGACCTCCACGGTGCGGCCACGCCAGTCGGTGAACGACGTGGAGACGCCGAGGGCGTGGGCGAGCTCGGCGAGCTCGGGGGACAGGGGCGAGGTCACCCGCCGATCATGGCGCACGGGATCGGGGTGCGCCCGAGGATCCTCCGGGGATCGGCGTCAGGGCGTCAGGGCGTCTGTGCGCCGTGGACCTCGACGTGGACGCTGTACAGCGAGGACGTGGCGGTCAGGAACAGCCGGTTCTTCTTGATCCCGCCGAACGCCAGGTTCGCGCAGCCCTCGGGCAGGTGGATGCGGCCGAGCAGCACGCCGTCGGGGTCGTAGCAGTGCACGCCGTCGTACCCGGCGCCGCCGGCCGCGGCCGTCCAGAGGTTGCCGGCCGTGTCGATCCGGATACCGTCGGACGTGCCGACGCCCATGTCGATGAAGCGGCGACCGTTCACCGGGCGTCCGTCGACCAGGTCGTAGACGCGGATGTCCTTGTCCACGACGTAGAGCAGCGACTCGTCGGGGGAGAAGGCGATGCCGTTCGGGCGGGCCATGTCGGTGACGACAACCTCGATCGCCAGACTGTCCGGATCGATCCGGTACACCTGGCAGGGGATCTCCTTCTCGGCCTTGTCGCCCTCGAAGTCGCCCTCGATGCCCCAGCCGGGATCGGTGAACCAGATCCCGCCGTCCGCGGCGACGACCACGTCGTTCGGCGCGTTCAGCGGCTTGCCCTCGAACCGGTCGGCGAGCACCGTGCGCCGGCCGTCGTGCTCCGTCCGCGTCACCCGGCGGGTGCGGTGCTCGCAGGTGATGAGGCGGCCCTCCCGGTCGCGCGTGCCGCCGTTGGCGTTCTCCGACGGCTGCCGGAACACGGTGGTGACGCCGGACTCCTCAGTCCAGCGCAGCATCCGGTCGTTCGGGATGTCGGAGAACACCACGGAGCGGAGGTCGCCGAACCAGACGGGGCCCTCGAGCCAGCGGCCGCCGGTCCAGAGCCGCTCGACCACCGCCTGGAAGGGCAGCATGGCGCGGAAGCGCTCGTCGACGACCTCGATCGCGGGGTCGGGGAGCCGCACGATGCTGCGGTCGCGGTCCCAGACCGTCTCGTAGTCGCTCACCCGCGACCCACCAGCGGCATCCCGGTCGCCATCACCGTCATGGAGGCGACGTTCGAGGTGAGCGGCATGCCCGCGATGAGCACGACGGCCGCAGCGACGTCGGCGACGGGCATGGTCGGCTCCGGCCGGATCGATCCGTCGGCCTGCCGCACCCCGTCGCTCATCGCGGCGGTCATCGACGTGGAGGCGTTGCCGATGTCGATCTGGCCGCAGGCGATGCCGTAGGGCCGCCCGTCGAGCGCGACCGACTTCGTGAGGCCGGTGATCGCGTGCTTCGTCGCCGTGTAGGCGAGCGAGAGCGGCCTCGGCGCCTGCGCCGAGATCGATCCGTTGTTCAGGATCCGGCCGCCCTGCGGTCGTTGCTCCCGCATGATGCGGAACGCCTCCTTCGTGCAGAGGAACGTGCCCGTGAGGTTCGTGTCGACCACCGCGCGCCACTCGTCGAGCCCGATCGCGTCCGGCTCGACGGCGCTGCCACCGCGGCCCGCGTTGTTGAAGAGCAGGTCGAGGCGGCCGTGCCGATCGACGACGTCGGTGAACAGCGCGGCGACCGAGGCCTCGTCGGTCACGTCGGCGACGGCCGCGTCGAGCGCGAGGTGCGGATGCGCGTCGCGCACCGACTCGAGCGGCTCCGCACGGCGGCCGGCGAGCACGACGGTCCAGCCCGCCTCGGCGAGGGCGACCCCGCAGGCCGCCCCGATGCCGGTGCCCCCACCGGTGACGACGGCGACGGATCCTGCGGCGACCACGGTTTCACCCTAGGCCCCGGCCGGACCGCCCGGGGCTGGATCCGACGGTTGCCGCTGCCTGCGGCGATCGGGCCGCCATTCCCGCAGAAAGCGGCGACGCTCGAGAGAGAGGGGGTCAGCGGGTGGACTGGCTGGCCGCCCACCGCTCCGCGTTGTCGACCTGCTCGCGGGTGAGGTCGACCTCGCGCCCGCAGTTCGTGCACACGTTCGCGTAGGAGCGGGAGACGGTGAACAGGGGGATCCAGAACAGAGTGAGCCGCCGCCGGCGCTCCACCACCCGCTGCGCCGCGTCGAAGCCGCAGAAGTGGCACACGAACCACACGGTGGCGCGCACGGCGACGCTCGTCCGCATGCCGAACAGGAGGATCACGCGACGGAGGGTACCGGCCTCGCCTGATCCGGCCGGCGCTCTCGGACGGCGCCCGAGCGGCACTCGGTAGCGTTTCGCAGCGTGACGACTCCGCTCCCCTCCAGCACCCCGTCCGCCGAGGGCGTCGACGCGGCCGGCATCGGCCGTTTCCTCGACGCGCTCGAGTCCCTGCCCGGCACGGAGCCGCACGGCGTCGTGCTGCTGCGCCACGGCAAGGTCGTCGCCGAGGGATGGTGGGCGCCGTTCACCCCGGAGCGGCTGCACCTGCTCTACTCGCTGAGCAAGACGTTCACGAGCACCGCCCTCGGCTTCGCGATCGCGGAGGGGCTCGTCGGCCTCGACGACGCCATCGTCGATCACTTCCCCGAGTTCCAGGCCGACGTCACCGGGCCGCGCAGCCGGCGGATGCGGGTGCGCGACGTGCTCCCCATGTCGAGCGGCCACCTCGTCGACATGATCAACACCGCCGCGGGCACCGACCCGCACGAGCCGGTGCGCGGGTTCCTGCTGCACGAGCCGGAGTCCGAGCCCGGCAGCGTCTTTACCTACAACCAGCCCGCCACCTACTCGGTCGCCTCGATCGTGCAGAAGGAGTCCGGGCAGCGGCTCGTCGACTACCTGCGCCCGCGGCTGCTCGATCCGATCGGCATCGGGCAGGTCGGCTGGCAGCAGTACCCGGAGGGCCGCGACATGGGCTTCAGCGGGCTGCACGCCACGACCCGCGACGTCGCGCGCCTGGGCCAGCTCTACCTCGACGGCGGCCGGTGGGAGGGGCGCCAGGTGCTGCCGGAGGGCTGGGCCGAGGAGGTGCCGCAGAAGCGGATCGACACGGCGCCGGGCGAGATCGAGCCCGACTGGGCGCTCGGCTACGGCTACCAGGTCTGGATCTCCCGGCACGGCTGGCGGATGGACGGCGCCTTCGGCCAGTTCTGCCTCGTGCTGCCCGAGCAGGACGCGGTGCTGGCGATCACCGAGGCCGCCGAGCCGGCCGGACCCGTGCTGGATGCCGTGTGGGAGCACCTGCTGCCGGCCTTCTCGGACGGGCCGGTGGACGGAACCGCGGATGCGGCGCTCGCCGAGCGCCTCGCGCACCTGGAGCTGCCGGTGCGGCCGGCCGCCGAGGGGCCCGGGGGCGACGCGGCGGCGTGGGCGGGGTCCTTCGGCCCCGACGCGGCGAGCGAGGCGCCGTTCACCGGCGTCGTGCTCGAGGAGGCGGACGGCGGCTGGACGGTCACGGTCGACGACGGCGCGCAGCAGCTGCGGCTCCCGGCGGGACGGCCCGGCTGGACGATCGTCGAGGGCGCGGGCGGTGCCGCGCCGATCGCCGTCAGCGGCGGCTGGACCGGCGACTCGCTCGCCCTGGACCTCCTGTTCCTCGAGACCCCGCATCGCATCGAGCTCGAGGTGCGGGGCCGGGACCGCCGGTTCCGCGCCCGCTGGGTACCGGAACCGCTCGGCTTCCTGCCCGACCAGCGCGCGCTCGGCATGGCGGCCCCGCCCGTCCTCGGCTGACGCGTCGGTTCCCGCCCGCCGCGCCTGCTCCGCGCACGGCCGGTTCTGCGGAGGCTCATGCGGCGGCACGCCTCGGCGCGGAGACCGCCGTCGCTCCCCGTCGCTACGGTGCCCGGATGGACGTGACGGCGATGCGGCTGCTGGCGGTGCGGCTCGCCAGGGCGGCCGGCGACCTCGCCGTGGCGCGCCGGCCGACCGCGGTCGTCTCCGCGAAGGGGCAGGCAGGCGACGTCGTCACCGAGGTCGACCGCGAGTGCGAGCGACTGATCATCGAGGGCATCCGGGGCAGCTTCCCGCAGCACGCGATCCTCGGCGAGGAGACGGGCCGGCACGGACCGCAGGGCTCCGTCGTCCAGTGGCTCGTCGATCCGCTCGACGGCACGAACAACTACGTCATGGACGTCGCCTCCCACGGCGTCTGCATCACGGCATGCCTCGATGGGGAGCCGCTCGTCGCCGTCTCGCACGACGCCCCGGCGCGCAGGACCTTCGCGGCGGTCCGCGGCGGCGGCGCCACCGTCGACGACGAGCCGGTCCGCATGCGGGATCCCGCGGCGCTGATCCGTTCGACCGTCTCGTGGACGCAGGGGTACGGCGTCGACCGCGACGACGCGACGCGCAACGCCGCCTTCGCAGCGCTCGAGCGGTCGACGAAGCGGGTGCTCCGCACCTGGAGCCCCTCGATCGACTGGGGACTGCTCGCCACCGGCCATGTCGCCGGCGTCGTCGCCTATCGCAACGAGCCCTGGGACCTCGTCGGCGGGGTGCTCATCGGGACCGAGGCGGGCGCCGGCGTCGTGCGCGACCGCACCGGGGACTGGGTCGTCGTGGCGCACCCCGCGGTGCTCGCGGATCTCGTGGCCGTGCTCGGCATCGAGCCTGCCGGCTGAGCTCCGCTACGCGGTGAACGTCTGCCGGATCGTGCCCAGGCCCTCGATCTCGGTGGTGAGCACCTGACCCGCCTTCAGGAACTCCTGCGGCGTGCGCCCGAGCCCCACGCCGGACGGCGTGCCGGTGAAGATCAGGTCGCCGGGACGCAGCTCCACCACGGCGGAGAGCCGGTGCACGAGCTCCGGGACCGAGAAGACGAGGTCCGCCGTCGTGCCGTCCTGCAGCACGCGCTCCTCGCCGCCGTCCTCGCTCACGCGGCAGCCGATCCGCAGGGCGCCGAGGTCGTGGCCGTCCTGCAGCTCGTCGATGGTGACGACCGCGGGCCCGGTCGGGCCGTAGCCGGCGAACGACTTGCCGAGGCCGAACTGCGGCCGGTCCCCGCGGTTCTGCACCGTGCGGTCCGAGAGGTC
The DNA here is from genome assembly GCF_025463795.1 of Amnibacterium sp. GTDB lineage: Bacteria > Actinomycetota > Actinomycetes > Actinomycetales > Microbacteriaceae > Amnibacterium. The sequence continues at coordinate 5,175 of NZ_JAODBE010000001.1, forward strand.
CTGGCCGACCGTCAGGCCGGCGACCGCCTCCCACGACGCAGGCAGGTCGCGGCCGCCCTCCCCGACGACGACGACGAGTTCGGCCTCCCAGTCGACGCGATCCCCGGAGAGCCGCACGGTCGCCTCCGGACCGGTGAGGCTCGACGGGAACTTCGTGAAGACGAGCGGATGCTCCGGCAGCGCCATGCCGGTCTCCTTCGCGTGGTCGGCGTAGTTCAGGCCGATCGCGAACACCTGCTCGGGTGCCGGAACCGGTGCGTCGAGTCCGGCGACCTCGACCGCCTGCGCGGCGGGCGCCGCGTCGACGTCCACGGTCGCGGCCCACTCGCGGAACGCGGGCCACGCCCGGTACACGGACATCGGATCCGGGCCGAAGCGCCCGTCGCTCGCCGCCGCCACGTCGAGCGCCGAAGTCCGCCCGAGCAGCACCGCCCGTCCGCCCTGATTCGCGATCCGCATCGTGAGCCCTCCTCGCATCCGTCTGCCGCGACGCTAGCGGTCGGCGCCGGGGCCTGGTCGGGAGTCAGCCGAGCAGCGAGACGGCCCGCGCGATGACGAGGGCGAGGACCACGAAGGCGGTGAACGCCTCGACGCCCATCAACGCCTTCGCCCGATAGGAGAGCGGCATCACGTCGGTGGGCGAGAACGCCATCGAGTTCGTGAGCGAGAAGTACAGGTAGTCGACGTAGCCCGCCGCCCAGTCCGAGTGGGCGGACGAGCCCGCGGCGACCTCCTCGATCGCATCGGCGTCCTCGTCCTGCGGGAACCGGAAGTCGGCCTTCGGGAGCTCGCCCCGCGCCTCCCGCCGCCGGGCGACCGGGCCGCCCCGGTCGAGCTCCCAGTAGACGAGCGCGAAGGCGATCACGTTCGTCGCCCACACCTGGAGCGCCGCGAGCAGGACGGCCGGGCCGTCCTTCCGCTCGGCCGTGATCAGGGCGTGCACGAGGATGCCGAGCGCCACCAGGTTCGCGACGAGCAGCAGCAGCGCCTGCGCGAGCGAGAGGATCCGGGACCAGCGCGTCTGCTTGTCGAGGCGCCCCGGGTTCAGCAGCAGCACCGGCACGATCAGCGCGACGCCGAGGCCGACGACGACCCCCCGGAGCAGCAGCGGGACCGAGCTGGGCAGGGCGGCGTACGCCGCGAGGGCGACGGCGAGGGCCACGACGGCGGGCCAGCGGGACTCCGCCAGCACCGTGCGGCGCGGCGTCGACGCCGCGGCTCGTCGGCCGCTCATGCGGCGAAGTCTGCTGGGTACCCCGCTCCCGGGCATCGAGCCGCGCCGAATGGGTAGAACCGCGTATGGAGCCGGGGAGCGTGCCGCTCTACCCTGCGGAGGTCGGGGGCGCGGAACGGTGTCGCCCGCCTGGGGAGTGATCATGACGATCCCGACCTCCGTCGACGCCGCGCGGCTCACGCGCATCCGGTTCGCGGCCCTCGGCTCGGCCGCACTGGTCCTGCTCGGTGCCGTGGCGGTCGCGCCCGCGCACCCCGGAGTAGCCCACGCCCATCAGCCACGTGCGGCACGGCCACCCGCGCTGATCCCCTCGCGCACGGTCGCAGTCGACGGGCGCACCAGCGGAACGCCGGACTGCGGCCGACGCCGTGACGGCGACACCTGCATCGGTACGGGCAGCACCGGCCCGGCCCTGCTCGACGCGCAGCTGCGACGGCTCAGAAGACGGCCGCCGCGTGAGGCACCGGGCGGATCCGCGCGAGGCCCGCCCGACCTCTAGCGTGAGCGGATGAGCGAGCAGCGCGACCTCCGCACCCCCGACGGCCGCACCCTCCGCGTGACGGACGCCGGCGGCGACGGCGCGGTCGTGCTCTGGCACGCCGGCTCGCCCCAGACCGGAGCGGTGATCGCGCCCGTGCTCGCGGCGGCCGAGACGGCGGGGGTGCGGATCGTCACCTGGGCGCGGCCGGGCTACAGCACCTCGACGCGACGCCCCGGACGGTCCGTCGCGGATGCGGCCGCCGACGCCCTGATCGTGGCCGACGCGTTGGGGCTCGGCCGGTTCGCGGCCGTCGGCTACTCCGGCGGCGGCCCCCACGCGATCGCCGCCGCCGCCCTGCTCCCCGATCGCGTGACCGCGGTCGGGACCCTCGCCGGCATCGCGCCCGACACCGGAACCGACGACTGGCTGGCGGGCATGGCCGCGCCGGCGGCGCTCGTCGCCGCCAGGTCCGGGCTCGACGCCCGTGCCGCGCTCCCGGACGACTTCGACCCCGCGAGCTTCACGGACACGGACTGGGCGGCGCTCGAGGGCCCGTGGTCGGCGCTCGGCGAGGACGCCCAGGCCGGCGGCAGGGAGGGCCCGCTCGGGCTGATCGACGACGACGTGGCGTTCGCCCGTCCTTGGGGGATCGACCTCGCTGCGGTCGAGGCGCCGGTGCTCCTCGTGCAGGGGGAGGCCGACCGCGTCGTGCCGCCCGCGCACGGCCGCCTGCTCGCCGCAGCCCTGCGGCGAGCCGAGCTGCGCCTCCGTCCGGGCGACGGCCACGTCAGCGTGCTCGGCGCGCTTCCCGAGGTGCTCGCGTGGGTCGCCCGCGCCTGACCCGGCAGGGCACCGCCGCGATCGAGCTCGCCGTCGCCGGCGTCGCCTTCCTCGCCGTCCTCGCCCGCCTCTGGGCGGCGCAGCGGGCGCTGTGGAACAACGGTCTGGATCCGCTGGACCCGTTCGCGCAGCCCCGCACCACGGCCGACGTCCCGGCCGGCACCGCGGACGCGCTGCTCGTCACGACGCTCGGCGCCGTGCTGACGCTGCTGTGGCTGTGGCTCGTCGTGCGCGCGGGCCGTTGGCGGGGCCGGCCGCTGACGGCGGTGGCGATCGGGATCCCGGTCGTCGCGGCCCTCGCCCTGTACGCCGCGCCGCCGACGCTGTCGATCGACGCCTACTCCTACCTCGCCCACGGCCACCTGGCGCTGACGCCCGGCCGGAACCCGTACGTCGACGCGGCCGCCTCCGTGGGCTCGGACCCCTACGGCGCCCTGCTCGGCGCGGCCGGGTGGGCTCCCGTGCATCCGCAGAGCCCGTACGGGCCCCTGTGGACGCTGCTCGAGCGCACCGCCGTGGCGCTCAGCGGGAAGGACGTCGGACTCGGCGTGCGGCTCGTGAAGCTGCCGGCGCTGCTCGGCCTGCTCGCGGCCGCCGCCCTCACCTGGGACCTCGTCGGCCGCCTCCGGCCCCAGCACCGGCTGCGCGCCGTGCTGCTCCTGCTCGGGAACCCGCTGGCCCTGATCGAGTTCGCCGGGGACGGCCACAACGACGGGCTCATGATCGGTCTCGTCGTGCTCGCGCTGTGGGCCTGCGCGCGCCGTCGGCCCGCGCTCGCGATCGTCGCCCTGGCGCTCGCCGTGCTCGTCAAGGCCAGCCCGCTCGTGCTGGTCCTGCCGCTGCTCACGCACCTGCTGCAGAACCGCGTGCCCGGTCGCCGCTCGCTCGCCGCGACGGCGGGGGCGGTGGTCGGATCCACGGCGCTCGCCGCACTGCTCGTCGCGCCGTACTGGGCGGGCGCGGCGACGTTCCGGGGCCTCGCCGCCTCGGGGACCCCGGGCCCCTCCTGGTCGCCGTCCGGGCTGCTGTTCGTGCTGCTCGGCGGCGTCGACCGGGACGGATCGCCGGTGCCCGGCAGCAACGCGGGCGGCACCGCGCAGCTCGCGCTCGGCGCCGTGCTCGCCGCCGGCTCGATCGCGGCGTGCTTCACGAGCCGCTCCGTGGTGGGCTTGCTGCGGTCCTGCGCCGCCGTCGCGCTGCTCGCGCTGCTCCTGCTGCCGGTCGAGTGGCCGTGGTACGCCGCGCTGCCTGCGGCGATCCTGCCGCTCGTGCCCGACGGGGCGGCCGTCGCCGCCACCGCCGTGCTCGTGCTCGGGTCGCGTCTCGTGGCGCCGTACGGCGACGCCGCGGCCGTCGGGCTCGTGGGTCACGACACCTTCCGGAACGAGCAGGCGCTGGTCGGGCAGACCCTGCCCGCGCTCGCCGCCCTCGCGCTGGCCGGCGCGAGGGCCGTCGCGCTCCGGGTGGACGCGGTCAGGCGCCCTCGGGCGGATGGAGCAGCAGGTCGACCCGTTCCCTGAGGTACGGCGAGAACGGAGCCGCTGCGTCGTCGCCGAGCGACGCGCTCCAGCGCACGAGCACCTGCCCGTCCCGCAGCAGCAGCGGGCCCGGCCCGTCGCGCAGCGCGTCGGCCTCGAGCGGGATCGGCGCGGCGTCGTAGTTCACGGTCTCGCCGCGGGCGAACGGCCCGCGGAACGCGGCCGACCGGTGCTCGCGCCGGTCCTCGACCGACGCGGCGACGTGACCCGGGTGGCCGGGCTCGACGGCGCGGGTGATCCCGCCGGTCGCCAGCAGCGACCCGTCGGGGGCGAGCAGCACGACCCCGAGCCGCCACACCCGACCGAGCGGCTGCATCCGGGCGGGACGGTCGACGAGCAGCACGCGGCGGCCCGGCACGAACCGCGCGAGCGCCT
>NZ_JAODBE010000016.1 GCF_025463795.1 Amnibacterium sp.
ATCGGCATCAACCTCGCCGTCGGCGACGCGGTCGCGACCGCGAACCTGCTCGGCCCGGACCTGCTGCGAGCCCAGGCCGATCCGAGCCGGTTCTCCCGGACGCTCAACCCGGCGATCGTCGACCGGGTGGAGCGGCGGCGGCGGCTGCCCGCCGACGTGACGCAGCGGATCCAGGTGCTCGCCCAGAACCGGGTGCTCGCCATGACTCGAACCCCCGCCGGCCGATCGCTGCTGCCGCCCGCCCCGGTGCGGGCGCTCCTGGCCGGACCCGTCGCGCGACTGGTGCCGCGCGTGTTCGTCTACGGGATCCGGCCGGAGCGCATCGCCGACTGAGCGACGGCGCTAGACCGCCTGCTCGAGCTCCGCGACCTCCTCGGCCGACAGGTGCAGATCCGCCGCCCGCATGTTGTCCTCGAGATGAGCGACGGACGAGGTGCCCGGGATCGGCAGCATCACCGGCGAGCGGTGCAGCAGCCAGCCGAGGGCGAGCTGTGACGGCGACGCGTCGTGCTTCCTGGCGAGCTCGTCGAGCGTGCCGCCCTGCTTCGCCAGCTCACCCGTGGCGAGCGGGAACCACGGGATGAACCCGATCCCGTTCGCCTCGGCGTGCTCGAGCAGCGGCTCGGCGTCCCGCTTCGCCAGGTTGTACAGGTTCTGCACCGAGACGATCGTCGCGATCCTCTGCGCCTCCTGCAGCTCCTCGACGCTGACCTCGGAGAGCCCGATGTGGCGGATCTTGCCCTCGTCCTGAAGCGCCTTCAGCTCGCCGACCTGGTCCTCGAGCGGCACCTTCGGGTCGATCCGGTGCAGCTGGAACAGGTCGATGGTCTCGAGCTTCAGCCGGCGGAGGCTCATGAGCGCCTCCTGCCGGAGGTACTCGGGGCGCCCGACCGGCGGCCACACGTTCGGGCCCGTTCGCGTGAGACCGGCCTTCGTCGCGATGACGAGGCCGTCCCGGTAGGGGTGCAGCGCCTCCGCGATCAGCTCCTCCGCGACGTACGGGCCGTACGAGTCCGCCGTGTCGATGAAGTCGGCGCCGAGCTCGACCGCGCGCCGCAGCACCCGGACCGCCTCGTCGTGATCCTTCGGCGGGCCCCAGACGCCGGGGCCCGTCAGCTGCATGGTGCCGAAGCCGAGGCGGTGGACGGTCAGGTCGCCGAGGGCGAACGTGTCGGGGATGGTCGTCGTGTCAGTCACGAGCAACCAGCCTGCGCCACGCAGTCTGGGCGCGGTTTCAGGATGCGTGGGCAGACAGGCAAGGGCCCGTCCGGAGCGCTCCGGACGGGCCCTTCGGGAGACGGACTGGGGTCAGGCCTGCACGTCGGCGTCCTCGGCCTGCAGCTCGGCCTGCAGCTCGGCCTGCTGGGCCGCCCACTGCTCGCGCACCGTGTCCATGTCGAGCGCCTGGACCTGCTCGATCAGCGACTCGAGCGCCTGACCGGGCAGCGAACCGGGCTGACCGAACACCGGGATGCCGTCGCGATAGACGACGAGCGTGGGGATCGACGTGATGCCGTACATGCCCGCGAGCTGCTGCTGGTCCTCGGTGTCCACCTTGGCGTAGGTGATGTCGGGGTGCTGCTCGCTGGACTGCTCGAAGACGGGTGCGAACTGACGACACGGACCGCACCATGCGGCCCAGAAGTCGATCAGGACGGTGCCCTTCTCGACCGTCTCGTTGTGGTTCTCCAGCGTGAGGGTCTGCGTAGCCATGCAGGGATCAACCGGCTCATGGGGGCGTGCATTCCCGTCGGGCGAGCGCCCATCCCGGCTGGCTATCGTGCCCGCGTGAGCACCTTCGTGATCGTCGGCGGCCACGGCCGCGTCGCCCTGCTGACCGCCTCGGCCCTCGGCAAGCAGGGCCATGTCGTGCGGTCCCTCATCCGCAACCAGGATCACGGCGCCGACGTCGAGGCGACCGGCGCGGTCCCGTACCTGCTCGACATCGAGGGCAGCGACGTCGGCGACTTCGTCGACGCCTTCGGGGACGCCGACGCCGTGGTGTTCGCCGCGGGCGGCGGTGCGGACGGGAACGCCGAACGCAAGCGCACCGTCGACCTCGAGGGATCGCTGAAGTCGATCGCGGCCGCGAAGCAGGCCGGCATCGGCCGCTTCGTGCAGGTGTCCGCGATGGGCGTCGACGAGCCGCTGCCCGACGACACCGATCCGGTCTGGCAGGCCTACGTCGAGGCGAAGCGGGATGCGGACGAGGCGCTGCGGGCGAGCGACCTCGACTGGACGATCGTGCGACCGGGACGCCTCACCGACGGCCCGGCGACGGACGCCGTGCGGATGGCGCCGCGCGTCTCCCGTGGCGACGTCTCCCGCGCGGACGTCGCAGCGGTGCTCGTCGCCGTCCTCGAGGACGACTCGACGATCGGGCTCCAGTTCGAGCTGACGAGCGGCGAGGAGGCGATCTCCGACGCCATCGCCTCGCTCGGCTGACTCGGCCGCGTCGCGCGCCGGCCGCACGCTCAGGGCGTCGGCATGCCGCCGTTCACGTTGAGCGTCTCGCCCGACACGTAGCTGGACTCGGCGCTGGCGAGGAACACGTACGCCGGCGCCAGCTCGGCGGGCTGGCCGGGGCGGCCGATCGGCGTCTGGGTGCCGAACGACGACAGCGCCTCCTCCGGCTGGCCGCCGGCCTGCTGCAGCGGCGTCCAGATGGGCCCGGGGGCGATGGCGTTGACGCGGATGCCCTTCTCGGCGAGCTGACCGGCGAGGCCCTTCGTGAACGCGTTGATCGCGGCCTTCGTGCTCGCGTAGTCGACGAGGATCGGGCTCGGCTCGTACGCCTGGATCGAGGTGGTGTTGATGATCGTGCCGCCCGGAGGCATGTGCTGCACGGCCGCCTTGCAGAGCCAGAACATCGCGTAGATGTTCGTCCGGAAGGTCTCGTCGAACTGCTCGGTGGTGATGTCGAGGATCGACTCCTGGTTCTGCTGCTTGCCGGCGACGTTGGCCAGAAGGTCGATCCCGCCGAGCTCGTCGACCGCGGTCTGCACGAGCTTCTGGCAGTAGGCCTCGTCCTTCAGGTCGCCCGGGCAGGCGATCGCCGTGCGGCCCGCCGCCTCGACGAGCTTCACCACCTCCCGCGCGTCGTCCTCCTCCTCGGGCAGGTAGGAGAGCACGACGTCGGCGCCCTCACGGGCGAAGGCGATCACGGCCGCTCGGCCGATGCCGCTGTCGGCGCCGGTCACGACCGCCTTGCGACCCGTCAGCCGGCCGGTGCCGCGATAGGTCGACTCACCGGCGTCGGGGGTGGGATGCATGCGCTGCTCGAGGCCGGCGCCCGGCTGCTCCTGCTTCCAGCTGTCGTCGGGCTTCGGGTACTGGCTGGTCGGGTCCTGGAACGTGTACTGGTCGGTCACGGCGGCCACGGTAGGCACGCGGTCGCCGAGGATCTCGAGTGTTCGCTGTACCCCGGGTGAACGCGGTCAGCCGAGCAGGTAGATGCGGGCGTCCCACGCCGCGAGCCCGAGGCGGCCCTCGCGGAGCTCGTCCGCCGTGCCCTCGTGGGTGCCGAGCAGCAGCCGCGCTCCGGTCCAGCCGTCCCCGAGCTCGATCTCCCTGGGCGTGCGGCCGCAGTTGGCCACGACGAGCATCCGCTGCGTGTCGGTGGAGCGCGTGAAGGCCCACAGCTCCGGATCGTTCTCGAGCACGCCCGCGAAGTCGCCGTCGGCGAAGATCGCGTGCTCGTGCCGCAGCCGGATCAGGGCGCGGTAGTGCTCGAAGACGGACCCGTCCTGCCCGACCTGCGCGGCCGCGTTCAGCCACGTGTGGTCGGGGTTGACGGGAAGCCAGGGTGTTCCCGTGGTGAACCCCGCCGTCGCCGTCGCGTCCCACTGCACCGGCGTGCGGGCGTTGTCGCGGGCCACCGCACGCATGTCGCGGAGCGCGGCGCCCTGGTCCCGCCCCTGGGCGAGCACGTCCTTCCAGTGGTTCACGGCCTCGACGTCGCGGAACTGATCCGGTGAGGCGAACGGGAAGTTCCGCATCCCCAGCTCCTCGCCCTGGTAGACGTACGGGGTGCCCCGCATGCCGTGCAGGATCGTGCCGAGGGCCTTCGCGGACGCAGCCCAGTAGGCGGGATCGTCGTCACCGAATCGGGAGACCGCGCGAGGCTGGTCGTGGTTGTCCCAGTAGAGGCTGTTCCAGCCGCGCTCGGCGAGCGCCACCTGCCAGCGGTGCAACGACTGCTTCAGCGCGACGCGGTCGAGGCCGAGGTAGTCCCACTTGTTCGCGCCGTGGTCGATGCTCACGTGCTCGAACTGGAACACCATGTCGACCTCGTGCCGAGCCGGATCCGTGTAGAGCACGGCCTCCTGGGTCGTCACGCCCGGCATCTCGCCGACGGTGAGGTACTGCTCGTCCCTGCCCTGGAACACCTCCCGCGTCATCTCCTGGAGGAACTCGTGCATGCGGGGGCCGTCCGCGATCATCGCGAACGCGTTCACGTAGCGCTCGCCGGCGACGGGCGGCGCGTCGGCGAAGTCCTGCTCCTTCGAGAGGAAGTTGATGACGTCCATCCGGAAGCCGTCGACCCCGCGGTCGAGCCACCAGCGCATCATCGCGTAGACGGCCTCCCGCACCTGACGGTTCTCCCAGTTCAGATCGGGCTGCTTCCGGTCGAAGAGGTGGAGGTAGTACTGGCCGGTACGGGCGTCGAGCTCCCAGGCGGATCCGGAGAAGAACGAACCCCAGTTGTTCGGCTCGGCGCCGTCGCGGGCGTCGCGCCAGAGATACCAGTCGCGCTTCGGGTCGTCCCGGCTCGAGCGGGCGGCGGCGAACCAGGGGTGCTCGTCGGACGTGTGGTTCACCACCAGGTCCATGAGCAGCGTCATGCCGCGCTCGTGGAGGCCGGTGATCAGCCGGTCGAGCTGCTCGAGCGTCCCGAAGAGCGGATCGACGTCCTGGTAGTCGCTGATGTCGTAGCCGTTGTCGGCCTGCGGCGACGGGTAGATCGGGGACAGCCAGACCACGTCGACGCCGAGCGTCTGCAGGTGGTCGAGGTGCTCGAGGATCCCGCCCAGGTCGCCGATGCCGTCACCGTTCGCGTCCGCGAAGCTCCGGGGGTAGATCTGGTAGACGACGGCCTGCTTCCACCACGCGTCGATCGCATTCACGGGTCCATCCTGGCGCGTCGGCCCCGACCGTCCGGACGCGGTTCAGGTCAACGGGCGCTCCAGCACGAAGTCCTCCTCGTAGCCGTCGCCGAGCTTGAACCGCTTGTGCCCGACCTTCGTGAAGCCGTGCTTGTCGTAGAAGCGGATCGCACGGGCGTTCGCCGTGTTGGTGCCGAGCCAGATGCCGGCGGCGCCGTGGGCGCGCGCCTCCCACAGCGTGCGCGCGAGCAGGGCCGCGCCGGTGCCGGCGCCGTGCGCGTCCGCCCGGACGTAGCACTTCGAGAGCTCGCTGGTCGGCCGGATGCGCAGCGCGGCCTGCACGTCGGGGTCGGTGCTCTCGGTGAGCACGAGCATCGTGTAGCCGTCGAGCGGGGCGCCGTCACCGGGATCGGCGACCACGAGCACCCGCTCGGGGTCGGTGAGGTGGGTGCGGAAGTCCGCCTCGGCGAGGTTCGCGGCGACGTACGCGTCGCTCGCCTCCTTCGTGGTGCTCGGCGGGCACGCGAGCGGGAAGGTCACCGCCGCGACCTCGGCGAGCGCCGCCGCGTCGCGGGCCGTGGCGAGCCGGATGGCCGGGCCCGGGATCGTCGCCTGCACCGATCCACCGTATCGGCGCGGCTCCGGCCCCCGCACCCGATGTCGGAGGCATGGTGTGGGGTTCCCCCGTCCGTGCCGGACCGTGATCAGGAGGGCACATGGCCGAGAAGATGGACGTCGAGGCGCGCATCGCGCATTTCCTGCGGGTGTCGCAGGACCCGGGGGCGACGCAGTCGGAACGCGACACCGCGGGGCGGGAGGCGGAGCGACTGCTCGCCAAGCACGCCATCGACCGGCTCATGCTGGACGTCGACGGCGCCAGGCGCGCCGCGCACGAGCCGATCGAGACCGGTTCGATCACCGTGCGCGGCGGCAAGGGCGGCGTGGCGCTCGACGTCGTGCTGGGCCTCGCCCGCGTCGCGCAGACGCTCGGCCTCGTGTCCTACTACTCCGACCGGCGCTCCCCCGGCGCGCGCGTCGGCGACCCGGAGGCGGCGCCGCACGTCCTGCTCAGCGTCACGGGCTTCCGGTCGGACGTGGCGCTGGCGCTGCCCCTCCTCGAGTCCCTGCGGACGCAGGCGGAGATCGCGGTGCGCACGTGGTGGCGCGGCGACCCGGCCCACCGCCACATCCCGAGGTACGACGCGCACCTCGCGCGCTGCGCGTTCGTGCAGGCGTTCGGTACCGGCGCGGCCGAGCGGCTCCGCGCCGCCCGGGACGAGGCCGTCGCTCGGACGGGCACCGCCCTGGTCGTCGCCTCGCGCGAGGCGGAGGTGCGGGACTGGGTCGACACCCACGTGCGCCTCAGGTCCCGCCGGGACCGCCGGTCCTTCTCCGGCTACGGACGCCGGCAGGGCTACGTGTCCGGCCTGCGCTCGACCGGCACCGCCCGGCGGGCCGTGCCCTCGGGGGCATGACGTCGATCTAGATCGAGTCGGCCTCGGTCGGCGACAGCAGCGCCTGCGCGACGCCCTCGGAACCGACGACGGGCACCGGACCGGTCCCCGCGTCCATGCCCGACAGGCGCGCCGGTGACGTGAGGTACTCCACGCGGTCCCGCGTCATCAGCCCGGCCTCCACGACGAGGTCCGCGACGCTGCGTCCGGTGAGCAGCGCGGCCTTCGCGAGGGCCGACGCGGCCGCGTAGCCGATGTAGGGCGTGAGCGCGGTGACGACGCCGACGGAGGTGCGCACCATCGAGTCCAGCCGGGCGATGTTCGCCTGGATGCCGTCGACGCAGTTGACCCGCAGGGTGCGGCATCCCGCCATGAGCCAGGAGACGTTCGTGAGGATCGAGTGCAGGATCAGCGGCTCGAAGGCGTTCAGCTGCAGCTGTCCGGCCTCCGCGGCCATCGTCACCGACACGTCGTGACCGACGACGGCGAACGCGATCTGGTTCACGACCTCGGGGATGACCGGGTTCACCTTGCCCGGCATGATGGACGAGCCGGCCTGTCGCGGCGGCAGCACGATCTCCCCGAAGCCCGCCTGCGGGCCGGACGACAGCAGGCGCAGGTCGTTGCAGATCTTCGACAGCTTGATCGCGGCCCGCTTCAGCACGCCCGACATCTGCATGAAGACCCCGGTGTCGCTCGTCGCCTCGACGAGGTCGCGCGCGGTCTCGTACTCCTCACCGAGCAGCTCGCTGAGATGCTTCCGCACGGTGCTCGGGTACCGGGGATCGGCGGTGATCCCGGTGCCGATCGCGGTCGCGCCGAGGTTGATCTCGCGGAGCAGCGGCAGCACGTCCCGGATCCGGTCCTCGTCCTCCCCGAGCGTCGTGGCGAAGCCGTGGAACTCCTGCCCGAGGGTCATGGGCACGGCGTCCTGCAGCTGGGTGCGGCCGACCTTCAGCACGTCATGGAACTCGTGGCCCTTCTCCGCGAACGAGTCGCGGAGCGCGGTGTGCTCGACCAGGAAGTCGGACAGGGCCATCGCGATCGCGATCTTCGCCGCCGTCGGATACACGTCGTTCGTGCTCTGGCTGCGGTTGACGTCGTCGATCGGGTTGAGGAACGCGTAGTCGCCGAGGGGCCTGCCTGCCAGCTCGAGCGCCACGTTCGCCACGACCTCGTTGGCGTTCATGTTCGTCGATGTGCCGGCGCCGCCCTGGATGACGTCGACGACGAACTGGTCGTGGAAGCGCCCGTCCCGGATCTCGCGGCACGCCCGCTCGATCAGCTCGGCCTTGTCGGCGGGCAGCACCCCGATCTCGCGGTTCGCGCGCGCCGCCGCCTGCTTGACGATCACGAGCGCGTCGATCAGGCGGGGGTGGATCGAGATGGGGCGGCCCGAGATCGGGAAGTTCTCGAGCGCCCGTGCCGTGTGGGCCCCCCAGTAGGCGTCCGCCGGGATGTCGACGGTGCCGAGACTGTCGGTCTCGGTTCGGACGGCAGGGGCTTCGATGGTGCGGACGTCGTCGGTCACGAACTCCGACGGTAGCCGGATCCGCACGCAAATCCCCGCCGCTCGCCGCGTGAAAGCGGCGTCCCGGGCACTGCAACGTCCGGGAGAGTGATGCACGAGGGTGCATAGGATGGCCGCGACAGGGAGGCAGGGATGCGGATCACGGGCGCGGTGCTCGAGGAGGTCGGTCGTCCGGCGCCCTACCGGGAGTCCCGTCCGCTCACCATCGGCGACCTCGATCTGGCCGAGCCGGGGCCGACCGAGCTGCTCGTGCGCATCGAGGCCGCGGGCCTCTGCCACTCCGACCTGTCCGTGGTCGACGGGAACCGGCCGCGGCCGGTACCGATGCTGCTCGGCCACGAGGCGGCCGGCATCGTCGAGGCGGCCGGCGCCGCCGTCTCGGACATCGCCGTCGGCGACCGGGTGGTGCTCACCTTCCTGCCGCGCTGCGGCGAGTGCGCCGCGTGCGCGACGAACGGCCGCCTGCCGTGCGCGCGCGGCTCCGCCTCCAACGGCGCGGGCGAGCTGCTCGGCGGAGGCACCCGGCTCTCCCGGCACGGGCGGCCGGTCGCGCACCACCTCGGCGCGTCCGCGTTCGCGACGCATGCCGTCGTCGACCGCCGCTCCGTCGTACCGGTCGCGGCCGACGTGCCGCCGCAGGTCGCGGCGCTGCTCGGCTGCGCCGTGCTGACCGGCGGCGGCGCGGTCCGGAACGCCTCCGGCGTCCAGCCCGGGGAACCGATCCTCGTGGTGGGCCTCGGCGGCGTCGGACTCGCCGCCGTGCTCGTGGCGGTGGCGCTCGGGCACCCGGTGATCGGAGTCGATGCCGTTCCGGCCAAGCTCGAGATCGCGCGGTCACTCGGCGCCTCCCGGGTCGAGACGCCCGACTCGCTCGACGGAGCCACCGCACCGGTCGTGATCGAGGCGGCCGGGTCCGCTCGGGCCTTCGAGACCGCCTTCGCCGCCACCGCGCCGGGCGGCACGACCGTGACGGTCGGGCTCCCCTCGCCCGCCGCCCGCGCCTCGATCGCGCCGCTCACCGTGACGGCGGAGGCCCGCACGGTCGTCGGCAGCTACCTCGGCTCATCCGTGCCCGCTCGCGACGTGCCGATCTACGCCGACCTGTGGCGCGCGGGCCGCCTGCCGGTCGAGCGGCTCGTGTCCGCGGAGCTCCCCCTGACCGGGTTGAACGAGGCCATGGACGCACTCGCCTCCGGGGAGGCGCTGCGCCAGCTGATCACCTTCGACGAGAGGACATGAACCGATGACCGACTCCCCCACGCAACGGGTCGCGATCGTGACGGGCGCCGCCCGAGGGATCGGGGCGGCGACCGCGAGGCGGCTCGCGGCGGACGGCTTCGCCGTCGGCGTGATCGACCTCGCCGAGGACGCGACGCAGGACACCGTCGAGGCGATCCGGTCCGCAGGCGGGCAGGCGCTCGGCATCGGCGCCGACGTCACCGTGACCGAGCAGGTCGAGCGGGCCGTGGAGGCGGTCGTGGACGGCCTCGGCGCCCCGACCGTGCTCGTGAACAACGCCGGCATCCTCCGCGACAACCTCATCTTCAAGATGACCGACGAGGACTGGGATCGCGTCGTCGCCGTGCACCTGCGCGGCGCGTTCCTCATGACGCGCGCGGTGCAGCGCCACCAGGTCGAGGCGCGGTGGGGCCGGATCGTCAGCCTCTCCTCGACGAGTGCGCTCGGCAACCGCGGCCAGGCCAACTACTCGGCCGTCAAGGCCGGCCTGCAGGGCTTCACCAAGACGCTCGCGATCG